>NZ_CP101823.1:2400000-2750301 GCF_024498175.1 Haloplanus salinarum
TTGGTCTGGTACATGACCGGCGGATCGCCGGGCACGACGATCGGGACACCCTCCATGCTGGAGGCGACGCCGCTCTGGACCAGATACTCGAGTTCCAGATCCTCGACGTTGTCCGGCGTGATCACGTCCGCCGACGTGTGGCGCTGCTGCTGATAGCCGCCGCCGTACATCAGCCAGGATTCGGGGTCCTCCTTCGCGGAGGCCGTCAGGTCTTCCTGGGTGACGTCGCGCTGGGGGATCTGGTCGATGTCGAACTGCTGCGTGATCGACTCGTCGGGGAGGTTGGTCAGCGTATAGCCGTCCTCGACCTCCACCATCTCGATGTTCTGTGCCGCCTGTACCGCCTTGTCGTGTTCGTGAATGCTAGCCATGCGTTACGCACCTCCCGTGCGTGGGGCGCGCATTTCGTCCGTGATGCGCATCACGTCGTTGGTCAGGTCCTCCTGGCCGACGATCATCATGGCCGCGCCCGCCGAGAGCGCGGCGGTGAGCTGTGCGTCGCCGAGTTCCTGACTGCCCGCGAGGTCCTCGGCGGCGTTGGCCAGCAGATGCAGTCCGGCGTACATCTGCTTGAGGTCTCCGTAGTTGTTGTCGAGGATGGTGTCGGTCAGGAGTACCTCGTTCTGCCAGAGGTACGTATCCAGGTAATCCGTCCACAACAGGACGCCGGCAGCCGCTCGCTGGTGGAGCGGGGCGACGTTCTCGGGGTCGAACCCTTCGACGCCGGCGGGGATGTTCTTCGTGGGCACCCACATCGCCAGGCGTTCCTTGTTGTTGACGACGTTGACCATCGTCGAGGTCAGTTCGGACTCGGTGTAGCCGAGTTCGAGCAGTGCGGAGGCCAGGACGGGCGTGTCGATGAACTCCCGAGCGGTCGCCCCGATGTGCTCGGGGGTGAACTCGGGGAGGTGCTCCTCGACGCTCCCGAAGAAGCCGACTTCCACGAGATGCTCGTGGATGGCCCACCCGGGCTCGGCGAGCTCCTGATAGGCCGTACTGTCCTCGGCCGGGACGCCCATGGCCCGCAGCTCGTCCAGCTGGGCGATCTGTTCTTCCAGGGCCGCGAGTTCGCTACCGAGCAGACCCGCGTCGAGTTCGCCCGTCAGGTCGTCGCTGATGGCCTCCCCCATAGCGGCGAGTTCCCCCGCCGTCTCCCCTTCTACTTCTCCCCTGAGGTCGCTCAGGGTGAACTCACTACCTGCTGCCACTGCGCCGGTCAACCCGACGACCTTGAGGAACTGCCGTCGATCCTCCTGGTCGATCTGGGGCATTCCGTCTGTTACATATTGCGACATGCCATACCACTCCGTACGTAGGGAAGGAATTGTCTATATTTAACTTTGTGATATATTTCATTATTTAGGACGTAAATTAAAGTAAATGACCGACGATCGTATCTAGGAGGTGTCACGAGCGCGAGAACGGAGGGCGACTCGCCGTTGTCGGATTACCGGTCGCGGACCGTGAGGTTGCCGACCATCCCCGAGGACACGTGGGGGACACAGACGTAGGTGTACTGGCCGGTAACCTCGAACGTGTGCCGGTAAGTCGTCCCGGCCTCGTTGAGCGAGAGGTGGTTGATGTCGTCGCCGGAGATGTCGTAGCTCGCGAACGGCTCCGCACCCTCCGGAAGCTCCACCTGGCTCGCGGCGTCCGGGTGACCCGAGACGTTGTGGCCGCCGGAGTCGAAGACGAACTCGACGGTATCGCCCTGCGAGACGGCGGTCGTCTCCGGTTCGAACTGGAGACTGCCGCCGGGACCCACGGTGATCGTCGCGTCCGCCTCGCCGGCCGGCGTGGACGTCGCCGTGGCCGTCGCCGTCGCCGTCGCCGTCGGCTCCGGGGTGTCGGTCGCCGTCGCCGTCGCTTCGTCGCCACCGTCGCCACCGTCGCCGCCGTTGCCGCCGCATCCGGCGAGGCCGGCGAGCACGGCGCCGCTGAACGTGGCTGCGAATTTCCGTCGCGACAGGAACTCCTTCGACTGCTTTGAGACCATCGAGTCGAACTTCGGTTTTGATCTATTAAACCTGATGAAGTCCCGCCAGGGACTCCCACGCACGCGGAGGAACGTGTACGATCCGTGACTCGATCGCCGAGCGTTCGCCTGCAGTTTATATATGGACCGGACCGAATGGGGGGACGTGCGAGTTCGAGAGTTTCCGGTCCTCGGCGACGAGGACGAACGAGCGGTCGAGGCGTTCGCCGCGGGGCTCGACCGCGAGGCGGCGCGCGTCCTCGCCTACCTGGTCGGCCGCGAGGAGTCCGACCGCTTCTCCGGCGAGGCGGCGTCCCGACTGGCCGTCCGCGTGGGCGTCGACCTGGGCCGTGACCGCGTCTCGGACGTGCTCGCGACCCTCACCGACCACGGCCTGATCACCGAGACGACCGTCCGGAGCGAGGCGCCGGGGCGACCGCCCAAGGGGTGGCGGGCCGACGGCGGCTTCGATCGGACGGTCGCCCGCGTGCGCGCCTGCCACTCCGAGGCGCTGCTCGACCGGGCCGCGACGGTCGCCGCGACCCTCGGCGACGATGTCGACGTCGACGCCGACGCCCGGACCGACGATGGGAGCCCCGTCGAGGTTGGCCTGAACTGGGATCCGAACGGGCTTCACGCCCCACTGTTCGCGGGGACGTACGAGGCAGACGTGAGCTTCGACGGACGTCGCGGCTCCGCCGCCGCGCTGTCGGCCGTCGCCGACGGCGACGTGGACGTGGGGCTCACCGGTGCGGCCACCTTCCTGCGCGCTCACGCGGACGGGAGCGACGTGGTCCCGCTGGCACTCTACTACCAGCGGGCGATGGTCGTCCTCTACACCACTCGCGAGACGTTCGGTGCCCCGCTCCGGAGCGTCGAGGACGTCCGCGGTCGGCGGGTCGCCATGCCCGCCGGCTCCGAGACCGGTGCGCTCGGGCGCCTCTTCCTGTCGCAGGCCGGCGTCGTCGACGACGTGACCGTCGTCCGCGCCGAGGGCGAAGAGCGCGAGGCGCTCCTCGACGGCGACGCCGACGTCGCGACCGGCGTGTTCACCGACCCGCTGGAGTTGGCGGCCGACGGCCACGACGTCGACTCGGTGCTCGTCGCCGAGCACTTCCCGGTCCCGGGCCCCGCCTTCGTGGTTCGTCGGGAGACGCTCCGGGACCGCCCCGGGGCGCTTCGGGCGTTCCTCGAGGGCTCGATGGACGGGTGGAGCACCGCACGGACCGATCCCGCGGCGGCGGTCGAGGCCGTCGGCGACCGGAGCGACGAACCGGCCGCGGCCGAGCGGCGCAAACTCACGCAGGCGCTCGATCGCTTCGCAGGCAGCGACGCCGTCGAAAAGAACGGCTGGGGGTGGCACTCGGGGGAGACGTGGCAGCGCCTCCGGATCGCCCTCGATCAGGCCGACGCACTATGATCCACGCCGAGAACCTGTCGGTCAGTTACGGTGACCTGCGCGCGCTCGCCGACGTCGACCTCGACGTCGCCGACGGCGAGTTCGTCACCGTCGTCGGCCCCTCCGGCTGTGGCAAGACCACGCTGTTGCGGACCATCGGCGGGCTGGAGGAGCCGACGACCGGCGAGGTCACCGTCGACGGCGACCCGCCGGCGGTCGCACAGTCGGCGGCCCGCCTCGGGTTCGTCTTTCAGGAACACACGCTCCTCCCCTGGAAGACGGCCATCGAGAACGTCACCTTCCTCCGGCGGATGGCGGGGAAGGATGCCGACTCGGCGGGGGCGCGGGACCTCCTCGCGACGACCGGCCTCGACGGCTTCGAGGACGCCCGTCCGTCCGAACTCTCGGGCGGCATGAAACAGCGGGTCGCCATCGCCCGCGCCATCCACCTCGGCGCCGACGTGTTGCTCATGGACGAGCCGTTCGGCGAACTCGACGAAATCACCCGCGACGAGATGAGCGTCGAGATCCTCCGCCTCTGGCGCGAGAACCGCAAGACCGTCGTGTTCGTCACCCACAGCGTTCCCGAAGCGGTGTTCCTCGGCGACCGCTGCCTCGTGGTCGCGGCCGACACCGAGGGCGATCCGACCGCCGACGGGGCGCCCGGGCGTGTGGTCGCCGAGTTCGACGTCGACCTCCCGCGCCCCCGCGACGAGTCGGTCTTCGGATCGGAGGCCTTCGGGGCGCAGGTCGCCCGGGTCCGCGGGGCGCTCCACGGCGACACATGAGCGTCGCCGACCGCGTGCCGGCCCCCGACGCGACGTTGCCGGTCGCGGGGTTGGTCGCCGCCGTCGCCTGCTGGTGGGCGATCACCGTCGCCTTCGCCGTCCCGGCCTTCCTGTTGCCGTCGCCGACCGCCGTCCTCGCCCGCCTGGTCGGCAATCCCGGCTTGTATCTGACCCACGCCGTCGAGACGCTCCGGAAGATCCTCGTCGGCGGCGCCGCCGGCGTCCTCGCCGGCTTCACGCTCGCCGTCGTGGTCTCGGCGGTCCCCCTGCTCAGACGGGCGCTCTACCCCTACCTCGTCGCCGCCCGCGTCCTCCCGAAGATCGCCGTCGCCCCCATTTTCCTCATCTACTTCGGGGTCGGCTTCGAAACGGCCGTCCTCTTCGTCGCCCTCGTCGTCTTCTTCCCCGTCGTGGTCGGGACCGCCGCCGGCCTGTCGCGGACGCCCGAGGCACACCTCGACTTGCTCCGCTCCGTGGACGCCGACCCCCTCCGGACCTTCCTTTCGGTCCGTCTCCCACACGCCCTCCCGGACGTGTTCGCGGGGCTGAAACAGTCGGTGACGCTCTCGGTCGTCGGCGCCGTCGTCGCCGAGTGGATCCTCTCGAACGACGGACTGGGCGCGCTGATCCTGGCCGCCTCCGAGAACGTGCAGGCGGACGTGATGCTCGCGGCGCTCGCGGTCCTCCTGCCGATCGGGCTGGGGCTCTACGGCGGCGTGACGCTCTGTCAGCGCGCGGTGACCTGGAACTAGCCCCAGTCCAGCCGCCGTTCGACCGCCGCGGGGACGAGATAGAAGACGAGACCGAGGAGCGTGAGCGTCCCGAGGGCGGCGAAGGTGGTGCTGGTCTGCAGGAACTCCGCGGTGTGAAAGAGTCGGTAGCCAAGCCCGGACTGCAGGGTGAGAAACTCCGCGACGACGGTCCCGACGACCGACAGCGCCGCCGCGAGTTTCACGCCCGCGAAGACGCTCGGGGCGGCCGCCGGGATCCGGACCCGAAGGAAGGTCCGGACCGGCGGCGCCCGGACCGATCGGGCGAGGTCGGTGTACTCCCGGGGAACCGACCGAAGGCCGTCGACCGACGCGATGGCGACCGGAAACACCGTCATCGTCGTGACGAGCGTCGCCCGCGAGAGGACGCCGTCGCCGATCCAGAGGAAGAGGAGGGGCGCGATGGCGACGAGCGGGGCGATCCGCAGCGCGATCAGGTAGGGGTGGAGGACCGCCGACGCGGCCCGCGACCCGACCATCGCGAAGGCGAGGGTGAGGCCGACGACGACCCCGCCGGCCAGTCCGAGGGCCGCGGTCAGCGCCGTCACCCCCGCCGCCGCGAGCAGGGTCCCGCGGGCGACGAGAAACGCCGTCGCGACGTCCGTCGGTCCGGGGAGGACGACGGTCGGCACACCCGTCGCCGTCACGAACCACTGCCAGCAGGCGATGACGACGACGAACACCGCGGTCGGCGGCCAGACGTGACCGAGGACGGTCCGGACGGCGCCGCCGCTCGCCGTGGGGGCGTCGACCGACGGGAGACGCCGGTCGGAGGTCGCCATCAGACTTGGTCCGCGTACGAGCCGACGAACTCGTCGTCGGTGTCGAGGTAGTCGTTGGTCCAGACGGCGTTCGGGTCGACCTCACCACCGAGGGCGTCGGCGTCCGCCAGGGCGTCGTGGACGACGCGCCAGGGTTCGGCCTCGCTCCAGCCCCAGCCGTGCTCCCTGACGGCGTCGCCGAGCATGAAGTCCCGAGCCATGGTCTCCCACTTGCGTCGCTGCTGCTCGCGGGACTCCGCGAGGACCCCGTTGGCCTCGACGAGCAGGTCGGTCGCCTCGGCCGGCCGCCGCTGGGCCCACGCGGCGCCGCGGGCGGTCGCCCGCAGGAAGGCCCGGACCGCCTCGCCGTTCGCGTCCGCCCACTCCCGGTTCACCGCGACGACGTGCCCGTAGGAGGGGATGGTGTCGCCGACGGGGAGGCTATCGACCGTATACCCCTGGGCCTCGGCGCTGATGGCGTCGCCGAAGACGCCGCCTGCGGCGTCGATTTCGCCGGCGAGGAGCTGCTGGACGGTGTCGTATCCGGTGTCGACCATCTCGACGTCCTCGCGGACGCCCGCCTCCTCCAGGAGCAGCGACGTGAGCATCCGCACCATCCCGGGGCCGGTGCCGACCGTCTTGCCGGCGAGCCCCTCGACGTCGCTCAGCTCCCCGCCGAAGGTCTCGCGGGTGGAGAACACCACCGCCGGGCTCTTCTGCATCACGACCCCGACCGACAGCGGCGAGAGGTCGCGGCTGTTGACGTTCAACACCTGGTCGCCGCTGGTGACCGCGAAGTCGACGTTGCCGAGGCCGACCTGCTTCGCCGAGAAGGTCGACCCCTCGCCCGTCTCGATGGCCGAGAGCGTCAGCCCCTCCTCCTCGTAGAAGCCCCGTGCCTTCGCGGTGAAGTAGGGGACGTGCAGGCCGCTCGGCTTCCAGTTGAGCAGCAGCGACGATTCACCCGGAATCGGCGTTCCCGTGGCGGTTCCGGTCGGTGTCGCCGTTCCGTCGTCGGCGCCGCCGCCGGTCCCGCCGAGACAGCCCGCGAGTCCCGTCGCTCCCGTCGCCCCCGCCGCGACGAGAAACGACCGCCTCGTCGGAGTCCGTTGCATGCGCGGCTATCAGGACACGGGTGGGATAAAAATTCCGGAGGAATGTTTATCAGTTGACTCCGATCTTGTCCTCGGGCGGCGACCACTCGAACTCCAACTCCAGTTCCAGTTGGCGGTGGGTCTCGCCGACGAACTCGACTTCCACCTCGATGGGTTCGTCGAACTCGAAGGGAATCTCCCACTCGTCGGTCGAGATGGTGAGTCGTGGCTCCGATTCGATCTGATCGGCGAGGTCACGCAGGAACGCCGCCGTGGACTCCCGGGAGAGGCGAACCTCCCGCTCGAAGTAGCCGTCGGAGACGGTTCGTGGCCCGTCGTTCGCGTCCGGCAGGTCGGCCATGGGGAAGCTATAGAGGAGAGGGGTAAAATAGTGTGCGTCCCAAGGGCCGACGATCGATGTCCCTGTTCGACGTTCTCGGCAGCAAGGCGCGCCTGCAGATCATCCGGGAGTTGGCCACGGAGCCACGGTACGTCTCAGAACTCGCCGATCGGGTGGGGATGGACGGCAAGACGGCTGTCCACCACCTCTCGACGCTCGAAGAAGCGGGTATCGTCGAGAGCTACCGGACCAGCCGACGGAAGTACTACCGGCTGACCAAGCGCATCGAACTCCGGGCGTCGCCCGAACCGGACCCCATGTTCCTCCTCCACGCCGACGACGTCGAGGAGGCCGAATCGTCGTCGGACTGACGCTACCATCCGGCGAATCCGCCGCATGTATAATAATTCAACGTACACCGATACCCGCGTACCAACCTACATAATAGTCCACTCCTTTCGACGCCCTATGGTTCGAACGCGGATGGTTGTCGGTATCGTGTTGATACTGTCGCTGCTCGTCGCCTCGCCGGCGGCACCCGCGATCGCGGACGACCTCGGCGTGGGCGCGAACGGCCCCGTCGACCTCGTCGGTGCTCAAGAAGAGGGTGAGGAGGCGGGCGAGGAAGGCGAAGAGGGTGAAGAAGAAGAGGGCGGCATCGAGGGGGCCATCGAAGGCTTCATCGAGGCCCAAGGGACCATCGGGGCAGCCATCATACTCCTCGGTGGTATCCTCTTACTGACCGCTTCGACCGAGAAGCTGATCAGCTACCTCGCCCGCGCGTCGATCAACATGAAGATGTCGCTGTTCGCGCTCGCCATCGTCTTCACCGGCTTCGAGTTCGACGACACGATCCTCGCACTCGTGCTCTCGGGCGGCGGTCTGGAGGAAGCCGCGCTGGGGACGGCGCTCGGGACGGGACTGGCGATCATCGGTATCACGCTCGCGCTCGCGGCGATCATCAAGCCGTTCCCGGTCGATCTGCCGACCGACTACGTCGTCATCTTCGCGCTCTCGCCGCTGATCCTCGTTCCCTTCGCCCTGCTCGGAACGCTGACGTTCGTCCACGGGCTGGTCCTGACGGCCTTCTTCGTGTTCGCCTTCGGCTACTTCATCGTGCGGGAGCGCCAGCGTGAGATTCCGGTGTTCCGTGACACGGAACTCGGGAAGGACCTGCAGCCGGACGGCGGCGTTGCCCGTCCCCAGTCGATGGACGAGATCCCGGAGGACCGCATCCTCGGCGACCTGGCCGACTCCGGACTCGTGTGGATCGTCCTCTCGATCGTCGCGCTCGTCGGCATCGTCTTCGCCGCCATGTTGCTCGAAGGCGGCTCCGAAGTCGTCATCGAGGGGTTCGGCATCTCGGAGACGGTCTTCGGCGCGACCTTCCTCACTCTCCTCCTTACCGGGGAGGACCTCCTGCTCACCATCGAACCGGTCCGCCGGGGCTTCCCCGAGATCGGCGTCGGCAACGTCATCGGGAGCGTCCTGTTCTCGGTTACGGGGAACATCGGCGTCATCATGTTCCTCAGCGAGGTGGCCATCTCGCCGTCCGTGCTGACCTTCCACCTCCCGGCGATGATCATCGTCACCGCGCTAGCCGCGTACTTCTTCTACCGAGGGGAGATGAAGCGCTGGCACGGCTACCTGCTCGGCGGCCTCTACGTCGCCTACTGGGTGATCGCGCTCGTCGTGTTCAGCGGGGTGCCGATCGGGGAGTGAGCCACACGGATCGTCGTAACCGTTCACCGGTGGTTCGTCAGGTCCGGCGAACCACCGATACCGACACACAATAAACGGGCTCACACCGCGTAGTTCGCGACCCAGTAGGCGACGTACGCGCCGAGGAGGAGGACGCCGGTGGGACGCCCCACTTTCCCCCGGTAGAAGGCGGCGGCGACGATCAGCAGCGTGCCGAAGAAGAAGGGCCAGTGGACGGTCATCACCGCCCCCGTGGTATCGAGGGGGCGGACCAGCGCGATCAGCCCCGCGTTGGCGCTGACGAAAAAGAGCATGCTCCCGACGACGTTGCCGACGCCGATGTGGGGGCGCCCCCGGCGGACCGGTTCGACCGTCAGGAACAGTTCCTCCAGCGACGCGATGAAGCTCATGACCGTCGCGCCGAAGGCGAGGCCGGTCACGCCCAAGAGAGTGAGCAGGCCCTGTGCCCCCTCGACGGCGATCTCGGAGCCGACGGTCATGCCGACGGTGGCGAGGAGGGCGATTCCGAGAAACGCCGCCCCCTCGTGGCGCTCGGGGACGTGTTCCTCGACGAAGTCGTCGACGTCCAGATCGAGGTCGACGTCGAACCACTCGTCGTCCTCGTCGATGCCCGGGTCCTCGTCCTCCATGATCTCGACTTCCTCCGCCGAGAGATAGCGGGTGTCGGTGTAGCGTTCGAGCGTGTAGATGACGGCGAGGTAGGGGACGAACGTCGCGGTGAGGACGGCGCCGTCGAACCGCGAGAGCGTGCCGTCGAGCGCGAGGCCGAAGAAGAGAAACGGAGCGAGGAGGGTGATCCCGAGGTAGTTCCGGGGGACGTCCGTCTCGAAGGGGACCAACACGCCGGCGAGGCCGACGGCCGCCCCGAGGATGAACAGCGCCTCGCCGAAGACGGTGCCGAGCGCCAGGTCGGGCAACTGGTCGTACGCCGCCGCGACTCCGAGGATCACGTTCTCGAGGTCCGTCCCCGCGAGGACGACGGTGAGGAAGAAACCGGAGACGCCGAGGGCGAGCGCTCCCTCGGCGACGGCCTCGATGAACGTCTCGACGCTGACGATGACGACGGCGACACCGACCAGGAACAGCACGACCGAGACGAGTTCGCCCGAGGGTCCGAGTACCATGCGAGTTGCAGGGAGAAACGGAGGGGCCGACATAAATCCCGGCGACACGGCAACCCGCCGTCGACGCCGCCCGTCGGCGGATTTTATATCGGGGGCGGGAATACTACGCCCGATGCGCTTGGGTCAGTTCAGTACGTCGGCGTCGGAGCGGCCGTGGTGTGGCGTGATCGTGGACGACGAGACGGTGGTCGACCTCGCGTCGGCGGGCCACGCGGCGGGCATCGACGTACCGCGTCGGCTGTCGTCGCTGCTCGACCGGTGGAACTGGGCGGAGAAGGCGTCGATGGCGGTGGCGTACGCCACCGAGACCGGGACGGGGCTGGTGTCCCGCGAGGACTGTCGCCGGCACGCCCCGGTGACCGATCCGGGGAAGGTCGTCTGTGTGGGCTTGAACTACGAGGACCACGCGCGGGAACTGGACCTGGCGATCCCCGACGAGCCCGTGCTCTTCTCGAAGTTCCCGACGGCGGTCACGGGGCCCGGCGACGAAGTCACCTGGGATCCGACGTACACCTCACAGGTCGACTACGAGGCGGAGCTCGTCGGCGTCGTCGGCCGGGAGGCCCGCGACGTCCCGGTCGAGGACGCGTGGGAGTACCTCGCCGGGATCACCGTCGGCAACGACGTGACCGCCCGCGACCTCCAGGAGCGCGACGGGCAGTGGGTCCGGGGCAAGAGTCTCGACACCTTCGCCCCGATCGGGCCGGACCTGGTGACGCTGGACGAGGTCGACGACCCCCACGACCTCGACGTCTGGACGGAACTCGACGGGGAGCGCCTGCAGGACTCGACGACGGCGAACTTCATCTTCGGGCTGGACGAACTCCTCGCCGCGTGTAGCCGGGCGTTCACCCTCCATCCCGGCGACCTCCTGTTCACGGGGACACCGCCCGGCGTCGGGACGTCCCGCGACCCGCCGGTCTCCCTCGACGACGGCGACCACGTGACCGTCGGCCTCGAAGGCGTCGGCGAACTCACCAACGTCTGTCGCCACCGGTCTCCCCAACGGTAAAGTCGATCGGCCACCCGAGGGAGGATATGCACGGGCCCGTGGGGGGAAGGGTCGCCGGCCGCGCGGACGCGACACGCGGGGTGGTACGGTGAGCCTCATCGCCGTCGTCGAGATTGATCACCCGGACCTGGCGCTCGCGCCCACCGTCCGCGAGACGGCGGCGTCGATCCAGGTAGTCTCCCACACGGCGACCGACCCCGAGACGGGGATGTTCTTCTTTCTCGTCGAATCCGACTCCTTCCGGACGTTCGAGGCGGCACTCGGCCGCGACCACACCGTCGAGGAGTCGACGCTGATCGCCGAAGCGTCGACGACCCGGATCTACCGACTCCAGCACACCCCGGGGACGAAGCTCGTCTCGCCCATCACGACCGAGATGGGCGGTCTCACCCTCGAAGCCGGGAGCACCGACACCGGGTGGTCGGTCCGGTTACAGCTCCCGGACCGGGAGACGCTGAGCACGATCTGGGAGTACTGCGACCGCGAGGGTATCGACTTTCGGATCGACCACATCTACAGCCTCGACGAGTTCGCCGTCGACGACGGGGTGGGGCTCACCGACCCCCAGCGCGAGACGCTGGTGACCGCCTACGAGGCCGGCTACTTCGAGGAACCCCGCGACACCTCGCTACAGGAACTGGCGGACGAACTCGGCATCTCCCCGACGGCCGTCGGCGGCCGCATCCGACGCGGAACCTCGCGGCTCATCGAGCGGACGCTCCTGTCGGACGAGTGATCTCATAAACGCCACAGGTGAGACACCCGCAGAGTCAACGGGCTGCTCGAACATCTTCGCCCATGAGCACTGCTACCACGGATCCCGAGCGGATCCACCACGTGCACCACGACGGGACGGACGGCCCCCTGAGTGACACCCTCGTCGACGCCGTCGCCGCGCTCGCGGACACCGATCCGGAGGACCTCCCACCGCTCGACTCCCGAATCAACGTGGCCGCCCTCGACGGACTGTGGAACACGGCGGGCGACGAGCGACCACCCGACGGCTGTCTCACCTTCACCTACGGCGGCTTCGCCGTCGTCGTCCGGAGCACCGGCACCGTGTTCCTGCGCGAGACGGAGTGATCGAAATAGTTCGAATAACATATATTAATACCTAATATTCTATGTATTGATACGGCGTCCCGCGAGTCGCCGTCACAGTGGAGACAAGATTCGTTGTACCATTCCGTCTAAAAGTGAATATCACTCGACTGTTCTCGGTGTGAACTGCGTTTCATGTTCCGTTAGCCGAATGTTTCCTCCGCCGTCGATGGGCTATCGGTAACCTATCGGCTCAGGATGAGTATATATAATTTGGTAGTTCCGGTCAGACGAGGGCGACGTGGTCGTCACGTGGCTCCCAGAGGGCACCGGTCAGCCGCCGGTCGTGGACCGCATCGAGCGTCTCGCCGACGGTCCAGCCCCACTCGCTCGCGGCCGCGCTGACGGCACCGAGGGCGACGTCGGGGTCACCCAGCGCAGCGACGACGGCGTCGACGTCGGGGTCGGCGGGGACGTCGGCGGCGAGCGGTGGCGTCCGCTCCCACGACACGTCGTGGCCGGTGACCGCGTGGTGGCGGCGGTAGAAAGCCACCACCTCGTTCGGGTCGGTCGCCGTCGTCCGCTCGGTGCAATCCGGACAGCACGCCACGAACGGGACGTCGTCGGCCGTCACGCGTTGTAGGCCTCCTGGGCGAGTCGGTGGAAGCGGTGGAGGGTGTGTTCGTTCGGGCCGAGCTGTCCCTGTCCGAGCGCGCCGGACCGGAGCCCCTCGTACTGGCGTTCGACCAGTTCGAAGTCCTCCTCCTGGAGCTGGCGGCTGGTCCGGACGAACTCCTCTTCGGCCTCGGTGAGCTCCGGCTCCGCGAAGTAGTAGTCCGCGATCAACTGGAAGCGCTCCTCGTCGATGGGGTCGACGATGTAGGTGCCGTAGCCGTCGGCGGTACCGTACATGTTGACGGTGAAGTTGGGCCAGAAGTAGTGGAACTGTGCCTCGTGTTCGTCGTGGATGCGGAGTTCGTCCTCGACGTCCTCCTCGTGGGTGTAGTGGAGCACCCAGTGGTAGTCGTTGACCTCCAGCGCCGACTCGTCGAGCTGGATGCCCGTGATCCAGTCCTGGTGGTTCGCTTGGCAGTGGTCACACTCCGAGTAGTTCCCCCCGAAGGTCTTCCAGTTGCACGCCACCTCCGAGACGTACCGGCGGGCGTGCTGGTACTCCTCGAGCGGCAGGGACTCCAGACGCGTCTTCAGCTTCCCGGCCTGTTCGGCGAGGGAGAGCGGCGGATCGTCGGCGAAGTTCAGGAAGACCAGCGGCCCGATGCTGTCGGTCCGGACCTCCAGTAACCCGTTCTCGTCGGGGTCGAGGCCGGCCACGTCCGAATCGTCGAGGTCCGGGTTGAGACTCGCCTCCTCGAAGCTCCGCGGCGTGCTCCGCAGGTCCCCGTCGAGGTCGTACGTCCAGAGGTGGTACGGACACTGGATCCGACCCATGTTCCCGGGGTCGGTCATCGGCGTGTCCGCGACCATCTTCGACCCGCGGTGCGCACAGACGTTGTAGAACGCGCGCACGTCGCCGTCCTCGTCGCGGGCGACGATCACCTGCTTGTCGCCGACGGTGCGGGTGAAGTAATCGCCGGCGTCGGGGATGCAGTTCTCGTGGCCGGCGTACACCCAGTACCGGGAGAACACTTTCTCTTTCTCCATCTCCCACACGTCGGGGTCGGTGAAGTATTTCGCCGGCAGGGCATTCGTCTCGTCGGTGATATCGGGGCTCACGGCCTGCACCTCGTCGACGTCCTCGTTCCACCGTGTCATGTACCGACACGTCGACGGCGGGACCCCAAAGTCCCTAACCTGTCTCACGTGAGGTGCTTAAGTACCCGATTCGTGTTATTACAGCAACACGGTATCGCAGCGACGGTTCGTTCGATATTCAGTCGAAAAGCGACTGTTCGGTCGGTCGTAAGGCGTTCGGTTCGTCACCCGTCGATTCGGCTGCGGCGCCACGTTTCGGTGTCGTCCACCTGGTTGAAGGTGTAGATGTGGAGCCCCCGGATGCCGTAGTCGGGGTCGGCGGCGTACGGTGCCAGTCCGTCGACCAGGTCGTCTGGGGTGTACTTCCCGCGCGACCCGACGAGTTGGCGGACGAACCCCACGATCCCGCTGGTCTTCCGGAGGAAGCGCACCGAATCCCCGACGCCGACCTTCTGTGAGATGCTCAGCAGGCGCTGATACTTCATCACGCCGGGGATGCCGACCTCGACGGGGAGGTCGATCCCGCGGTCCCGAACCGTCTCGATCCACCGCCGGACCGCCTCGGGGTCGTAACAGAGTTGCGTCGTGAGATACGTCGCGTGGGGAGCCTTCCGCTCCATGGCCTCGGCCAGCGTCCGATCGTCGAGGAAGTCGTGTCCCTCGGGGTAGCCGGTGATGCCGACCTCCTCGAAGGCGTAGCCGAGGTCCTCGAGCGCCACGAGGAGGTCGTGAGCCGATTCGAACTCGCCGATCGGGTCCTCGCGGTCCCCGCCCGGCACGAAGATATCGGTGATACCCGCGTCGGCGAGTCGGCCGGCGACCTCGTCGAGGTGATCCCCGTCGCGCACGTAGCGTGCGGCGACGTGGGGGATGGGGTCGTAGCCGCGGGCCGCCGCCCGCTCCGACCACTCCACCGTCGCGTCGAGGCCGAGCTGTGGCGAGGCGGTGACCGCGATCTCGGCGCCATCGGGAAGTCGTTCCATCTGCCCCTCGAAGCTGTCGAAGGGCATCAGCTCGAAGCGGGGATCGGCCAGCAGGCTCGATGCGTCGTCCGGGTGTGTGGTGAGAGACATGTCGAATCCGGGCGTTGGGGGTTGGGTCGGCTGGCGGTTATGGCTGTCGGGAGATCAGTTCTCGGAGTCCTGGCGGGCGTTCAGCTTCGCCTGCTCGCGGGCGCTCGGGTTGACCGACTCCTTGAACGGGACCTCCGCGACCGTCGCGTACGCGGGCTCGCCAGACTCCTCGGCGTACTCGTCGGGCAGATGGACCGCGAACTCCAGATCGAGGTCCTCCTCGTAGATCTCGTCGTTCAGGAGCGCGTCGGTCTCGGACTGTAGCTTCTCCGCGGGCACGAACCCGAGTCCGATGTTCGTCTCGAGGTCGGGGTTCCACCACGGCGAAGTCATGTAGCCACACTCCTGGCCCGTGTCGGGATCCGAGATGATCCAGAAGTCCGGCGCGTACTCACGGATCGGCTCGCCGGCGATCTTCAGGCCGACCAGCTTGAGATTGAAGGGGTACTCGCCGTTCTCGATCAGCTCCTTCTGGCGTTCGAGTTCCGCCTTGCCGACGTAGTCTGCGTCCTTGTCGTCGGGGACCTGGTAGCCGAGGTTGACCTGGAACGGCGAGGTCTCGTGATCCATGTCCTGCCCCCACGAGAGGATGCCGGCCGCGATCCGGCGGTGGTGACCGGGGGCGATCTGTCGACCGCCGTGGGCCTTCACCGTCTCCATCACGGGGTCCCAGACGCGCTCGGCGTTCTCGCTCGCGTCCTGGACGTAGATCTCGAAGCCCTTCTCGCCGGAGAAGCCGGTCTGGCTCACCAACACCGGACAGCCGTCGATCTCCGCCTCCATCAGCCCGTAGTAGGGGATGTCGCTCACCTCGTCGCCGACGACCTCGACCATCACGTCCTCGGAGAGCGGTCCCTGGATCTGCATCGGCGCGACGTCGATCTCGTCGATCTCCACGTCGAAGTCCATCCCGACGTTGACACCCTGGATCCACTGCATGAGCGTCGAATCGGAGATGGAGAACCAGAACTCGTCCTCCGCGATCCGCAGGAGGATCGGGTCGTTCAGGATGCCGCCGTCCTCGTTACAGAGGATGACGTACTTCCCGTGCATCGGGTCGATCTCCGTCGCGTCGCGCGTGATGAGGTGGTTAGTGAGCGCCTCCGCGTCCGGTCCCTTGACGCGGATCTGTCGCTCCACCGCGACGTCCCACAGGGTCACGCTCTCGGTCAGCGCCTCGTACTCCTTCATCGCGCCGCCGTCTTCCGGCTCGACGAGGCCGCGCGGATGGTAGATCCGGTTGTAGACCGTACAGCGCCACGCCCCCTCCTCGTTGAACGACTTGTGGAAAAAGGGCGACTTCCGGACCCGCGTCGAGACGAGCATCTCGATGCCCGGATCGCCGGTCTGTCGTAGGTTCCGTGGCAGCGTCCGATCCGACTGATCGATCTCCGGGTGGTTCGGGTGGGCGTCGGCCGAGGAGTGGTCGTCTGTCATCGATCGTAAACGTTGGTCTCCGGACCCATAAGGATACACCTCAGCTATCTCGGGCGTATAAGAGGGATCCGCCGAGCGGCATCTTCTGTTAACAAATATAGTATTGTTAATTAAAGGACGTTCTCGTTCCGTACGACCGAGCCAAAGCGTCAAGACACTCCCCTTCGAACCCGGGCGTATGAGTTCGAACGACGAGCGGCGCGACGTCATCGTCGTCGGCGTCGGCGGCATGGGCAGCGCGACTGCGTACCACTTAGCCGACCGGGGGGTCGACGTGCTAGGACTGGAGCGGTACGACATCCCTCACACCAACGGATCCTCCCACGGCATCACCCGCATCATCCGGCGGGCGTACTACGAACACCCCTCGTACATCCCGCTGATCGAACGGGCGTACGAGCTCTGGGACGACCTGGCCGACGAGACGGGGCGGCCGGTGATCCACCGGACCGGGTCAATCGACGCGGCCCCGCAGGGCAACGAGGTGTTCGAGGGGTCGCGCCGCTCCTGTGAGGAGCACGACATCCCCCACGAGGTGTTGACGGGGGCGGAGTGTAACGAGCGGTTCCCGGGCTACGACCTCCCCGCGGACTACCGGGCGGTCTACCAGGAGGACGGGGGCTTCGTCGTCCCGGAGCAGTCCATCGTGGGCCACACCGAGGCCGCCCAGGCGCGGGGTGCCGAGATCCGTGCCCGCGAGGGCGTCTACGACTGGGCACCGACGCCGGACGGCGGCGTCCGCGTCTGGACCGACCGGGACACCTACGAGGCGGACCGGCTCGTCCTCGCGGCGGGCGCGTGGAACTACAAACTCGCGGACGCCCTCTCCGGGCTGGCGGTGCCCGAGCGACAGGTGCTCGCGTGGTTCCAGCCCGAGACCCCGTCGCTGTTCGAACCCGACAGCCTCCCGGTCTGGAACATCGAGACGCCGGAGGGACGGTTCTACGGTCTCCCCATCTACGACGTGCCGGGGTTCAAACTCGGCAAGTACCACCACCTCGACGAGGCGGTCGACCCTGACGACTACGACACCGACCCCCAGCCACAGGACGAGGTGGTCCTCCGCGACTTCACCGAGAAGTACTTCCCGAAGGCCGCCGGGCCGACGATGAGCCTCGCCACCTGCATGTTCACCAACTCCCCCGACGAACATTTCATCCTCGACCGACTACCGGATCACCCCCAGGTGACCGTCGGCGCGGGCTTCTCCGGCCACGGCTTCAAGTTCGCGACCGTCATCGGCGAGATCCTCGCGGATCTGGCGGCCGACGGCGACACCGATCACCCCATCGAGATGTTCCGTCTCGACCGGTTCGACCGCGCTTAAACGTCGCAGGTGAGGCACCCGGAACCTTTTGATCGGTTCGGCGAGACGTACGGGACGTTCCATGAGTGCGGATACCTCACTCCCGGAGTCGGCACGGACCGTCGTCGTCGGGGCCGGCGCGGTCGGCTGCAGCGTCGCGTACCACCTCTCGGCGCTCGGCGCCGAGGACGTCGTCGTCGTCGATCAGGGCCCGCTGCCGGTCACCGGCGGATCGTCGACGCACGCGCCCGGTATCATGTTCCAGACGTCGCCGTCGAAGCTCATGACGAAGACGGCCCACTACACCAGTCGTCTGCTCTCCGACGCCGGCGTCTACGACGAAGTCGGCGGCATCGAGGTCGCACGATCGGAAGAGCGGATGGACTTCCTCCAGCGGCGGGTCGAACACGCCACCGCATACGGCCTCCCCGACCCGCAACTACTGACCCCCGCGGAGGTGACCGACTACCTCCCGCTGGTGAACGAGGACGCCATCCGCGGCGGCTACTACTCGCCGACCGACGGCCGAGTCGACGGCGTCGCCGCCCTACAGTGGTACATCGAGGAGTCCGACGCGGACTTCTACGGGCACACGACGGTGACCGACCTCGACGTGACCGGCGGCGAGGTGACCGCCGTCGAGACCGACCGGGGGACCATCGCCTGTGACCGCTGTGTGCTCGCGACGAACAACTGGGGCTACAAGACCGGCAAGCTCGCCGGCCTCGACCTGCCGATCGCTCCGGTCGAACACCAGTACGCGGTCACCGAGCCGCTTGCCGACCTCGCCGGCGCGGACCCCGCGACCCGCGTCGACACCGCGGACCTGGAGGTGCCCGGCGACCGCCGCATCGCCGACGCGATGGGCAAGGCGCCGAGCCGCCCGGTCGGGCGCGACCAGGACCACTCGCTTTACTTCCGCACCCACGGCGACGCGCTCGGCCTCGGCTCGTACAACCACGAGTCGCTGACGGTCGACCCCGACGCCATGGGCGAAAACACCGCGGAGCGACAGGCCTCCGTCCACGACTTCACCGACGAACACTGGGAGCGGGCGACCCACCCCGACCGCGACACGTCGCCGAAGCGGGCCTTCGAGGAACTGCTCCCGGTCACCGAGGGGGTCGACTTCTCGGCGACCGAGAACGGCATCTTCGTGTTCACCCCCGACGGGATGCCGGTGCTGGGCGAGACGGCCGCCGTCGACGACCTGTGGACCGGGCTCGCCATCTGGTGGACCCACTCCGGCGGGTACGGGAGGATACTCGCGGAGTGGATGGAGACGGGCGTGCCGAAGCTTCCCGACGGCCCCGTCGACACGGGCGCCATCCACGTGAACCGGTTCGCACCCCACGCCGGCAGCAAACGCTACTTCGTCGACCGGGGGGGCACGCGGTACCGCCAGGTGTACAGCATCGTCGAACCCAACTGGCAACCCGACGATCACCGCGGCCTCCGGCGGAGTCCTTTCCACCGTCGGCAGGAGGAACTCGGCGCCGAGTTCGTCCAGAGCGGCGGCTGGGAGTCCGCCCAGTGGTACGAGTCGAACGCCGACCTGATCGACCGCTACGCCGACCGCATCCCCGAGCAGGAGGGGTGGCAGGGGATCAACCGCTCGCCCATCGAGGGGGCCGAACACCTCCACACCCGCGAGCACGTCTCCATGTTCGACATGACGTCGTTCAGTTCCATCGCCGTCGAGGGCGCGGGGGCCGCCGACTTCCTCCAGCGGGTCTGTAGCAACGACGTCGACGTCGACCCGGGGCGGGTGCGGTACTCGCTCCTCCTGAACGAGGGCGGGAACATCCTCGCGGACGTGACCGTCGTCCGGCTCGGCGCCGACGAGTTCGTGGTGACCACCGGCGGCGGCAACTCCCCGGGCATCCACGGGGCCTGGCTGAAGGAACGCGCCCCGGACACCGTCTCGGTCACCGTCGAGGAGGGCGCCCGCACCACCGTCGGGCTCTGGGGGCCGAAATCGCGGCTCCTGCTCCAGCGCGTGACCGACGCCGACGTCTCGGCCGAGGGGTTCCCCTACTTCTCCGCCAAGCGGCTGTACGTCGGCGAGGTGCCGGTGCTCGCGCTCCGGGTGTCCTACGTCGGCGAACTGGGCTGGGAGCTGTGGGCGCCCGCTGAGTACGGCGGACGCCTCTGGGAGGTCCTGTGGGAGGCGGGACAGGACCTCGACGTGCGCCCCATGGGCGGCGGCGCGCTGGAGTCGATGCGCCTGGAGAAGGGCTACCGACTCTGGGGGACGGACATCGACACCGACGTCGGTCCGGTCGCGGCCGGCCTGGAGTTCGCCGTCGACACGGACACCGACTTCGTCGGCAAGGCGGCGCTGGCCGAGCGTCGCGACTCGGGCGTCGACAGCCGGATCGTCCCGCTCACGCTCGACGACTCGACGGATCGCCTGCTGAGCGGCCGCCCCGTCACGAAGGACGGCGAGACGCTCGGCTACGTCCAGGCCGCCGACTACGGCTACAGCGTCGGCGCCTCCATCGCCTACACATACGTGCCGACGGAGCACGCCGACCCCGGAACCGCGGTCCGGGTCACCTGCGAAGGGGAGACGTACGACGCCACCGTGCGCGAGGAACCGCTGTTCGATCCCGGTCGGGAGAAGATCCTGCGCTGACACCCGGGACCCGACGCTTCACGGAACACCAAGCTTTATCTGACATAACGAGAACCAATCTATGTGGCTCACTGCCATGGGTGCAGCTACCCATGCACAGGAACCGACGACCCCCCGCGAGTGGCGGTGGAGCGACCGAGCGGTCGCGGACAACACGACAACCGACGATACGAGCACACGACCCATGAACGACCCACGACGGACGACCGGCGACTGCTGGACGGAGGTACAGTATGGCTGAATCGGACGAGACGACCGGCGAGATGTCCGACGGGTTACAGGTGGAGCTGTTCCACCCGGACTCGGACCGCGAACCCGGCGACACCAACATCCAGGCGCTCGGCTTCGACATCCACCCCGTCGTCTTCCCGGTCGCGCTGGTGATCATCGCCCTCTTCATCGCGATCACCGTCTTCTTCCGAACGCTCGCGCAGGCGTTCGGGTGGACGATGGTCGTCACCCAGGAGACGGCCCAGGAGAACGGCTGGGAGGTCCTTCGACAGATCCAGGACGGCGTCGTCGTGTACCAGACGGCCAACGACGCGTACAACGTCATCTTCAACTTCATCGGCACCAACTTCGGCTGGTTCTACCTGCTCGCGGTGAACCTCTTCATCGTCGTCCTCCTCTTTTTCGCGTTCAGCAAGTACGGCAAGATCAGGATCGGCGGCGTCGAGGCCGAGAAGGAGTTCAGCGACTTCTCGTGGATGGCGATGCTGTTCAGCGCCGGGATGGGGATCGGCCTCATGTTCTTCAGCGTCACCGAGCCGATGTTCTACTTCAACACGCCGCCGTCCTACTTCGGCGCCGAGGCCGGTACCGGCGCCGCCGCCGCGGCCGCGATGGCCCAGACGTTCTTCCACTGGGGCTTCCATCCGTGGGCCGTCTACGGCCTCGTCGGCCTCGGCCTCGCGTTCTTCTCGTTTAACCGCGGGCTCCCGCTCACCTTCCGGTCGATCTTCTGGCCGCTGCTCGGCGACCGGATCTACGGGTGGCCGGGCCACGTCATCGACCTCGTGACGGTGTTCGCGACGCTCTTTGGCCTCTCGACGTCGCTGGGGCTGGGGGTCGCACAAGTGAACAGCGGGCTCTCCTACGTCTTCGGCAGCGGGATGCTCGGTGTCGCGGACGTTCCCACCGGAACGACCCCGCAGGTGTTGCTCATCGCCGGCATCACGGCCATCGCCACGCTCTCGGTCGCGGCGGGTCTCGACGGCGGCGTCAAGCGCCTGAGCACCATCAACCTCTACCTGATGTTCGCCCTGCTCGGGTTCCTGTTGCTCGTCGGCCCGACGGTGTTCATCCTGGGGACCTGGGTCGAGGGCCTGGGCGCGTACTTCCAGAACATCCTCGGACTCGGCTTCTTCACCGGCACGCTCTCCCCCGCGGCCAACGGGACGCCGACCGGGTGGACCGTCTTCTACTGGGGCTGGTGGATCGCGTGGTCGCCCTTCGTCGGGATGTTCATCGCCCGCATCTCGAAGGGGCGCACCATCCGCCAGTTCGTGCTCGGCGTGCTGTTCCTGCCCTCGCTGTTCTCGACCATCTGGCTCTCGACGTTCGGCGGCAGCGCGCTGAACAGCGCGCTCGGCGGCGGTGCCGTCCAGACCCAGTACACCGAACTGGGCTACGGCGCCTTCGAGACCCTGGGGATGTTCATCACGCTGAACCAGTACCCGCTCGGCATCGTCTCGGGGCTGCTGGCGACGCTGCTGGTGATCACCTTCTTCGTCACCTCCTCGGACTCCGGATCGCTCGTCATCGACCACCTGACCTCCGGTGGCAAACACGACGTGCCGAAGGCCCAGCGTGTCTTCTGGGCGGTCACCGAGGGTGCCGTGGCGTCGGTGCTGCTGATCGGCGGCGGACTGACCGCCCTGCAGACGGCCGCGATCACCACCGGCCTCCCCTTCGCCTTCATCCTCTGTCTCATGTGTTACACCGTCTACCTCGGGCTCAGCAACGAGTACGAGATCCTCGAATCCGAGGAGTTCGCCGAGACCATCGAAGAACTCTCCGACCGCGAGAACGTCGACGTGGTGACCGCCGGCGACGAGATGGTGACGGACGTCAGGGAGGGCGACGACGCCGCAAGCAGCGACTGACGGCCGCCCCTCGGCCGGACCGCCTCAGCACCGGCGTCGACCGACCCTCGCCCGACGATTTATTTCGACCGCAGCCCTAGGCGGAGCCGTGGCCGACGACTCCTCCGGTCTCGTCCCGACGCTCGGTTCGGCCGGCAGACGGACGTTCGAGTGGCTCCGGTGGATCGTCGGTCGGCTGCTCGCCCCGCTCCGCGTCGGCGACGGCCCCAACGAGTTCCGCCTATCGAGCGTCGAGACCCACACCACCACCCTCGACGGCGACACCGGCTGGGCGTACCGCCCGCCGGCCACGCTCCGGTGTCCGGAGTGTGGGACCGACATCATCCAGGGCGGACCACGGGAACCGATCGACTGTCCCACGTGTGCGGTCGACCTGTCGCCCGAGCGGTTCGCCGACCTCGAACTCCTCGCCCTCCGCTGTCCGCTCTGTCGGACGCGGATGCAACACGGTCGACGCCACCCCGAGACGTTCGACGTGCCGGAGTGGGCGACCTGCCCCAACTGCCAGTACCACTGGGAGTTCAAACACTTCTACTGAGGCGGGCGGTGGGTCGGGACTTTTGGGGCCGGCGCGCGTCGGGACGACTCGATGCCCGAGATCGTCCCGACGGTGCTGGCGGTGCTGATCGTCGTCCTGTTCGGCGTCGCGCTGTCGCTCATGACCGTGGGCCGGCTCGACGTCGCCGGGGTGACCTTTCTGAGCGCCAGCCTGCTGATCTACCTCCGGGAACGGTGGCTCGGGCGCGGGCCCGCGTCGTGACTCATACGGAGTAATGTGACTGCGTACCGTGGTTCGCCAGGACAGTCCGGCGAACCACCGGTGCTGACTTACGAGTGTCAGTCGTTCATCCGTTCGCGGACGGTGACCACCGGAACCTCGGCGGTCCGGACCACCTTCTCGGCCGTGCTACCGAGCAGCGCCCGGAACCGCCCCCGGTAGGCGGTGCCGAGGACGACGGCGCTCACGCCCTCGTCCTTGGCGTAGTCGACGATCTCCTCGCCCGGCGAGCCGGTCCGGATCACCGTCACGCAGTCCAGGCCCGTCTCGCTCGCCATCTCGCAGACCTCCGTCGTGACCTCCTCGCCGTACTCCCGGTACCGTTCGCGCATCTCGTCCTCGTCGTCCCGGAGATACACCGTCCGTGGCGCTCCCGGGAGGTCGACGACGTAGAGCGCGTGGACCGTCGCCCCACAGGTCGCCGCGAGCTCGATGCCGTGCTCGGCCCCCTTCCGTGCCTCGTCGCTCCCGTCGAACGGGATCAGAATGGTTTCGTACATCTGTCTTCCTTCCTTACCAGTCGTTCTCCTGACGGGAGCAAATAACTTGGGGGCCGTCACTCGGCACCCTCGCGGGCGTCGTCGCCGTCGAATAGTCCCGAGAGGCCGTCCCCGTCGGCCTCCTCGTCGCCGAGGACGGCCCGGCCGAGCAGTCGGCCTCCGATGACCGCCGGGCTGACGACCGCGTCGGCGCCGACGGCCTCGAGTTTGTCGACGTGTCGCTGGTCGCTCGCCGCGGCGACGATCCGCACCCCCGGGGCGGCCTGCCGGGCGGCGACGACCGCCAGGGCGTCCCGGGCGTCGTCGTCGGTGGCGACGACCACGCCCCTGGCGGCGTCGATACGGGCGTCGAGCAGCGGTCCCTCGTCGGTCGGGTCGGCGGTCAGGACGTTCACCTCCCGCTCGTCGAGGGCGCTCGCCCGGTCGGCGTCGGGGGTCACGACGACCACGTCCGTCGTCGCCGCGAGTTCGTCGAGAAGCGGTTCCGTCAGGTCGCCGTGGCCGAGGACCAGCACGTGATCCTCGAGCAGTGTGAGTTCCGAGGCGGTCATGGTTCCGAAGGCACTGGAGATCCGCGATTCGAGCGCCGGGATGAGCAGCGATCCCGTGGCGACGGTGAACGCCCCCGTCCCGAGGACGATCACCGAGAGCGTGAACAGCTTGGTCACCTGAGTCGTCGGCGTCGCGTCGCCGTAGCCGACGGTGGTCCCCGTGACGATGATGTAGTAGAAGGCGTCGGTCAGGCTCCGGACGCCGGCGAAATGTTCGCGCATCGCGTAGGTGCCGACGGTGCCGTACACCTGCACCGCGACGAAGGAAAGCAGGGCGACCGTCTGGAACGGGGTGAGGTCCAGCGCCCGATCGAACCCGCTCCGGTTCGCCGCCACCAGCGGGAGGCCGACCGCCGCCGCGACGAACGGCGCGAGGTCGGTCGCGTCCCCCGTCACCAACGGCACCGCGAGGAGGGCCGGATACAGGACGAGTGCCCCGTCCCACGCCAGTCGGTAGCCGGCGCGCAACCCCGCCGCGACGACGATCAGCAGGAAGGCGAGGAAGACGCTCGCGAGCGGCAGGATCGCCGCCACCCCGGGCGGGAGGAACGCCGCCAGCGGCCCGGTCGGGGCGACCGACCCTTGACTGAGACGCGAGAGGCCGGCGACGAACGCCAGGGTGGCGGCCGCCCCCGTCACCAACACCGCGGTCCGTGCCCCGGAGAACGCCCGCCAGTAGACCAGCGGCACCCGGTCCGGCCGGTGAAAGAGTTCCTCGAGCGCCGTGTCGGTCGACGGGTCCGGGGGATCGGCGGCCACGACCGACCCATTCGTGACGGCGAACCAAAAAGTGTGAGTCGACGACACGCATATGAGCCCGGCCGCCGACGTGTGTGACATGGCGACACAGGGAGCGAGCGGCGTCGAGCGCCTCGTGCGCGCGGCGCTCCTGCCCGTCTGCGTGGCCGCCGGGGTCGTCGTCGTCTCGGGGTTTTTCTTCCCCTGGATCGTCGGCGGCGTCGTGAGCGGCCGGGGGTGGCTCGTCGTCTCCCTGCTCTTTTTCGGCTCCGGACTGGCCTACCTGGCCCTCCTCCCGCTCGACGACCCCGCCGCCGACGCCGACGGCCGGCCGGGCGCACCCTACCTCCTCCGGGTGCGACACGTCGCCTGGCGCAACTGGGCGAGCGGCTTCCTCGCCCGACAGGACCCGATCACGTTCGGCGTCCCGGTGCTGGTCTTCGCGGCCTTCTTCGCCGTTCGGCTCGCCGCCCCGACGGCGACGACGGCGGCCGTCACCGCCGCCGGCGACGTACTGTTCGGCGAGTTCGCCCCGCTTTTCGTCGTGGCGACGTTCCTGGCCGTCTGCTACGCGTTCTTCCTCTTGGTCGGCCCGTGGGGCGCGATCAAACTCGGGGGACCCGACGCGGAGCCGACCTACACCTACCCGACGTACTTCGCGATGGTGTTCACCGCCGGCATCGCCGCCGGCATCGTCTTCTGGGGGCCGGCCGAGTCGCTCTTTCACTACGGGTCGCCACCGCCGGCCGCGGACGTCGCCCCCCGTTCCGACGCCGCCGTCGTCGTCGCCCTGAGTTACGCGTTCTTTCACTGGGGCGTCTCCGCCTGGAGCGCCTACCTCGTGCTCGGCGTGCCCATCGCGTACTTCACGTACCGCCACGGCGCCCCTCTGCGGGTCTCGACGGTGCTGGCGCCGTTCCTCGGCGTCGACGGCCTCGACGGCTACGCCGCGCGGACCGTCGACGTGCTCGCCGTCTTCGCCACCATCGGCGGCGTCGCCACCTCCGTCGCCATCGTCGGCCGGCAGTTCCTCGCCGGCGTCGGCTTCCAGTGGGGGGTCGGCTTCGGCGGCGTCGGCGCCCTCCTCTTCGTCGCCGGCCTCGTCGTCATCTACGGGGTCTCCGCCGAGAGCGGCGTCCAGCGCGGCATCCGGCGCATCGCCGGCGTCAACCTCCTCCTGTTCGTGCTCTTCGCGGCGCTCCTGCTCGCCGTCGGTCCCCGCGGGTTCGTCCTCGATACCGGGACCGCGGCCCTCGGGCGGTACGCGGCCGATTTCGTCCCGATGAGCCTCCGGGGCGGCGGGGAGTGGGCCGCCGAGTGGACGGTCTGGAACTGGTCGTGGTGGTTCTCCTGGGCGCCCTTCGCCGGCCTCTTTCTCGCCGCGCTCTCGAAGGGGCGACGGGTGCGGACCGTCGTGTTCACCGGCGTCGTCGCCACCTCGGCGGCCTCCGTCTGCTGGCACCTCCTGCTCGGCGGGACGGCCCTCGGGCTCCAGCACTCGGGGCGGGTCGACGCGCTCGGCGCCGTCGCGACGAACGCCGGTGCCGAGGCCGTCGTCGCCTTCCCGGTCTTCGCCGCCCTCCCGCTCAGCCGTCTCCTCATGTTCCTGTTTCTCGCGCTCATCGTCGTCTTCATCGTCACCTCGGCGGACACGTCGACGCTCGTCGTCTCCATCCTGGCGACCGAGCGGGGACACGCCCCCACGACCGGCAGCATCGTCTTCTGGGGGGTGCTCCAGGGCTGTGTCGCCGGCGCCGTGTTGCTGGTCGGCGGCGGCGAGTCGCTACAGACCGCGGCGGTGGCGACCGGCGGCCCCTTCGCCCTCCTCTCCGTGCTCTCCCTCGTGGGGCTGACCCGGACCTTCCGCCGACACGAGCGGGGGCATCCGACACTCCTCAACCGGGCGGCCGTCGCCCTCGTGGCGACGCCCCTCGGGCGGTTCGTGCCGTTCGACCGGGAGAACTAGCGCGACCGCTCGACCGGCCGAAGATCGGTCGGCCCCTTGTCGAAACCGAGCCAGACGCTCAACAGCGACGCGACGACGAGCAGATACGGGGGGTAGAGTGCGACGGCGACGTAGACTGCCGTCGTCGGCGTGAGGGATCCGGACCGATAGAGCCAGCCCAGGACGACGAGGCCGAGGACGCCTCCGGCGAGGACGCCGAGTCGGAAGGCGCTCCGTGCGGCCGGGCCGGGTGCGGGCGTCGGGTCGGGATCCACCGACATCGATGGCTCGACTACGCGTGCGCACCGGTTAAGCCGACCGATTCCGAGTGGCCGTCTCCCGTCGGGACGGCGTCACTGCGTGGCGATTTCGGGTGACTCCAGGGAGACGGTGTCGAACCTCGACCGGAGGCACTCGGCCTCCTCGGGGAGCGCCGCCGCGACGACGTAGCGGGCGTGTTCGTCGAAGAACTCGAGCAGCCCGCGGATGCGCTCGGCGTCGAGCATCTCGATGGCGTCGACGACCACGATCGGTACCGTCGCCGACACGTCGTGGACGAGGTAGCCCGACAGGGCGATGACCAGGCCGACCACCTCGCGTTCACTCTTGCTCAGGGTGTCGACCGCGGCGCGGTAGACGGCGCCGTCGTCGGTCGTCCGCACCACCTGCAGGTCGAAGACCGTCCCGCCGTCCACGTGCCGACGGTCGATCCAGACCCGCTCGATGCCGTCGTAGTCGAGGCGGTCGAGCACGCGCTCCATGCACTCGTTGACCGTCTCGACGGCCTCGCGCTCGATCCGGTCGATCCGGTCGCGGAGGTCGTCGAGGCGGTCGTCGACGTCCGCCCGTTCCTCGCGGAGCGAGTCGGCCTCCGTCGCGGCCGCCTCCGCGGCCTCGATTTCGTCCCCGACCGCCGCGAGTTCGCGTTCGAGACGGCCCCGCTCGTACTCCAAGTCGCTCACCTCGCGGTGGCGCTCCAGCAGGTCGTCGTCGGCCTCGGCCTCGTCGAGGTCCGCCTCCAGGTCGCGGATCCGCTCCTCGGCGGCGTCGATCCGCTCCTCGAGGTCCGAGATCGTCCGTTCGCGGTCCTCGATCTCCCGTTCGAGGCGTCGCCGCCGATCCTCGAGGTCCGACCGCTCCTCGAGGCGGGTTTCGAGGTCCGACCGCCGCTGCCGGCACTCCTCGATGCGCGCCTCGACGCTCGATCGCTCCTCCCGTTTCGCCCGGAGGATGGCCTGGACGGCCTCCACCTGCTCGCGGACGTCGGCCCGCTCGACCGACTGGCCGCAGGTCCAGCAGGTGATCGACTCCGCGGCCGGGTCGAGTCGGTCGACGACCTCGCCCTCGTCGAACCCCTCGGGCAGCCGGCTATCGGCGAGGAGCGCCTGGTTCACCTCGACGATCGGCCGCAGGGCGTCGATCGTCTCGTCGAGGCGTCCCTTACGCTCCCGGAGCGCGGAGAGGTCGTCGTCCACGGCGTCGAGCCGCGATCGGACGCTCTCGCCGCCGAGATCGGCGTCCAGCGCCGACAGCTCCGCCTCGACGGCGTCGAGATCGTCGCGGAGCGACTCGACGGCGCGTCGCTTGGTGTCCCGGCGGTCGCGGAGGCGCTCTCGTTCCGCGCGGGTGTCGTCGAGGGAATCGAGGAGGTCCTGCGTCGCCTCGGCGGCCGCCCGGTAGTCCGTCTCCGCGAGCGCCGCCCGTTTCGATTCGAGCCGGTCGCTCACCTCGTCGCGTCGCTCCCGCAGTCGGCGCGCACGGACCTCCAGTTCCGGGATTGCGTCGGCTCGCTCGTCGAGGTCCGCGATCCGTTCGTCCAGTTTTGCCCGTCGCTCCCGCAGTCGGTCGATCTCGGCGTCGATCGCCTCGGTGTCGGCCGGGCGCATGAGCAGTTCGTGGAGGTCGCCGCCGTCGACGACGGCCCGCCGAACGGGGTTGTCCTCGTCGAGGCGGACGAAGCAGTCGACGAGCGTCGCGTCCGTCGTGTAGGGGGTGGCGTCCTTGACGAGGGTTCGGCCGGCCGCGTCGTCGTCCGCGCTCCCTTCCTGGCGGCCGAGTTCGACCGCGTAGTGCTCGCCGTCGAGGTCGAGCGTCACCGATCCGGTCTCGGCGCCGCCCCGGAGCGGCGGCGGCGAGCCGCCGAGGACGGCCCCCAGGCTCCCCAGCAGCGACGACTTGTTCGACGCGTTCTCCCCCGCGACGACCGTGATGCCGGGCTCGAACGTCACCGACGCCCGCTCGATGCCGCCGACGTTCCGGACGCTGACCGTCATCCGCTCGTCAGCCGCGTTCGACTCGTCGACCGTCATTGTGGTGGACCCCGACGTCTCCCGTCGAGTGTATCCGTCGTACGACGGGGCTGGCCTATTACGTTTGTGCCTGACTGCCGCCGGCGCCGGGGCGGGATCAGCCGTCGCGACACGCACACCCGCCGCGTTCGAGCAGGCGGAGGAGGCGGTACTCCTCGCCGCAGGTCGTACACGTCACGCGTGCGTCGACCGACACCGACAGTTCCCCGGCCTCCAGGGCGGCCGTCTCGGACAGCCGCGAGAGCTCCCGCTCGGTGACCGCCTCCGCCCGGCCGAACAGCCCGTAGACGGTGTCGGTGACGGTGCGCTCGTCGACCGACTCCGCCTCCCGGCCGGTGTCCACGTCCGCACACTCCCGGAGGTGCGTGCGGACGGTGCCGTAGGTGACGAAGTCCTCGCGGAGGCGCTCCACGTCGACGCCGGCGCGCGTCAGTCGGTCCCGAGCCTCCGTGCGCGCCGCGTCGCTCACGTCGTCGCCGGTCAACAGCCGGTAGACGTTCGCCGCCTCGTCGTCCAGGAGTTCCATCCCGGCCGCCCGCATCGCCGCCGCGAGCACCTCGCGGTTGAAGAAGCGTTCGAGGTCACGGAGGCTGTCGCCGCCCGTCCGCCGTCTACGGACCAACCGCTCGGGCAGCGTCGACAGTCCCCGACTGGCACAGACGTCGTCGATCTTGCAGCCGCCGTCGTCCCCGTCGCCCTCGGCCATCGTCGGGAGGGGTACGCGAGTCGCCCGGATAAGTTCCGCGCCGCGACCGAGCCAAGGCTTAACCCCACCGTGACGAAAGGGGGGACGATGGCGTCGCTCCGCGCTCGCGTCCTCCGACCGTCCGGACCCGAACTCGCGGTGTTCGTCTCCGGGGTCGCCAGCATGGGTCTGGAGATCCTCGCCGGACGGATCGTCGCCCCGCAGTTCGGCTCCAGCATCTACACCTGGGGGAGCATCATCGCCGTCTTCCTCGCCGCGCTCTCGCTCGGCTATCACCTCGGCGGACGGCGGGCGGCCGATCGCGCCACCGACGAGCGCCTCGCGTGGCTCCTCCTGGGAACGGCCGCCTACGTCGCGCTCGTGGTGTTCGCGAGCGACCTCCTGCTGGCGACGGCCGGGGCCGTACCCCTGCCCGGCCGCTTTGCCTCCCTGCCCGCCGTGGCGCTCCTGTTCGGGCCGCCGACGTACCTGCTGGGGTTCATCAGCCCCTACGCCGCCGAACTCTCCGAGACGGAGGGCGTGGGGGCGGCGTCGGGTCACGTCTACGCCGTCGGCACCGTCGGCAGCATCGTCGGCGCTTTCGGGACGACGTTCGTCCTGATCCCCGCGCTCGGGGTGGAGGCCATCGGCGTCGGCTTCGGGCTGTTGCTCGTCGCGACGGCGCTGTGGCTCACCTGGCGGGGCGGCCGACGGGAGCCGACCGTCGCGAGCGTCGTCGTCGCCCTGCTGGTCGTCGGCGCCGGCTTCAGCGGCACGCTGGGCGTCTCGCCCGGCGGGCCCGTCCTCCACCAGACACAGACGCCCTACCAGGAACTCGAGGTCACCCAACTCGGCGACGTGCGGACGCTGTACCTCGACGGCCAGCCCCACAGCGCGATGGACGTCTCCGATCCCGACCGCCACGTCTTCGATTACACACGCTACTTCCATCTCCCCATGCTCATGACCGAGGACGTCGACCGGGTGCTGTTCGTCGGCGGCGGCGGGTTCACCGGCCCCAAGCACTTCGCCGAGGCGTACGACGTCACCGTCGACGTGGCCGAGATCGACCCGGCGGTGATCGGGGCCGCGAAACGCTACTTCGACCTCGAGGAGTCCGAGCGACTGAACGTCCACAACACGGGCGGTCGACAGTTCCTCCGGGAGACGGACCACACCTACGATCTGATCGTCCTCGACGCCTACAAGAAGGACAAGGTCCCCTTCCAGTTGACCACCGTCGAGTTCATGCGCCTCGCCGAGTCGCGACTCGACGACGACGGCGTCCTCTTCGCCAACCTGATCTCCGCCCCCAGCGGCCCGGCCTCGAAGTTCTACCGCGCGGAGTACAAGACGATGGCGCGGGTCTACCCGCAGGTGTACACCTTCCCCACGGCGGAGGGGAGCGCCGTCCAGAACGTGGAGGTCGTCGCCACGAAGTCGGACGAACGGCTCACCGAGGATGCGCTACGGCGGCGAAACGACCGGCGGGAGATCGGGATCGACCTCCGCCGGGAGATCGGATACTACCGGCCGCCGCCGCCGACCGACGACGTGCCAGTCCTCCGGGACGACCGGGCGCCGGTCGACGCCCTCCTCGACCCGATGGTCGGCCGTCGGTACGTGGTCCAGCGAACCGCCGAGAACGGGACGGAAGCGCCGGCACGTCGCCGGCGCGGCCGCTCGCCGGTTGGCGTCTGATACGGATTATTGTAACCGTTTACCGGCGGTTCGCCGGGCTGTCCAGGCGAACCATCGGTACTGGCTTACAATAAACAGTATGAGGGAATACGGACGTGATCGTCACCGCGAGGTGACGGCCTCGTCGTGTTTAAACCCGAACGACGTTCGTCGCGCGGGGGCCCTTGGGGGCCTGTTCGATGTCGAATTCGATCTCGGTCCCCTCGGTCAGATCCTCACCGCCGACGTCCTCCATGTGGAAGAAAACGTCCTCGTCAGCATCCTCAGTATCGATGAAACCGTAGCCGCCAGTGTCGTTGAAGAAATCAACCTTACCGTTTGCCATTGCGTCTACGACGAGCCCGGGTGTACTGTTAAGCGTTCCGCATTCGTCCGTGAAACGGCCGTCGGATCGTTCGAATATGCGAAAATGAACCGTCACATCGAACGAACGACGTTTCGGAACTTCGAACCGTATTCGTCGCCCGTAGCGTCGAACCCGGGCGTCGAAACCACGTTTTCGTCGGTTTCGTGTGACGATCGATCCGTCGACGGTCGGCGCTACGTCCGGATCTCGATTTCGGTCCCTTGGGTCGCCTCGGCCATCACCGGCAACCGGACTTCGAGGATGCCGTTGGTGTACTGCGCCGTGATCTCCTCGTCGTCGACCGTCTTCGGGAAGCGGAACCGGCGGTGATACGTCCTGCGCTCCCCGCGTTGCTCGTCCGCGTGTTCGGCGGCGACGTTGAGGACGGGGTCGTCCCAAGAGACGGTGATCTCCGCGGGATCGAAGCCCGGCATCTCGACGCTCAGGACGAACTCGTCGTCCTCCTCGTACAGTTCGTAGTCGTTGCGACCCGTCTCGAACAGTCGGCTCGGGAAGTCGGTGCTCTGGAGCCAGGAGTTCGCTGGACTGGTCGGGAGGGACATGGGTGGTCACCTCGCGTCCAGTAGGACGTTGTTTGTGGTTCGTAATAAATCTTGGTATAAAGAGAACTTCGAGGAAGTTTCTGAATGGCTGTCGAAGTTCGGTGGAAAGCGTAGAAGCCGCGTTCGGTCGTCTGTTTCCGAACATCCGTGACATCATATCACATTATAAAATTCTCGTATAGTTTATTTTGGGCGGAACTCGGGCAGCAAAATGGGACGGCCTCGGCACTCACGAGTCAGGATCTATCCATAGTGGATGTGTTTAGCACGGCTATAGAGCCCGTTCGTTCCGTTACTGTTCGTCCAGCATCTGGATGCCTTGCTCCACGATCGCCTCGGTCACGAACAGGCTCGTCTCACGTTGGAGTGCCCGCATGAGTGCCGCCGCCTCGTCTCTATCTAGTAATTCCCGAGCGTAACCGAGCGCGATGACGCCGATAGAGCCGTGCACTTCGATGCCCGCGTCGGATGCTGCCTCTCTGGCAGCGAGGTCGTCGGTTAGGAGAACGACTCCCCGCTCTTCAGCGACCGCAATCGCGGCGCGTTCTCCGGCGTCCAGTTTTTCAGTTACGACGCGGCTTTCATCGGCTTCGATGAGTTCGTATGAGAGGTCGGCCAACCCGTCGGGAACACCACCGGCCTCGACTTCCTTGGAAACCGTCTCTGGAACGAGGAGTGTATCAAACGTGGCGAACAGTTCGAGCGAATCGATTTCGGCGAGGTGAATGAGCGGTCCTGTATCAGAGACAGCCGCAAGCGTCACGCGTTCAAACCCCAGTCGACATCTTCCTCAACAACCTCACGCTCTCGCTCCGCTCGCTCGACTTTCGTCCGACCGACACGTTCGATTGTTTCCCCGCGGTCGAGTTCGCCGTCGAGGTACTGTGCGAGCACGAGGTCCTCCCACAGGTCTTCGAGACCGCGTTCGAGTGCCCGCTCGAGTACTTCGGACTCCGGAAGACCGCGGGCTTCAGCGATCTCTCGAACCCGGTCGGTGATCTCGGCGGCCATACCGTATGATTGCTCGGCAATGTTCTTAAATCCGTGTCTGCCTGCCCGACGACAATCTGACCGGGCCTATGTCTACCGTGGCCACAACCAGATACCCTTAGGCACTGAGTCTACCGTCAAAAATGGCGGCCTCGGTACTCATAGGGCTCGTCGTCGTCGGGTGCCACCCCGACTCGGAGTGGTGCGCTCGTCATCGGCCGGTGGACCGTCCGGGGTGGAGGCCCAAACGGGTTTCCCTCCGACGCCGCCGTGGGGCCTCGTCGCCCGGACGGGGTGGCGACATCACTCGATCCGGTCGCGGGCGCCGGCCACCAGAAGCGGGAGGGTAATCGTGGCATCGCCGAGGACGGTGACGTTCTTCGCCGACTTCTCCAGCTTCCCCCAGGACCGCGCTTCGTCGAGGGTCGCCCCCGAGAGGCCGCCGGTCGAGGCGGGGTCGGTGGTGAGCTGGACGCCGTAGTCGTAGGCCTCGGGCACCGTGAGCATCGTCTGGAGGACGAAGTTCTTCGGGACGCCGCCGCCGACGACCGTCGCCCCCGTCTTCTCGGCGTCGAAGGCCACGTCGGTGACGTTCGTCATGTCCGCGAGGGCATCGAGCGTGAACGACGACACCTGCGAGTGCATCCACGCCTGGATCCCCAGTACGGAGTCCTGGATCGCCGGCACGAACACGGGGACGTCGTGTTCGTAGGCCGCGGCGGCGATGCCTGCGTCCTCGGCCACGTCCTCGCGTTCGTTGACCTCGCTGTTCGCGCGGCCGAGTTCCCGCGTGAACTCGCTGATGGCGACGGTACCGTCGAACTCCGGGAAGACGTGCTCGCGGAGGTGGGTTTCGAACAGCGTGAAATGCTCCTGGGGGAGGTAGACGTTGTAGATGCGGTCGACCCCCTCGTCGCGGAGCTGCTCGTCGTGTTCGCGCTCCGCGCCCTCGGGGCCGGTCCGGCCGTGGTGGTGTTTCCCGCCGACGGCCTCGATGCTGTCGTGGGTGAGGTTGGCGCCCGTCGTCACCAGCGCGTCGATGTGGCCGTCGCGGATCAGCTCCGTCACCACCGACCGCATCCCGCCGGGCACCATCGCGCCCGCGAGGCCGAAGAAGTTGGTCACGTCGTCTCGGCCCAGCATCTCGGCGTAGACGTCGACCGCCCGGCTCATGTCCGCCGCGCCGATGCCCGCCTTGCCGTACTCCGTCGCGAGGTCGCCGACCGTCATTCCCGCCCACACCTCGGCGTGACCGAGCGGGTCCTCGTGGAACTCCTCGCGGGGTACCTCGCCGCCCTCGTCGCCGTCGTCGTCGGTCATGTCCGGGCCTCCGCGTCCGAGCGGTTTCAACGGTCCGATCCCGCGCGCCGCTCAGAGCCCCGTCGGATGCTCGACGTACGTCGTCTCGATGCCCCACTCCTCGAGCAGGTCACCGACCCGCCGGACGCCGAACGTCTCGGTGGCGTAGTGGCCCGCGAGGAAGACGTTGACCCCGCGGTCCCGGGCCTCGTGGTACGCGGCCTGTTTGCCCTCACCCGTCACGAGGGCGTCGAGGCCGGCGGCGGCGGCCGCTTCGATCCAGTCCACGCCGCTCCCGGTGACGATGCCGACCTCCCGAATCTCGTCGGGACCGAAATCGAGTACCTGCGTCTCGGTGTCGAGTTCCCGGTCCAGACGGGCGGCCAGGTCGTCGACGGCGTAGGGCTCAGCCGCCGTCCCGCGGGTGCCGACGACCTCCGGACCGTACGCCCCGAACGGCTCGCGGTCCCGGAGTCCGAGGACGTCGGCGACGCCGGCGGCGTTGCCCAGTTCCTGGTGCCCATCCAGCGGTAGGTGGGAGACGTACAGCGCCACGTCCTCGCGAACGAGCGGCGCCACCCGATCGTAGTGGAGGTCGGTGAGTCGGTCGAAGCCGTCCCAGGCGAGGCCGTGATGGACGAGAAGGACGTCGGCGTCGCGCTCGATCGCTTCGTGGATCGTCGCCCCGGCAGCGTCGACGGCGAGGGCGACGCGCTCTACGTCGCCCTCCCGGTGGCCCACCTGCAACCCGTTCGCGCTCGCGTCGAGGTCGGCGTAGTCGTCGGTGCGTAGTTCCTCGTCGAGTCGGTCGGCGAACTCGCTGCGGTCCATACCGGCCCGTCGGCCGGCGGGGATTTGTAGGCTACGGGCCGGCGTGCGCGAAGACGAAATCGCGGAGGAGCGCGCCGGCGAGGGTCGCGGCCTGCCCGTCGTCGCGGTCGTTCACCTCGACGGCGTCGACGCCGGCCGCGTCGGGGGCGACCGCCCGGACGACGTCTCGGATCTCACGGGCGGACAGCCCGCCCGGTTCCATCGTTCCGGTGCCCGGCGCGACCGCCGGATCGGCGGCGTCGACGTCGACACTGAGGTAGGTCGTCGCCGCGTCGAGGTCGACCGCCGCGGCCATGGCCTCGCGGACGGCGTCGGCCCCCCGCTCGGCCACCGTCTCGGGTGGGAGGACGGTCACGTCGTCCTCGCGTGCCCGCGCCCACTCGGCCTCGCTCCCGGCGCGGGCGCCGACGATCACGGCGTGATCTGCCGTATCGAGCGCCCGGCGGGTCACGCAGGCGTGGCTCCAGGGGTCGCCGTCGAACGACTCCCGGAGGTCGAGGTGGGCGTCGAGACAGACGAAGAGGTCGGGGGCGACCGCTCGGACGCCCGCGACGGTGACGGTGTGTTCCCCGCCCAACAGCACGGGCGTGGCGCCGTCGTCGACGGCGTCCGTCAGTTCGCCCGTGAGGAAGTCGACGTACTCGGCGGCGTCGCTCCAGGCACGGAGGTCGCCGGCGTCGTGGACGCCGAGTTCCGAGAAGTGTCGGTCGGTGTGGTGGTCGTAATCCTCGAACGATTCGGCGAACCGCCGGATCCGATCGGGGCCGAACCGTGCACCCGGCTGGAAGGTCGTCGAGCGATCGAGCGGTGCGCCGACGACGACGTACGCCGCAGCCGCACGGTCGGCGGTCGCACCGGGAAACATCTACACGATCTTCCGCTGACCCTCGTACTCCAGATATTCGATCTCGTCGTCCGGCGAGAGATCCTCGTCCTCGGGGATCCGCATCGTGAACGTCTCGTAGGTGTCGAGGTCCATGATCTGGGCGTCGTCGCCGGAGACGGAGACGACCTGTCCGCCCTTCCGCTCGACGATGGGCACCCACACCTTCGCGTCGACCGGCTGGCTGAGCGATCGCTTCTTGCCGTCGAAGACGCCCGTCCCCTCGATGCGAGCCTTGGCACTCCCGTGTTTCCCCGGTTTGGCCGTACTGTACGCGTTGATCTTACACGGGGAGTCCTCCATCATCACGTAGCTCCCCTCCTGCAGTTCTCGCACCTGTTTTTGCTCTCTCGCCATACGGATCGATAACGGAAGGCGGTGTATAAACGGTTTGGAAAGCTCTGCGCGGCGTATTCGTTACGCCGGCGACGGATCGTTCGTCCCGGCGGCGACCCTCCCCGTCCCGGCGGCGACCCTCCCCGTCCCGGCGGCGACCCTCCCCGTCCCGGCGGCGACGCCCTACTCGTCGCGGCGGCGACGCATCTCCTGTCTGGTGAACTGGGGCCGCGCACGCACGCCGCGTTTCCGCCGCAGCGAACGATAGAGCAGGAGGCCCACGGGGAGGGTGATGACGCCCGCGACGATGGCCGCCTCGGGCGCCTGATTGAACGAGTAGAGGATGGCCGTCGAGAGCACACCGACGGCGGCCAGGATGCTGTAGGCGATGCGCTTCGCGAGTTGATCCAACACGTCGTGCTCGTCGTCGATCTGGATCTGAACGGTGAGGTCGTCCCGTTTGACCCGATCCAGCACGTCGTCGAGTTTCGGCGGGACCGTCACCAGCGAGCGGGCCGTCTCCTCGAGTTGGTCGCCCGCGGACTCCACGGCCTGCCGAACACCCTCCTCGCGGTACCCCTGTTCGGAGAGGTAGTCGGTGGCGACGCTGATGAAGTCGAAGTCGGGGTCGAGGGTGACACAGACGCCCTCGACCACCGTCGCGACCCGCATGATGAGCGCGAAGTTCCGCGGCAGGCGTAGCGGGAACTCGTAGATGGTGTCCTCGACCTGCTGGATGACCTGCTGGACGCGGTACTGCTCGAGGTCCTCGCCGCGCACGTCCGCGATGGCGAGTTCCATCACCTGCCCCATCACCTCGCGGTCGGCGGTGGGACTGAGCGTCCCCATCTCGACCATCGAATCGAGGATGCCGTCGATGTCCTGGTTGGCGACGGCGATGTAGAAGTCGACGATCTTGTCCTGGAAGAACGCGTCCACGGTCCCGCTCATGCCGAAGTCGTAGAAGATGATCGAGCCGTCCTCGGCGACCGACAGGTTGCCCGGGTGCGGGTCGGCGTGGAAGACCCCGTCCTCGATGATCATCTGGAGGTAGATGCGCTGGAGGCTCTCGGCGAGGTCGCTCCGGTCCAGCCCCATCTCGTCGAGGCGGTCGACGTCGTTGATCTTGGTCCCGCTGATGTACTCCATCACGAGGACGCGCTCGCCGGAGAGTTCGTCGACGGCCCCGGGAATGCGGATTCGGTCGTTGCCCTCGAAGTTCTCCCGGATCTCGCCGAGCATCCGACGCTCCCGCGAGTAGTCCATCTCCTCACGGATGGTGTCGGAGAACTCGTCGGCGAGGTTCGACACCGAGAAACTCCGCGCCTCGTCGGTGAACCGGAGGAGAATGGGCAGGAGCCACGCGATGGCCCGGAGGTCCGCCTCCACGAGGTCCTCGACCCCCGGCCGTCGGACCTTGATCGCCACCCGCTCGCCCTCGTAGGTGGCCCGGTAAACCTGCCCGAGGCTGGCACCGCTGATGGCCTCGCGCTCGAAGTCGTCGAACACCTCGTCGACCTCGCCGACGTCGGCTTCGAGGACGGGCCGCGTTTCGGCCCACGGCGCCGGCGGCACGTCGTCCTGGAGGCTGGTCAGGACGTCGATGTACGCCGGCGGGAGGACGTCCGGCCGGGTCGACAGCAGTTGCCCGAGTTTGATGAACGTCGGCCCGAGGGTGAGCAGCGAGTCGAGGAGGCGGTCGGCGCGCTCCCGCTGGGTCTCCGGGTCGACGCTGCGGCGGCCGCCGAACAGGAAGTACTTCCGGCGGTCGCGCCAATACGCGATGATCAGGGGGAAAAACTGGTAGAGGACGCGGACGAAGCGCCAGTACGCGCGGAGGTTGACCAGCGTAACCACCCGGGCTTACGCGTCCTCGATGGGGATGGGCTGCTCCGGCGCGGCCTCGTACTTGGGGAGTCGGAGTTCGAGGATGCCGCGGTCCGTCGACCCCTCGGCGCCCGCGCCCGTCGCGTCCGGCGGGAGGGGCAGCTCCGCGTCGAGGAAGAGCGGCCGGTCCTCGCGGACGTACTCGAAGGACGGGGGGAGATCCTTCTCCCGCCGGGCCTCGATGTGCAGGCGACCCTTCTCGACGCGGACGTCGACGGTGTCCGCGGTGGCCCCCGGCAGGTCGACGACCAGCAGGTAGGCGTCCTCGCTCTCGAGCAGATCCGCGAACACTGCTTCGGGGAGGTCCCGAAGCGCGTCCCGCAGTGCTGACATGGGATGGGGTAAGGCGCGGGGATCGAAAAAGGCCGCGGTGTCGGCGGCCGCCCGCGGCCGTCGGCCCCCGCGGGCCGGCTACGGGTTTTTGTATCCGCGAACGCAAGGACGGGTATGAGTCACGACGACCTCGAACGCGCGGGGTTCAAGGACCGAACCCGCGTCGCCGAGGCCCTGGAGACCGTCCTCGAGACGGTCGCCGGACACGACCGAACCGAGCGGGTGGCGCTCGGCCGGGCCGACGGCCGGGTCCTCGCCGAGACGGTGACCGCGCCGTCGCCCGTCCCCGGCTACGACCGCGCGGCGATGGACGGCTACGCCGTCCGCGCCAGCGACACCTTCGGCGCCAGCGACCGGTCGCCGACCGTCCTCCGCGAGGGCGAGGGCGCCGTGAACCCCGACGAGGCCGTCCGGGTCCACACCGGCAGCGACCTGCCCGAGGGCGCGGACGCCGTCGTCATGGTCGAACACACCGAGACCGTCGGCGACGAGGTGGAGGTGTTCGACGCCGTCGCCGAGGGCGAGAACGTCGGCGACGTCGGCGAGGACGTCGCCGAGGGCGAGCGACTGTACGAACCGGGCCACCGGATCCGCCCCTCGGATCTCGGCCTGCTGAAGTCCGTCGGCGTCGACCAGGTCGAAGTGTACGACCCGCCGACCGTCGGCGTGATCCCGACGGGCGAGGAACTCGTCCAGCGCGACCCCGAGCCCGGCGAGGTGATCGAGACCAACGGCCTGACCGTCTCGCGCATGGCCGACCGCTGGGGCGCCATCCCGACCTACCGGAACGTCGTCGACGACGACCCCAACGCCATCCGCGCCGCGATCCAGCGCGACCTCGCGAAGGACGTCGTCGTCACCACCGGCGGCTCGTCGGTCGGCGAGCGCGACTACACCCCCGAGGTCGTCGACGAGTTGGGCGAGGTACTCGTCCACGGCGTCGCCCTCAAACCCGGCCACCCCGTCGCCCTCGGGGTCGTCGAGGGGACCCCTGTCGTCATGCTCCCGGGCTACCCCGTCGCCTGCATCGTCAACGCCGTCCAGTTCCTGCGGCCCATCCTCAAACGCGTCGGCAACATGCCCGTACCCGAACACCCGACCGTCGAGGCCGAACTGTCCCGGAAGATATCCAGCGAACCCGGCACCCGGACGTTCGCCCGGGTACGCCTGAGCGAGGGCGACGGGGACCGCCCGGTCGCCGAACCCACCCGCGCCAGCGGGTCGGGCGTCCTCTCGAGCGTCGCCCTCGCGGACGGCTGGGTCGTCGTCCCCGAGGCCCGGGAGGGGTACGACGCCGGCGAACGCGTCGCGGTCGAGGACTGGGAGTGGTCGGCGTGACCGACCGTCGAGGGGGTGGTCGCCGATGAGCGACCGACGCCAGTTCCGTGACCTCGCCTCGCCCGCCGCGGCCCGCGAAGCCGTCGACTCGCTCGATCTGTCGCCCGAGCCCGAGAGGGTTCCCCTCGACGAGGCCCGGGGCCGGGTCCTCGCCGAGCGAATCGACGCCGAGCTCGACGTCCCGGGGTTCGACCGCGCGAGCGTCGACGGCTACGCCGTCCGCGCCAGCGACACCTTCGGCGCCGACGAGGCCGATCCCGCCGTCCTCGACCTGATCGGGACGGTCCACGCCGGCGCCGAACCCGACGTCGAGGTGCGGGACGGGACCTGTGCCGAGATATCGACCGGCGCAGTGTTGCCACCGGGCGCCGACGCCGTCGTCATGGTCGAGCGCACCGACGAGACCGACGCGGGCATCGCGATCCGAACCTCGGTCGCGCCGGGCGACCGCGTGATGGTCGCGGGCGCGGACGTCGCCGCCGGCTCCCGGGCGTTCGGTCCGGGCACCCTGATCACGCCCCGCGAGATCGGCCTGCTGTCCGCGCTCGGCGTCGACACGGTGCCCGTCCGCGGGACGCCCACGGTCGGCATCGTCTCGACCGGCGACGAACTCGTTCGACCGGGCGGCGACCTCCACAGCGAGGCCGGCCAGATCTACGACGTGAACTCCTACACCATCGCCGCGGGGGTCGAGGAGGCGGGCGGCGAGGCCGTGCTCTACCCCCACGCCGGCGACGACTACGACGAGATGGAGCGCCTGCTCGTCGAGGCCGCCGACGAGTGTGACCTCGTCCTCTCCTCGGGGTCGACCTCCGCGAGCGCCGTCGACGTGATCTACCGCGTCATCGAGAGCGAGGGGGAACTCCTCCTCCACGGCGTGTCGGTCAAGCCGGGCAAACCCATGCTCGTCGGCCGACTGGAGGACTCCGCGTACGTCGGCCTGCCGGGCTATCCCGTCTCCGCGCTCACCATCTTCCGGACGTTCGTCGCGCCGGCGATCCGCGAGGCGGCGGGGCTGCCCGAACCCCGCACCGCGACCGTCGAGGGGCGGATGGCCGTCCGCGAGCGATACTCGGAGGGGCGGACCCGCCTCATGCCCGTCGGGCTGGTCGAGGCGGGTGACGGTGAGGCCGACACCCTCGTCTACCCCGTCGACAAGGGGAGCGGCGCGACGACGAGCCTCGTCGAGGCCGACGGCATCGTCGAAGTCGACGCCGACACCGACTACCTCGCCGAGGGCGAGCGGGTCACGGTGCAGTTGTTCTCGCCGGACGTCCGCCCGCCGACCCTCCTCGGCGTCGGCGAGGACGACCCCGCACTCTCCCGCCTGCTCGACCGACTGGAACGCCCCCGCTACCTCGACGTCGGGAGCCGACAGGGGCGACGGCGCTTGCGCGACGGCGTCCCCGACGTGGCGGTCGTCTCCGGCCCGACGGACCGCGACGTCGACCCCGTCGACCTCGGCGGGTGGACCCGGGAGTGGGGCCTCGTCGTCCCCGCCGGCAACCCCGCGGGGGTCGACGGCCTCGCGGACCTAGTCGACCGCGACCTCCGGTTCGTCAACCGGGCGACAGACGCCGGCCTGCGCGCCAGCCTCGACGCCGAGTTGGACCGCCTGGCCGACAGACGGGCGACCGAGCGCCGCGATCTGACCGCCGCCATCGACGGCTACGAGTTGACCGTCAAGGGGTTCGAGAGCCCGGCGCGGAAGGTCCTCGACGGGGCAGCCGATGCGGGCCTCGGCCTCCGGGCGACCGCCGACACGCTCGACTGCGGGTTCGTCCCCGTCGGCACCGAATCCGTCCGCGTGCTGGCGAACCCCGACCGCACCGACAAGCCGGGGGTCACGGCGCTCGAGCGCGCCGTCGAGTCGGCGCTCGACGGCGCCGTTGCCGACCTCGACGGCTTCGAGGCCTGACCGGCGTGGGCGCGTCGGTACCCGTTCACGGGTGCTGTTCAGATTAGCTGATTCCATGCGAAGGCGAACGATCTGAGCCACTCGTTTGCAGTTTCTGCTTCGGCGTTGCTAAAACAGTTCGAGAAACTGGTAGTTCTGCGTTTTACTTCACGAAAGACACGTTCGACGCTGTTCCGATTTCCATGACGTTCGTATCTGAAATCGAGGCCGTGGCGACGGCAGGCGTCGTTCAGAGGTTTCGCACCGTCGACGAGAAACACCGCGTCGTCAACGTCGTGTTTCTCGCGTAGTTCGCGGAAGAACGAATGAGCGATAACATTGTTTCTCGTCGGTTCAAGCCTTGTGTGTAGTAATTCGTTCGTCTCTGGATCAACCGCAGCGTACAGCCAGTACTGCTCGTCATTGAGTCGGATCACGGTTTCGTCAACCGCAACGTGATCCGGGCTTCGATCTTCTTCGGGCTGTAGATCAGCCTTGTGAACCCAGTTGTGAACGGTGGATCGTGCCCGCTCAACACCAAATATTTCAAGAATAGAGACAGTATTCGAAAGTGATAGTCCAGCAAGATGGAGCTGAATACTGAGCTTCATCAACAGCCGCGGTGTTGCCTCTCGTTCCACAAAACCTAACTCGATTCGGTCGATACAACCGTTGAGGCGGGCGATTTCAGCCATGAACCAGCAGAAACTCGCACCGCCTCACCTTTCAATCCTTATCTGAACACTACCCGTTCACGTGCCCGAGAGTATATGTGCCCCGGCGGACAAGGTGCCGTCGTGTCGACTCAGCCGACCGTCCTCCACGTCGACGACGACCGCTCGGTGCTCGACCTGTCGAGCGAGCGGGCCAACGACGCGGCGGTGACGTGGCTGACGGCGTCCGATCCCGCGGACGGCCTGACGACTCTGACCGACCGCGACGTGGACTGCCTGGTCAGCGACTCGATCCGAACGGACGGTGGCACCCCGTTCGTCGTCCGGGCGGCCGACGTCGACCCGGACCTCCCGGTCGTCCTCTTCACCGCCGCCGACCGCGAGTCGATCCCCGGCGCCACCCACCACGTGGCGACGCGACACGTCGAGAAGGAGACCGGCGACGCGTTCGCCACCCTCCTCGACCACGTCGCGGCGGTCGTACCGATGCCGGGGGACGCCCGCGTCGACGACCCCGACACGACGAACGGATCGGGGATCGCACCCCGTCCCGAACGCCGGGCGGCGGGCCCCGACCGCTCGGGCGCCTGGGTTCCCATCGAACGGTACGAGTGGCGCGACGAGAGCACCGACCTCGCGACGACCATCGTCACCGCCGTCGAGGAGTACACCGGCCGGGACGCGTCGGCGCCGCCGCTGTACGAGAGCATCGACGCCGAGATGCTCGAAGCGCTCCTCAGCCGACCGGACGGGGATTCGCGGAGCGGGATTCAGGTGCGCTTTTTCTTCGCCGATCAGGAACTCGCGGTGACGAGCGAGGGGCTGATCCTGTTGCGGACCGAGACGGGCGGGGAGTGATACTGTTTATTGTACGTCAGTACCGGTGGTTCGCCGAGACGGTCCGGCGAACCACCGGCAACCAGTTACAATAATCCGTATGGGGCCGGCGAACGCGAGTCGGGATCAGTCGCCCGCCGCTCGCGGCGTCGCCCGCAGTTCGTCGAGCGACCGCACGCGGTAGTCGCCGAGGACACAGCGCCCCCGACGGTACGGACCGTGCCGCTCGACGTGCACGCCGTCGAGGCCGGCGTTCCACGCCGCCCCCACGTCGTTCGGACCGTCGCCGACGAGGGTGCCGGCCGTCCCGTCCTCGACGCCGAGGTCCGACATCGCGCGATAGACGGGGGCGGGGTCGGGCTTCCATCCGATCTCGTGGGTACAGGAGACGACGGTGTCGAACCAGTCCCGGATGTCGAGGCCGTCGAGGACCGGATCGACCAGGTACTCCTGACAGTGGGTGACCAGGCCGACCGGCCGATCGAGGTCGGCGACGAACGCGGCGTCGTCGTGGAGGAAGGTGGCGTCGGCGCGGGCCGCGGGATCCTCGACGTCGTGGAGCGTCGCCCAGAACGCGTCGGGATCGATCCCCCACTCGCGAAGCTGGGGGGTCCGCTCCCCGGAGAGACCGTGCCAGAGGATCTCGACCTCGCGCTCGGAGAAGTCCCGGCCGAGCCGGTCGCCGACGCGCTCGAACACCTCCCGGGCGTAGGAGGGCTCCACGTCCACGAGCGTCCCGTCGAGGTCGAACAGCCAGAAGTCGTAGGCGTGTGCGACCATTCGTTCCTCGGTAGGCGCGGACGGATCAAGTGTGTTCCGGCCCGGTCACGCCAGTATTAATAGGGGTTCCACACGGTTATCCGTCGATGAACGTCTGCTCGATCGAGCCGGCGGAGCGGACGCGACACGCGACCCCCGGCGTGGCCGCCGCGTGGCCCGTCGACGAGGCGCTCGGGTCGACCGCGACGGCGCCGGAGGCGCGCCCGCGAACCCGCGCGGGCGGTGATCGGGATGTCTGAGGGGGACTACACCTTCGCCGACCTCCCCGTCCCGCCGATCAGGCCCGGGACGAGCGTCCTCCTCTCGGGACCGACCCACGCCGGCACCCGCCAGCTCGCCTTCCGGCTCCTCGTCGGTGGCGACGACGAGGGCACCATCGTCATCACGACCAACGCGCGGGCGAGGCGGGTGATCGAGGACTGTCGTACCGCGGGGCTGACCGTCGGTCCGGATCGGACGGCCGTCGTCGACTGCGTCGGCGACGGCGACGACGACCTCCCCGCACGGGTGGTCGGCGTCTCCGGGCCCGCCGATCTGACCGGGGTCGGGATGCGGTACTCGAAGCTCTATCGAACCTTCCACGAGGCGGGACTCGACCGCGTCCGGACCGGCGTCTGTTCGGTGTCGACCCTGCTCTCGTTCAGCGACCTCCAGACGGTCTCGCGGTTCGTCCACACCATGGTCGGTCGCATCGACAGCGTCGACGGGTTCGGCGTCTTCCTCATCGACCCTGAGACACAGGACGCGCGGACGGTCAGCACCGTCGGGCAGTTCTGTGGCGCCCGGATCGAGGTCCGCGACGGCGACGCGGGGCCGGAGCTCCGCACCCGCGGGCTCGCGACCGGAAACGGCGACTGGACGCCGTTCGACCCCCGTCCCGGGGGGCCCTGATCACTCCATCACGCGGATCGAACTGCCGAGGTGCGCGTGGAGGACGTCCCGCGGTGGGTCGTCGAAGGCAGGGTCGTCGGCGATGGCGGCCCGGAGGGCATCGAGGTGGGCCTCGTCGGTGCGCAACTCGCTGAACCGGACGTCCGTCACGGGGGCCGAGAGCCACTCCGCGGCCAGCGTCCGGAGGTGGCGCTCGTCGCTCACCTCGCCGCGCCAGCAGGCGTCGCGGAAGAACAGCCAACCGTCGGTTCCCGGTTCGTCCGCGGGTCTGGTTACGACCGTCTCGAAGGTGTCCGGGTCCGCCTCGACGCGCGTCGTATCGAGGGCGACGGTCACGCGGAAGACGTAGGCGGCGTCCGTCACCGTTCGGCGTCGAACAGGCCCGCGAGACGGAGGTCGGCGTCGGTGATCCCGCCCGCCTCGTGGCTGGTCAGTCGGACCTCGATTTCGTCGTAGCGGATCGTGATCTCGGGGTGGTGGTACTCCTCGTCGGCCACCTCCGCGACCCGGGTCGCGAAGGTGACGCCGTCGAGGTAGTCGTCGAACGGATACGTGCGGACGATTTCGTCGCCGTCGCGCTCCCAGTCGTCCGGGAGGCGGCGGTCGACCTCGTCGTCGTCGAGGCGGTCGGGCATACCTGCTTGTCGACCGGACGTGGAATAACGGTTGGGGCGCCTACTCCTCGTTCAGCCGGTCGAGGACGTGCTGCGGGATGTCGTCGGCGTCGGCGCCCTCGCGGGGCGTCTGGGCCGTCGGGGTGGACGGGCGGTCGCCGCCGAACTCGGGGTCGAACAGGCCGAGTGCGGTCTGGATCGTCGTCCAGTCGTCCTCGGCGGCGGCGTCGCGCAGGCTCTTGGTCGGCGCGGCGAGCAACTGACCGACGAGGGCGTCGGCCAGCGAGGCGACCGTCTCGCGTTGTTCCTCCGTCAACTCGCCCTGGGACTCCAGTCGCGACAGGGCGGTGTGGAGCTCCCGGTCTTTGACCATCTCGGCGCTCTCGTACATCGCGCTGATGACCTCGTCGGCCTGCCGTCGCTTGAACGAGTCGATCAGCCGCTCGAACTCCTCGTCGATCATCCGTTCGACCGTCTCGGCGGCCTCGCGGCGGCGCTCCCGCGTCTCGTCGGTGATCGCCTCCAGGGAGTCGATGTCGTAGGCCACGACGGGAGCGAGGTCGTCGACCGCCGGATCGACGTCCCGCGGCTGGGCGAGGTCGATGACGAGCGTCTCGCCGGCGCCGTCGAGGGCCGGACGACCGAGGACGTGGGTCGGGCTGTTCGTCGCCGTGACGAGCACCTCGGCCCGCTCGGCCGCCGTGGGCGCGTGGTCGAGGCCGACACCCTCCGCGGGCGTCTCGACCTCGTCGGCGAGGTGGGTGGCGTGTGGGACCGTCCGGTTGGCGATCACGAGCTTCGAGATGCCCGTGTCGTCGAAGGCCTTGGCGGCCAGCCGCCCCATCTCGCCCGCGCCGACGACGAGCGCGGTCGCCCCGTCCAAGTCGCGCTCGCGGTCGGCGAGTTCGACCGCCGCGCTGCCCAGCGACACGACGCCCTCGTTGATCCGGGTCTCGGTCCGCGCCCGCTCGCCGACGTGCAGGGCCTTCGTGATCGACGGATCGAGGACCGAACCGATGCCGCCGGCGCCGCGGGCCCGCTCGAAGGCCGTGCGGAGCTGACCGATGATCTGGTCCTCGCCGAGGACCAGGGATTCGAGCCCGGCGGCCACCCGCATCAGATGCCGGATGCTCGTCTCGTGGTCCATCTCCCGGACGGCGCCGTCACGGACGTCGGGGGCGAAGTCCGCGAGCGCCGCGCGGCCGGCCGCAGCGTCCTCGCTCACGACGTACGCCTCGGCGCGGTTACAGGTCTGAAGGGCGAACGCCTCGTCGACGCCGTCGCTCGCCAGGAGGTCGCGGACGGCGGTAGCCACGTCCTCGGCGGCGGCGGACTCGATCTCGTCGACGGTCGCGTGCCGGTGGGAGACCGTCACCCCGCTGATCACGCCCGTCGTCACAGGTACTCACCTCGGGACACGTGGATCATACGCTCCGATTCGCGACACCGTTTGCGTCCGTCCTACCTAAACTCTTCCAATAGCGCCGGCCACGTACCGGCGCTAGCTCCCGGTTCGGGGTCCGTCCCGACCCCGCCGACGCCGGCCCCGACGGCCGGACGTCCCCCTGACTCCGTTGCATACGCCACCCTCCGAGGTACGGCATCTTAAACGTCCCGTCGTCTACCGAGCGGTGAAAACTGTCGGCGGGTCGTGCGGTCCGCCGGCGGCGGACGAACGGTCCGGCTCGGAGGGGGTACTGTAACTGGTCACCGGTGGTTCGCCGGACCGTTCTGGCGACCCACCGGTAAACAGGTAGCATAAACACTATCAGGCGTCGGTGGCGACGTCGCCGTCCTCGAGCACCACGCTCGTCACCTCGTACCCCCGATCGCGGACGTCGGCTACCAGGGCCTCCTGGTCCACGTCGGCCTCGTAGTAGAACACGATGTCGAAGGTGCCGTTCCGGAGGAGCTGCTGGCACTCCCAGACGAACGCGTCGTCCTCGACGGTCAGGCCCTGGAACTGGTTCGAGGAGAAGTCGGTGTCGTCGTTGCCGGCGTAGATGTACGTCTCCCCCTTCCCGGCGTGGGCGGCGATGACCTCGTTGAGTTCGACCGTGAGTTCGTGCATCTCGAGGTCCTCCTGGCCCGTGAGGTCGGTGTGGACGATGGCCCCCGCGAGTTCGATGTCGCCGGGCTCCAACAGCGCCTTCGTCCGTCGGTAGAGGTCGTCGTCGACTACGTCGCTCATAGCTCCGGATGGTCGGTCCAGCGTGTTACCCGTGACGGTTCGCGGCCGGCGGTCATCCCAGCCGTTCGTCCAGGATGAGGCGGGTTTTCGTGTTCTGGACCTCGTCCAGGTCCCGCGCCTGCGTGATGAGTTCGTTGACCGCGCGGGTGTCGGCGGCGTCGACCACCATGACGATGTCCCGCTCGCCGGACACCTGCCAGACGAAGTCCACCTCGTCCCACTCGGCCATCCGGTCGGAGACGCCGGTGGTGTCGACGTCGACGGCCACCGACACCTCGATCATCGCCTTGACGTTGCCGGTGCGGGTCGCCACGGTGAACCGCTCGATGATCCCCTCGTCGACGAGACGTTCGACCCGGTTGCGGACCGTCCCCTCGGAGGTGCCGACCCGGTCCGCGATTTCGGTGTACGGGGTCCGCGAATCCCGGCGGAGGATCGCCAGGATCCGACGGTCCAGTTCGTCCATACGGCGCCTTCGGCCGGGGCCGACTTACCGATTACGAATTTCGTAACTCAGCTTCGAAAGCAAGGCTTATTTGAGGTGGCGGCCTGTGTTTCTCGTAATGTCGGACGCCTACCTTGCCCTGGAGGACGGTCGCGTGGTCGAAGCGCGTGGCCGCGTTCCGGGTCGGACACGTGGTGAACTGGTCTTCACGACCGCCTACACCGGCTACGAGGAGAGCCTGACCGACCCCTCCTACGAGGAGCAGGTGCTCACGTTCTCGTACCCGCTCATCGGCAACTACGGCGTCCGATCCGAGCGCTTCGAATCCGACCGCGTCCACCCGCGTGCGGCCATCGCCCGCGAGTTCACCGAGGACGTCGTCGAGTGGCTCGACGAGGAGGGCGTCCCCGCCATCGACCACCTCGACACCCGAGAGCTGGTCACCTCGATCCGCGAGGAGGGGGCGATGCGGTGCGGGCTGGCGGTCGGTCCCGACGCGACGCCCGAGGACGCGAAGGCGGAGCTCGACGCCTGCCAGGGCATGAGCGAGCACGTCGACATCGGGGCGCAGGTCAGCGTCGACGAGCCGACAGTCTACGAGGGCGGCTCGGCCGCGACGGTCGCCCTGATCGACTGCGGCGCCAAGGGCTCGATCACCGAGTCCCTGCTCGAACGCGACGCGACGGTCCACGTCCTCCCCTACGACGCGACCCCCGCGGACGTCGCGGCGGTCGATCCCGACCTCCTCTTCATCTCGAACGGGCCGGGCGATCCCGAGAACTTCGAGGCCGCCGAGGCGCTCGTCGAGGAGTTCGTCGGCGACCTGCCCGTCGCCGGCATCTGTCTCGGCCAGCAGGTCGTCGCCAACGCCCTCGGCGGCAGCACCGAGAAGATGGCCTTCGGCCACCGCGGCGTCAACCAGCCCGTCCGCGACCTGGAGACCGACCGGGTCGTCATGACGACCCAGAACCACGGCTACACCGTCGGCGAACCGGGCGACCGGCTGAGCGTGACGCAGGTGAACGTCAACGACGGCACCGCCGAGGGCCTGGAAAACGAGGAACTCGGCGTCATCACGCGCCAGTACCACCCCGAGGCCCACCCCGGCCCCAACGACTCGCTCGACTTCTTCGACGACGTGCTCGACCTGGTGTCGACGGACACCCCCGTCGCCACCTCCGACTGATCGGACGGCCCACCGTCGCTTCCACTCGGGCCACCGGTTCCCCCGCCGAACCACGCCGAGCAGCAACGCGACGACCGAGCCGGCGACGGGGGATGAACGTGATCTGCACGCCGGCGAAGGCGACGGAGACGTAGAAGAACGCGAGCCCCCGGAGCGACGGGTCCCGCGGCGCCGCCGGGAAGTGCCGAGTCGCTGGCGGGAGCGCCGACGATGGGGGGCCGACGATGAACCCGAGGCTGAAGGCGCCGACGAGGCCGAGCGCGCTGGCCCGGTAGCCGTCGAACCCGTCGCGCCACCGGGGACGCCAATACACGGGGCGACGGGCGGGACAGGGAAAAGTCCCGTTCGGTCGCGACGAGTGTCGACCTTCGGCAGGTTTTTGACCCGACTCGCGCAACCCCGTGGCATGGTCACGGTCAGGGCTCCCGCGACGAGTGCGAACCTCGGTAGCGGGTTCGACGTGTTCGGCGCGGCCCTCGACCGGCCGGCGGACGTCATCCGCGTCGAGAAGGCCGACCGGACGACCATCGACGTGAGGGGGTACGGGAGCGAGTTCATTCCCGAGGACCCCGCGGACAACACCGTCGGTGCCGTCGCCGAGGCGCTCGACGCCCCGGCCCACATCCGCATCGACAAAGGAATCCGCCCCTCCTCGGGACTGGGATCGTCGGGTGCCAGCGCCGCCGCGGCGGCGCTCGCGCTGAACGAACTCTACGACCGCGGGCTCTCGCGCAAGGAACTCGTCCCCATCGCGGGGAAAGGCGAGGCGACCGTCTCCGGCGAGGTCCACCTCGACAACGTGGCGCCCGCGCTGCTCGGCGGGTTCACCGTCGCCACGGGCCGGGACGTGACGACCGTCGACGCCGACATCCCGCTCGTCGCCTGCTTGCCGGAGATCGCCATCTCGACGCGCGACGCGCGGGACGTGGTGCCCGCCGGGGCGACGATGGAACAGCTCGTCTACACCGTCGGTCGGGCCGCCACGCTGACGACCGGGATGTGTCGGAACGATCCGCGCCTCGTGGGCAAGGGGATGCACGACCGCCTGGTCACACCGGCCCGGGCCGACCTCATCTCCGGCTACGACGAGGTGCGGGAGGCCGCCCTCGCCGCCGGCGCCACGGGCGTCACCGTCAGCGGCGCCGGGCCGGGTGTCCTCGCGGCGTGTTACCCCGGGGACCGACGCGAAATCGCCGCCGCGATGGTCGAGGGGTTCGCCGAAGTGGGTGTCGACTCGCGCGCCTACCAGACGAAGATCGGCGGCGGCGCCACGCTGCATCGCGACTGATCGTCGGTCGGGGTGGGCGGGGCCGTCGTGATTCTCACGCGATGACGATGCCCGCCGGTTTATCAAACGTCCCCGGCGTTCACCCGATGGACATGAGCGACGGCGACGGCGAGGATGGATCCACCGACGGTTCGGCCCGCGGCGGCGGGTGGACGGACGCGTCGTGTCGGGAGTTGGACCCGGCGTGGTTCGAGCGGGCCGTCGAGGCCGCCGGGCACGCGATCTTCATCACCGACTTCGAGGGGCGGATCGTCTACGTGAACCCCGCCTTCGAGGCGGTGACCGGATACGACGCCGCCGACGCCGTCGGCCGATCGCCGGACATCCTCAACTCCGGACACCACGATCCGGACTACTTCCGACGGCTCTGGGAGACCATCGTCGCCGGCGAAGTCTGGCAGGAAGAGATCGTCAACCGCCGGGCAGGCGGCGAGAACTACATCGCGAACCAGACCATCGCCCCCATCGTCGACGACGAGGACGGCTCGATCACACATTTCGTCGCGATCCAGACGGACATCACCGAGCGCAAGGAACACGAGCGGGCGCTCGAACGGAGTCGCGACCTCTCGGCGCGGACCGAGGAGACCGCCGACGTCGGCGGGTGGGAACTCGACGTCGAGGCCGGCGAACTCCGGTGGACGGCGGGCACCCGCCGGATCCACGGCGTCGATCCGTCGTACGAGCCGTCGCTCGAAGACGCTCTGCGGTTCTACCACCCCACGAGCCGCGACAGGATCCGGGGGCTCGTCGAGCGCGCACTCGACTGGAACCTCCCGTACGACGTGGAGGCTCAGCTCGTCACCGCCGACGGGACGACCCGGGTCGTGCGGACGACGTGCCAGCCGGTCGGCGACGGGCCGACGACGGTCCTCCGGGGGACGATCCAGGACATCACCGAGCGGAAGGCCCGTCGCCAGCAGTTGATGGTGCTCAACCGCGTCCTCCGGCACAACCTCCGGAACGGGCTCAACGTGGTGATCGGCAACACCGAGCGGGTGCTGACCACGCTCGACGCCGTCGAGGACGCGGTCGAGGATCCCTCGCTGCTCGCGTCCCTCGAGGAGACGCGGACGGATCTCGGGGCGATCGTTTCGGCGGCCGAGGAACTGGTCGACACCTCGGAGCGGGCCCGACAGTTCGACGACCTCTACCAGCACATCCGGGACGTGCGTCCGGTCGGGATACGGCCGCTACTGGAGGCGGTCGCCGCGGACTACCGCGAGGCGCACCCCGCAGCGACCCTGCGGGTCGAGGGGGCCGATCCGTACGTCCTGGCCAATCGATACGCCGTTCGGGTCGCGCTCGAAGAACTCGTCGACAACGCCATCCAACACTCGTCGACCGCCCCCGAGGTGACCCTTCGGGTGGCCGAGGGGACCGACGGGACGATCCGAATCAGCGTTGCCGACCGGGGGAAGGGGATCCCCGAGATGGAGCGGGAGGTGATCGAAGCCGGCGAGGAGCGACCGCTCAAACACGGGAGCGGGCTGGGTCTGTGGATCGTGAAGTGGCTCGTGACCCCCCTCGGCGGAACGATCGAGATAGCCGACAACGAGCCGAAGGGAACGGTCGTCTCGATGGTGTTCCCGGCCGCCAAGTGGCGCCCCAGCGCGGACGGTCCGGAACCGTCCGACGCGCGAACGTAGCGACGTCCCGGCTCAGACGCCGCGGCCCTGCAGTTGCTCCTCTTCGGGCATGTCGGCGTTCGACTGTCCCTTCATGCCCTTGCCCACGTTCGTCGCGATCTCGGCCAGGCGCTCGGGGTCGTCCCAGTTGTTGACCGCCTCGACGATGGCCGTCCCCATCGCCTGGGGGTTCTCGGCGCCGAAGATACCCGACCCGACGAAGATGCCGTCACAGCCGTGGTGCATCATGAGCGCCGCGTCGGCCGGCGTCGCGATGCCGCCGGCGGCGAAGTTGACGACCGGAAGCCGCCCCATCTCGGCGGTCTCGTGGACCAAGTCGCGGGGCGCGCCGTGCTCGCGTGCCCACCGCTCGCGCTCCTCGTGAGCCATCCCGTCGAGTTCCCGGATGGCGCCTTTGATCGCCCGCTGGTGGGTGACCGCCTGGTTCACGTCGCCGGTGCCGGCCTCGCCCTTGGTTCGGATCATCGCCGCGCCCTCGTCGATCCGCCGGAGCGCCTCGGGGAGGTTCCGCGCGCCACAGACGAAGGGAGCGGTGAAATCGCGCTTGTCGATGTGGTAGTCGTCGTCCGCGGGCGTGAGCACCTCGCTCTCGTCGACCATGTCGGCACCCTTCGCCTGGAGGATCTCCGCTTCCTTGGTGTGGCCGATGCGGGCCTTACCCATCACGGGGATAGACACCTCCTCCAAGATCTCCGTCAGTGCCGCGGGGTCGGCCATCCGGGCGACGCCCCCGCGCTTGCGGATGTCCGCGGGAACGGCTTCGAGGCTCATCACCGCGACGGCGCCGCAGTCCTCCGCGATGCGGGCCTGTTCCGCGTTGACGACGTCCATGATGACGCCGCCTTTCTGCATCCGTGCGAATCCACGTTTCACCAGCTCGGTACCACGCCGAAGCTCTTCGAGGTCCGTCTCGGTCATGGCTGACGTTACGGTGGGACCCACTTAACGGCGGCCTTCCGGTAATCGTTGCCGGTCGGGACCACGCGTCCCCGACGAATACGTGTCCAGCGCCCCAACGCCCGGCCATGACCGACCGCGATCCGGACCGCCGGAGCCCGCTCTCGCCGTACTACCCGTCCGAGACGCCGGACGTCCCCGGGGACGGGCGGACGTGGTTCGCGTCCCGGCCGTCGCGACGTTGCTGGTCGGGGCGGCCTACGCCCACCGCACCCTGTTGCTCCCCTGACCGCCGACACCGCGGACCGCCCCGCGTGCTGGGACCGCCACCGATTTACCGGACCGGTCCCTCCCGTCGAGCATGTCCTCCGGGCCGGATGCCGCCGCCGTCGGTCGGCTCCGCGCGCTCTTCGACGGCGACGGTCTCCCCGAGGCCGACGCCCTTCCCCGGTGGCTCGCCCCGCTTCCGCGGGCCGTCGAGAACCTCGGCCTCTCGCTCGCGCCCGCCGTCGTCGCCACCAACCTCGTCGGCACCGTCTTCGGGTTCTGGTACTATCGCTTCCAGTTCGCGGCCGAACCGCTCGCGGCGTGGCCGCTCGTCCCCGACAGCCCCGTCGCGACGCTCTTCATCGCGCTCTCGCTCGGCCTCTGGTCGCTCGGCCGCTCGAACGAGGTGGTGGACGCACTCGCCTTCTTCGGCTGCTGGAAGCTCGGCCTCTGGACGCCCTTCGTCCTCCTCGTCTTCGCCGACGGCTTCCTCGCGACCACCGCGCTCCCGATGTACGCCTTCCTCCTCGGGAGTCACCTCATGATGGTCGTCGAGGCGTTCGTCATCCACCGGTACAGCGACTTCCCCGTGGGCGCCGTCGCCGTCGCCGTCGCGTGGTACGGCCTGAACGACCTGGTCGACTACTTCGTCCCCGTGGTGGGGACGCCCCACCACACCCTGCTCCCCGGCCAGCGCATCGTCGACGGGACGATCACCCACCTCTCGCCGACCCACGAACTCGCCGCCGCGGGCGCCGTCGTCCTGACGCTCACGGCCACGTTTCTCACGCTCGCGACGCGGGTGAAGAAACTCGAAGCACGGTGACCCACCGCCCACGGTTATGCGCCCGTGGCCCGTAGGTGGGGCGTGACCCTCTACGACCGACTCGCCGACCTCCCGCTCCGGATCGACCGCGAGACCCGCCGCCGTCACGAGCGCGACACCTCCAGCGACTTCATCCGCGCGACGACCGTCTTCGAACTCCACGGCGACGGCCGTGTCGGCCGCGGCGAGGACGTGACCTACGACACCGAGGATCACGACGCCCTCGCCGACGTCGGGGCGCTCGCCCCGACCGGCGAGTTCACGTTCGACGCGTTCTCGGCCGCGCTCGACGATACGGACCTCTTTCCCACGAAGGAGCCCGAACGACCCTCGGCACGCCACTACCGCCGCTGGGCGCTGGAGAGCGCCGCCCTCGACCTGGCGCTCCGGCAGGCGGGTACCGACCTCGCGTCCGCACTCGGCCGCGAACGCTCGCCGGTGACGTTCGTCGCCAGCACGCGCCTCGGCGACCCGCCGACGACCGACCGCGTCGAGGCGATCCTCGACCGACATCCCGACCTCGAACTGAAACTCGATCCGACGAGCGACTGGACGGCCGACCTCGTCGCCGACCTCGCGGCCACCGACGCGGTCCGGGTGCTCGACCTGAAGGGCCACTACGTCGGGACGACGGTGGACCAGGCGCCCGATCCGGAACTCTACGAGCGGGTGATCGAGGGGTTCCCCGAGGCGGTGATCGAGGACCCCGCGATCACCGAGGGGACGCGGTCGCTCGTCGAGGGCGCCGCCGACCGCCTCTCGTGGGACGCCCCGATCACGGACGTCGAGAGCGTCCGCGACCTCCCGTTCGAGCCGCGTTGGCTCAACGTGAAACCGTCGCGGTTCGGCACCGTCGAGTCGCTCTTGGAGACCATCGAGTACGCCCGCGAGCGCGACGTGACGCTGTACGGCGGCGGCCAGTTCGAACTCGGCGTCGGCCGCGCACACGTCCAGACGCTCGCGGCGACGTTCTACCCCGACGCGCCGAACGACGTGGCGCCGGGGGCGTACAACCTGCCGGCGCTGCCGGCGGACCCCCCGGGGAGCCCGCTCGTCCCGAGCGACGACCCGGTCGGCCTCGACTTCTATAGTAGCGATTGAAAGTCATCACACAGCCGATCCCAGTACTGCGTACGGTCGGCTGTGCAAACAGTTTCAATCGCTACTATAGTCCCGGTCGGCGTGGGCGCGCACCCAGAGTTCGCCGATGCGGGAGAGGCGCGTCCGGTAGGACTTGCCGTGTTCCTCCTGTTCGATGTACCCCTTCCCGCCGGGGCCGAGGCGGTCGACGTTGTAGATGACCTTCGACCGGAAACTGTCGGTGTACTCCTCGCCGAGTTCGGCGGCGAGCGCCTCCGCGAGTTCCGAGACGGACTCGAACTCGCCGTGTTCGCCGAGTTCGAACAGGATCACCTCCTCGAAGGGTTTGACGTTCGAGAAGGAGGCGACCGGGAGTTCCACGATGTGGTTCTCGCCGATGCGCTTGGCGCCGATGGTGGTGCCACGCTCGTCGAACTCGTCGAGGAGGCCAGCGGTGCCGTCGAGCCGTTTCTCGATCCGTTCGGCCGCGACGTCCTCCGCCTCGTCGAGGAGCCCCCGAAGCAGGTCCCGGTTGGCCCGCAACTCCTCGGCCAGCTCCGTCTCCAGGTACTTCTCGGGGGCGGTGTAGTAGGTGTGGATGCGGTCCCGGTCGGCTTGGCGTTCGAGCGTGATGGAGTGGGCGGCGGTGGCGAAGGCGAAACTCACCGGGCGGGGCATCGAGCTCACGTTGACCCACACCTCGCCGTCGGGTGCGCCCTCGTCCAACTGGTCGTTGATGAGGTCGTAGGCGCGCTCGAAGGCGGCGTCGTAGTCGTAGACGTCCTCGATGACGACGCGGCTGGTCTCGGCGCCGAGCAGGTTCTTGAAGTCCTGTTCGAGCTTCTCCGAGATGTTCCGCGAGTACTCGACGTTCGCTTCGCTCCCCACGGCCCCCTCGAGCAGGATGACCCGGTCCACGTCGAACTGGTCGCGGATCAGCGGCGCGATCAGCCGGTCGTAGTCGAAGCCGACCGGGACGATGTGGGTCTGCATGCGTGGAACGTGTGTCGGTATTCATATAAACGGCCAGTCTCCGAATCCGGCGGGTCGCAGTCAGGCGGTCAGCGTCTGTTTGATCACCACCGCGTTCGTCGGCGTGTGAACGACCCGAACCGTGATCGACTCGCCGGACGTGAGCCGGCATTCGGTGCCCGCCAGCCGGAACGTCGCCGTTTCGCCGCTCGACCACCTCCCGTCGACGGTACGGCCATCCTCGCCGATGGGGCCGGTGACCGAGTTGAACGAGTTGTCGAAGACGTCGTCTCCCCTGACGAACTCGCTCGTGGGTTGCGGATCACCGCCCGACGCCGGAAGGTTCACCAGGCGACCGACCTTCCCACAGACCGCCTGCGCGTCGACGACAATCTCCAGGTCGGCGACACGGAGCGTATCCCCGCCGCGGTGCGTGATCCGCACGACTCCGCCATCGTTGCCGTCCTGCGGGACGAACTCGCCGGTCGACTGGGCGACCGTCGGCGCCGGATCGGGCGACCCGTCGGTGGCGCCGAACAGGTACGCCGACGCCGTCGCCGCGAGGACGACCACGATGGCGATCAACAGGACGTTTCCGATCACCGCCGAGGACGCACGTGACCGACTCCGGCCCCTCATACGTGTGAATTTCGGGGGTAGCAGCACATATAACCCCCCGATTCGGGAGCGACGGCCCCCGCGTCAGCGCCCGCCCTGATCGGAGACGCGAACCTCGTCACCGACCGAAATCGCTCCCCCACGATCCGCCTCCGGCACCCGCGAGATGAGCATGAGCGTGTAGTAGTGGGGGAAGGCCTCGGGGTCGGCCCACTCGGGAAAGGTCGCCTCCCGGCGCTCGACGAACCGCTCGCGGAAGTCGGGGAGCGGGTCGCCCGTCTCGGGGTCGCGTGAGGGGACGACACACCGTGCACAGGGTTCGACGCCCTCGAAGCGGACCGGGCCGTCGCCGCCGTCGACGACGAACTCCGGCGCGTCCGGACCGACGAACCGGTCCTCCCAGAACGCGGGAACGCCGCCGACTTCGACGTTGGCCCGGAGACGGCGGCGGGCCCCATCGACGGTCATGTCGTCGAACCACGACGCCACCGCTTCGAGGGTCGCCGTGCTGATCACCGAGGGGCCGGCGTCGGGGCGGTCGACGAACGCCGGCGGTTCGCGCCCGCGGAAATCGACGGGTTCGCCGACGAACTCGCCGAACCACTCGCTCGCGGCCGCCCGGCCGTCGTCGGTCGAGAGGTCGAAGCGCCGTCGCTCGTCGTCCGCGGGGTCGACGGTCAGCGTGCTCGCCTCGGGGTCGAACGTCGTCCGCAGGGCGTGGATGCGGTCGGTCTGCTTGCCGTTGTACGCGAGCGTCTGTATCCCCTCACCAGTCTCGATGGCGCCCGCGGCGGGGTCGCACATGGCGTACTCGCGGTCGCCGGCCACCGTCCCCGCCTCGGTGAGCCGCGCCGATTCGATCGACATCCCGTCGAGTCCCTTGACCGGATAGCATCGCAGCCGTTCGATGTGTGCCATCGAGCCCCGATACGGTCGAGGGTCGGATAATCGTTGGTTCGAACGCCGCCGCCCCAGACTGTGTATCGTAAGTCAGTACCGGTGGTTCGCCAGAACGGTCCGGCGAACCACCGGTGAACAGTTACAATACTCCGTATCAGATCCGCGAGAGCGCAGCCCAGACGAGGACGCCGACCAGCAACACGAAGAAGGGACCGAAGGCGACGGAGACCCCGACCGCCGTCGACGTCTCGACCCGGGGCGTGAGAAACAGGCCGGCGGGGACGGCGAGAAAGAGGAGGGACAGGCCCGCGCAAGCGGCGATGGCGGCCGGATCGCGATCCGGTCGGTCCGTCCGCGCGACCGGGAGGTCGAGTCGCTCGACCGCACGGTCGACGTCGCGGACGGGCCCCAGGCGAACCTCGTCCCGATCGACCGAGTCGACGCCCGAGACGACGAGGGTGCCCGTCCCGAGCAGTCGGTCGGCGATGGCGTTTCGCACCGACACGTCCATCGTCGGCTCAACGGAGACGATCCACTGTGGCGCATCGAGGAGGCGGTCGTAGGCGACGAGCGCGTCGCCACGACGCCGGTACTCGACGGTGCCGTACCGGAGGTAGTAGCTGAGTACCCGCGCGGCGACGACGGCGAGGACGGCGAGGCCCGTGACGGCGATCAACGGGGGGTCCCGGACGAGGAGCGCGAACCCGAACGCCGCGAGGGTGCACAGGCCGAGGCGGTGCACGAAACCGAAACCGATGGCGCCGACGCTCCCGAGCAGGACCGATCGGCGGTCGGCGGCGACCCTCGCGATGACGGCGGCCTCGGGCACGTCGAGTTCCGGTGGTGGCTCACTGAACGCCGCGCCGCCGCCGAATCGCTCGCCGAGGTGAAGGATCGGTCGCCCGACGCGGTCGGCGTAGAAGCGGGACGCCGAGACGCCGGTCTTCGCGAGGACGGCCCCGGCGAGGACGACGAGGCCGCCCGCGCGGCCGGCGGTGCCCAGCCAGCCGAGCGTGACGATCACCAGCCCTAACAGTCCCGGCGTCCGCAGGACCTCCCGAGCGGAGACGTCCCGGTACCGCTCGTCGCCGACGTACTCGGAGACGAACGACGACGCTTGGGCCACGAGCAGGGCCACGATGCTGAGACCGAGCGACGGCGAGAGGGCGGCCGTCGGGGAAACCCAGGACAGATAGAGGAAGGTGAGGGGGCACACGGTCACGACCCAGAACCCGAGTATCGACAGCGCGAACGGGACGTTCCGCGGATAGATCGGCGGCCACCCGTCCCGAGGCTGCCAGCCGCCGCGTTTCGCCCGGAGTTCGTGTAACGGCTCGATCCCGCCCGGGACCGACGGGGATCCACGTTCGGCGAAGAGCGCCTTCAGGGCGGCCAGGAGGACCGTCGCGAGCGCCTCGACCCAGTAGACGATCAGCAACGACGTGAGGTCCCACCCCCAGGCGAGGACGCCGACCAGGGGAAGGAGGTTGGCACCGATCACGGCGAGCAGACCGGCCGCGACGACGGTCGCGGCGTCCGGGCGAATCCGCGGGGAACCCATCCGTACTGGACCGATCGGGAGCGACCGCCATGTACGAACCGGTCGCGGTCGTATCGACCGGGGACGGGCGGTACGGAGTACGACAGGTATTTCCCGTCCGCCCGAAAAGTATATATGCGTACATGGGTCGCCCCATGTGTCATCATCACCATCATCGCCCCTCCGAGGGGATCATCAATGGACGACACAGCCAAATATCTCATTCACGCATCGATCGCGGCCGACGGCGTCGTCGAGCGGAGCGACGTCGTCGGCGCCGTCTTCGGGCAGACGGAGGGTCTGCTCGGCGACGAACTCGACCTCCGTGACCTCCAGCAGTCCTCCAAAGTCGGTCGTATCGACGTCCAGATCGACAGCGAGAACGGACAGTCGTTCGGACGAATCACCATCGCCAGCAGCCTCGACAAGGTGGAGACGGCCATCCTCGCCGCGTCGCTCGAAACCATCGACCGGGTCGGTCCCTGTCAGGCCTCCGTCGAGGTGACGAACATCGAGGACGTCCGCGAGGCGAAACGCCGCAAGGTCATCGACCGCGCGAAGGAACTGCTCGCGGGGTCGTTCGACGAGAGCGTCATGGACTCCTCGAAGATCCTGGAGGAGGTCCGCGAGAGCGTCCGGATCGACGACATCACCGAGTATCGCGGCCTCCCCGCCGGGCCGCGGGTGGCGGACGCCGACGCGGTCATCGTCGTCGAGGGACGCGCGGACGTGCTCACGCTCCTGCAGTACGGCGTCAAGAACGCCGTGGCCGTCGAGGGGACGAACGTGCCCGACACGGTGGCAGACCTGACCGAGGAGCGGACCGTCACCGCCTTCCTCGACGGTGACCGGGGCGGCGAACTCATCCTGCGCGAACTCGCGCAGGTGGGCGACGTGGACTACGTCGTCTTCGCACCGGAGGGCCAGTCGGTCGAGGACCTCGAACGCCACGAGGTCATGTCCGCGCTCCGCGATAAGACGCCGTACGGCGACCTCTTCGATAACGAGGAACCGGCACCCGCCGTCGACGGGAACGACGACACCGTGGAGTCGGTCCCGACCGCGGCCGCGTCGGCGGCCACCGCATCGACGCTCGAGACGGCTCGCTCCGAGACGGAGGGGACGGACGGCGAAACCGACGACGCGGGCGCCACGGCGAACGCGGACGAGACCGCCGATCCCGACGTCGACGACGACCCCCCCGACTCGAACGGGACGGTCCGGGACGACCCGTCGACGCTCCGAGGTCACGTGCGGGCGGTGATCGAGTCCGAGACGGGGTCGGCACGCCTCCTCGACGACACCTTCGAGATCATCGAGACGGTGCCCGCGGCCGACGCCTTCGACGCGGTGTCGGGGACGGATCCGGTCCCGTACGCCGTCGTCCTCGACGGCGAACTCACACAGCGGTTGCTCGACGTGGCGGCCCAGCGTGGCGTCGAGCAGTTCGTCGCCCGGTCCTCGGACGAGATGGTCAAGACGCCCGTCGACGTCCGAGTGCGGACGGTCGATCAGTTGGCGGCGGCCGACTGACCCCGGCGGGCTACCGTCGGTACAGGATCGCCGCGCCGTCCGCGAAGAAGTCGGGCAGGCGGCGCGCTTCCTCGAAGCCACAGCGACGGTACAGCGACCGCGCCGCTTCGTCGTCGGGGGCGACGGTGACAGTGAGTCGCTCGGAGCGGGCGGCACACGCCGACAGCAACGCGGTCGCGATTCCCTCGCGGCGGTGGTCGGGGTCGACGACCAGCTCCGCCACGTAGGTCGTCCCGTCGCCGGGGACCGCGAGCAGGTACCCGACCGGGCGGCCGTCGTCGGCCGTGGCGACCAAGACCGTGGCCGGCGAGTACGCGTCGGCGTCGAGGGCGGCGTCGAGCAGTCCCGGACTCGGTTCGCGGAGGTAAGTCTGGAGACGGGCGAGCGTGGGGGCGTCGGTCGGCCGCGCGTGGCGGATCACAGCAGCAGGGCGGCGAACGCGGCGCTCGCGACCGCACCCGCGAACGTGCCGAGGAAGTTGACGGTCTGGTTGCCGACCCGGCCGCCCTCGAGGGTCGCCCCGAGGAGGCTGTCGACGGTCATTCCCGTGACGCCGCCGGCGACGACCGCGAGGGCGGCGAGCCACGGCGATCCGAACGCGAAGAAGCCGACGGCGACCCCCGAGACGACCGCGGCGCCGACGACGCCGACGACGTAGCCCTGCCAGGTGATCCCGCCGTCGGTGCCGGGATCGACCCGCTTGAGGGTCGTGATGAGCCGCGGGTTGTCGAACAGGACGCCGATCTCGCTGGAGAGGGTGTCGCTCATCGCGGCGGCGAGCGATCCGGTGAAGGCAAAGCGGAAGAGTTCGCCGTCCATCGGCATGCTGCCGCTGGCGGCGAAGCCGATGACGGCCACCAGCGCCACGGCGGCGTTGCCGAGGACGTTCCCGCTGCCGCGGGCGCCCTCGTTGTCCTCGGCGACGCCGCGGGAGCGTTTCTCCTCGTAGCGGTACTTCGCGGAGAGACCACCGATGCCGAAGAAGGCGATGAGGACGGCGAACCACCCCACGCCGCCGAAGACGAGGGTGAGCAGGGCTAGCAACACGCCGGTCACCATCCCGGGGACCGACGCGGTCCCGGTCCGATAGGAGAGGTAGCCGAGCGCGACCGTCACCGCGAGGGCGACCCCGACCTCGGGAAGCGCCGCGTCGACGCCGATGGCGTCGAACAGCCAGAGTAGGAGGCCGACCGAGAGCATCACCAGCGGGTCGTCGCGCGCGTAGAGGATCGAGCGCAGCAGCGCCGCGACCAGGGCGCCCGCGGCCGCGAGGAAGATGACGGCGGGGAGCGCGGGAGGCGTTCCGAGGTTCCACCCGACGGCGAGTTGGCCGACGAGCGCGGCGAGGAAGGCGGCGATGCCGTATCCGGCGGTCGTCCGTCCCGGGTCCTTCGTCGTGTCCAGCCGTTCGACGACGCGGGCGCCGACCCTGCCGTAGGCGACGACGAAGACGGCGGCGACGAAGACGTCGGTCGGCATCGACCGCTGGGGGATCGTCGAGAGGAGGGCGAGGCCCGTCGCCGCGAGCGCGAACCCCGCGAGGCCGTTGAGCCGGCCGTCGCGTCGGTCCTGCGGTCGGGCGAAGAGTTCGAACACCGGTCCCTCGTCGACGACGAACGCGGCGAGGAGCGCCACGATCGCGAAGGGGGCGGCGGCCGCCCGCCCGAGTTCGGGGGCGGCGAGCGCGAGCGTCCCGACGACCGCGAACCCCCCTGCCCGACGAAGGGTGGACGTCACACCCACCGGTATCCCCGACGGCCACTTAACGCTCCCGACACGCCCCGCTCACGCCCGGCAGTCCGCCGAATCCGTGACCTTTTGAGCGACCGTTTCCTCCCTCCACCGTGGGACTGTACGACCGCTATCTCGCGCTCAGGCAGCGGCTCCACGACGGCGACCCGCCCGCCCACGTCGCCCTCGTGCTCACCGAGCGCGACCTGCTGGAGCAGGGGGCGTACGACCGACTCGAACGCGTCCTGCGCTGGGCCTTCGAGTACGGCGCCGACCGCGTCACCGTCTCGGTGAGCGTCCTCGACGAGGCGGTGGTGCCGACGCTGGAGCGCGAACTGCGTTCCATCGACGCGCCGCGTCCGCTCGCCGTCCGCGGCCCCGACGACACGGAACCCGTCGCCGCGCCCGTCCAAGTGAACGTCGGCCTCGGCGGCAAAGGCGAGTTCGCCGCCGCCGTCCGGTCGCTCGCCGAGGCGGTCGACGAGGGTCGCGTCGACCCGGAGGACGTCGACGAGACGGACGTCGAGGACCGACTCGTCTTCCCGGACGAACCCGACCTGCTGATCAAGACGGGCGCCGAACGGCTCTCGGATTTCATGATCTGGCAGTCCGTCTACTCCGAACTGTACTTCACCGACGTGAACTGGCGGGACCTGCGAAAGCGCGACTACCTCCGGGCGGTCATCGATTACCAGAACCGCCAGCGGAGGTTTGGACGCTGAGCGCGAGCGAAGCGTCCAAACGTCGAGGGACGAGCGGTGGCGAGTCCCTCGTTCGGTCGATAGACCGAATCACGTCGACACGTCCCCGACCTCGATCCGTCCCTGCAGTTCCCGCTTCGACGCGGGGCTGATCGCGATGCCGGCCGCGTCGAGACGCGCCTTGATCTCGCGGGCGTAGGCCGATCGGACGGCGAGGACGTCCTGCCGTCGCGGGTCGTCGAGCCAGTAGTGGACCCGGAGCACGACGGCGTCGCCGCCGAACTCGTCGACGTAGGCCTTCGGCGTCGGCTCCCCTTCGATCCCTTCGACGGCCGTCGTCGCCGCGGTGAGGGTGTCGAGGGCGTCGCCCACGTCGGCCTCGTACGCGATGCCGACGCGTTCGACGATCCGGCGGCGCTTCCGGCCGTACGGGCGGGTGATCGCCTGCCCGGTGAGGGTCGTGTTCGGCACCGTGATGAGTTCGCCGTCGGGGGTGAGCACGCGCGTCACGCGGAGCGTGATGGACTGGACCGTCCCTTCCCCGTCCGTCCACTCGATGTAGTTGCCGACGTTGAACTCGGAGTCGGCGACGAGGACGAGGCCGCTGACGATGGAGCCGATGACCGTCTGTCCGGCCACGCCGACGGCGAGCGTCCCGGCGGCGATGACGAGCGCGGAGTCGCCGACTAGGTCGCCGTAGCCCGCAAAGCCGGCCGCGGCGAAGAAGGCGACCACGAGCGAGAGCAGGCGGACGTACCGCGAGACCGCCTCCCTGATCGTCGGGTTGTTCCGGTTGCGCCGCTCGACGTACCGCGCGATCAGCGGTTCGACGACGAACCAGCCGACGAGGGTGACGACGACGAACCCCACCAGAAACCAGGCGCCACGGACGAGGAGTGGACGGTAGTCGGCAAGTCCTCCCGGCCCGACGACCGGTGGCGGCGTGGTCGTCACCTGTGCGATGACGGACATGTGCGGCGATCACGGGCCGACGGTACAAAGCTACCGCCGTCGTCGCGCCCGCACGATCGACCCGTGCTCCGGCGACCGGATCGCTCCGGACGGTGTCACTCGGCGGTTCGATCCTGCCGGTCGAGTTCGGCCGCCACCTGCTCGGCGCCGCCGTGAGGGAGCTTCTCGCGGAGACGCCCGACTACCTCGCGGGTCTCGACGAGCGAGGAGCCGGCGACCGCACGGACCAGCGCGACCGCCCGCTCGGTGCGGGTGTGTCGCCACGACGCCTCGCGGGATTCGTAGGTCCGGATCGCCCGCAGGAAGTCCACCTTCGAGAACTCCGGCCAGTAGGGCGCACAGAAGAAGACGGCGGCCTCGTTGCCGTTGGCGTGCCAGGGCAGGAAGTTGCTCGTGCGCTCGGCACCGCCCGTGCGGACGATCAGGTCGACGTCGCGGACGGGACGGGCGTACAGGCGCCGTTCGATCTCCGCGACGTCGACGTCGGCGGGATCGAGACAGCCCTCGTCGACCGCCGCGAGCGTGTCGCGGGCGGCCCCGAGCAGTTCCGCCCGGCCCCCGTACGCCACCGCGACGTTCAGCCGGAATCGGTCGTAGTCCTCGGTCCGTCGCTCGGCGTAGGCGACCGCCTCGCGGACGCGCTCGGGCAGGCGATCGATTTCGCCGAGCGCCCGGATGCACACCCGGTTCTCGTGGACGCCCTCGGCGTCGGCGAACTCCCGGAGTTTCGACTCGATCAGGTCGAACAGGTGTTCGCGCTCCGCCTGCGGTCGGTCGAAGTTCTCCGTCGAGAAGGCATAGAGCGTGAGCTCCTCGACCCCGAGGTCCTGACACCAGCGGAGCACCTGCTCGGTCGTCCGGGAGCCCTCGCGGTGGCCGGCGGTGGCCTCGTCGCCCCGTTCGCGGGCGTACCGTCGGTTGCCATCCATGATGATGGCGACGTGGTCCGGGCCGTCGCCGATATCGCGACGGAGGAGCCGCTCGTAAGCGCGGTCGAGCCAGTTCCGGACCCGCGAATGCATGGTCGGTCCGACGGCGCCGACCGGTATGGATCTTTTGACATTCCGGGTCGGGCGCGTGGCCCCGTGACGACAACCCCTATTAGCCTCGGGCGCCTCCCCTCCGACGATGAGCGACCCGTCCGCCCCGGCGGTCGAGGGGGTCGAGTTCGACCACGTCCCGGCGACCGACCAGCACTTCGAGAACGCGCTGGCGAAGGCCCGAGACGGCGTCCGACTCACCGTCGCCGACGGGGTGGAACTCCTGACGACCGGCACCGACCGTGAAGGGATCGATCCCGCCCGCAAGGAGGCGGTTCTGGAGGCGGCCGACCGCCGACGCGCCGAGATGGTCGGCGACGACGTCACCTTCGTCGCCAACCTCAACAACAACGTCACGACGGCCTGTGACACGGGCTGTCTGTTCTGTAACTTCAAGGATCGCGCGTCGGCGTTCGAAGCCGACGCAGACGAGGACCACGGCGGGTTCACGAAGACGCCGTCCGAATCCCGGGAGGCGGTCGCCGAGGCCGTCGAACTGGGGATCTCCGAGGTGTGCTCGGTCAGCGGCCTCCACCCCGCCTTCGCCCTCGATGCCGACCACCGCGAACTGCTCGAATCCGCCGCGGATCCCGAGGCGGTGAACTACCGCCCACCCGAGGCGTACACCACCTCGCCGGGCACCTACGCCGAGCAGATCCGCGCGATGTCCGTCGACGGCGTCCACGTCCACTCGATAACCCCTGAAGAGGCCTACCACGCCCGCCGCGGCACGGACTGGTCCTACGAGGACGTCTACCGGCGACTCCGGGACGCCGGCCTCGACAGCGCGCCCGGCACCGCCGCCGAAATCCTCGTCGACGAGGTACGCGAGGTGATCTGTCCGGGCAAGATGGACACGGGGGAGTGGCTGGACGCGATGGAGGGGGCGATGGCCGCCGGCCTCCCTGTCACCGCGACGATCATGTACGGACACGTCGAAAACGAGATGCACCGCGCCCTGCACCTGAAGCGGGTGCGCGACCTGCAGGACCGAACGGGCGGCATCACGGAGTTCGTCCCCCTCTCGTTCATTCACCAGCGGACGCCGCTCTACGAGCAGGGGCTCGTCGACGGCGGCGCGACCGACGCCGAGGACGAACTCATGATCGCGGTCTCCAGGCTCTTTCTCGACAACGTCGAGAACATCCAGACTTCGTGGGTGAAGTTCGGCGACGCGAAGTCGCTGAAGACCCTCTCCTGTGGTGCCAACGACTTCATGGGGACGCTGCTCTCCGAAGAGATCACCAAACGCGCCGGCGGCGACTACGGCGAGTTCCGCTCGGTCGCCGACTACGTCGACATGGTGACGGCGATCGGCCGCCGGCCGGTCGAGCGCTCGACCGACTACGAGCGACGGCGGCCGATCGACCCCGACGAGGCCCCACACGGCCCCCGCCTCGGCCCGCACGCCGACGGGACGCCGATGCTCGGTGGATCGGCGCCCACGGCGGACGACTGACATGATGGCGACGACCCACGCGGCCGTCGGCCTCCTGCTCGCGTTGCCGCTGACGGTCCTGGCGCCGGAACTGGCACCGGCCGCGGCGCTCGCCGCGATGATCGGCGGGATCTTCCCGGATTTGGACCTCGTGGCCGGGATCCACCGCCGGACCCTCCATTTCCCCGACTACTACTGGCTCGGCGCGGTTCCGGCGCTCGCCGCGGCCGCCCTGGCGCCCGGTACCGCGACCGTCGCGGCCGCCTGGTTTCTCCTCTCGGCGGCCGTCCACTCCGTCAGCGACGTCTTCGGTGCGGGGACGGAGGCCCGCCCGTGGGAGCGAACCTCCGCGGAGGCGGTCTATCTCCACTCCCGGAGTCGGTGGATCGCGCCACGGTACTGGGTTCGCTACGACGGCGCGCCCGAGGATTACCTGCTCACGGTCTGCCTGCTCGCGCCCGGCCTCGTCACCTTCGGGCCGACGGTCCGGCGCGTCGCCCTCGCGCTCATCGCCGTCGGCGGCGCCTACACGCTCGTCAGAAAGCACCTGCCGGCCGTCGAGGAGCGGTTACTGTAGGGCGCGATACCGGCGGCCGGCGTCGTCGTCCGCACGGAGCGCCTCCCTGATCGCGGGGCGGAGCCACTCCCGGTCGACCTCGCTCTCGGCCGGCGTGACCGCCCCGCATCGGTACGCCGCCGGCAGGTACCGGTCGTGTGTCGGCAGCCGTTCGCGGAGGGGGACGCCCGCCTCCGCCGCGAGCGCCGACAGTTCCTCGACCGCCGGCCACGCGTAGTCGGGGTTGATGTAGTCGTCGGTGACCGGCGAGACGCCGCCCAGATCGTCGACGCCACAGTCGAGCAGGTCGCGGGTCGGCGCGAGGTTCGGCGGCACCTGCACGGACACCTCGGAGGGGAGGGCGACCCGCGCCATCGCCACCGTCTCGCGCATGGTCGGGACGCCCGGCCGGTCGAAATCCGAGCGCTCGTTGGGCACGACCGGCTGGACGATCACCTCCTGGACGTGGTCGTAGCGGTCGTGGAGTTCGCGGATCGCCAGCAGGCTCTCCGCCCGGTCGCGCCGCGACTCGCCGATGCCGACGAGGATCCCGGTGGTGAAGGGGACGGCCACCTCGCCCGCGGCACGGATCGTCCCCAGGCGGCGCTCGGGGGTCTTCCGTCGCGCCCCCGCGTGGGCGTCGACGTCGGCCGTCGTCTCCAGCATCACCCCCATGCTGGCGTTGACCTCGGCGAGCCGGTCCAGTTCGTCGGCGCGCAGGTCGCCGGGGTTGCTGTGTGGGAGCAAGCCCACGTCGAGGGCCATCTCGCAGGCGTCGTAGAGGTAGTCGAGGACGGTTTCGTACCCCCAGTCGTCGAGTTGGTCGTGGACGGCCGTGTACCGCTCGTCCGGGGCGTCGCCGAAGGTGAAGAGTGCCTCGGTGCAGCCGGCTTCGGCGCCGAAGTGGAGTTGCTCACGGATCGCCTCGGGCGGCATCAGGGTGGCCTCGCCGGGCACGTCGTAGAAGGTACAGTACGTGCAGGTGTACCGGCAGGCGGTCGTCAACGGCAGGAAGACGTTCCGGGCGAAGGTGAGTTCCGGCGCCGGGTCGACGTCGGCCGGCGTCACGGCGAGCAGGTCGTCGACGGCGTCGGCGTCGACCAGCGCGTCGGGATCAACCCGCTCGTCGTCGGTCTCGGGAGCCCGTGACATGGCCTCCGCTCGTCGCCCGACGATAAAAAACCCTCACGGTGTGGAGGGAAAACCTATATCGGGACCGGCCGACCAGTGGCGACATGGACGCCGTCGATCACATCAACCTCGACGTGGACGACCTCGACGCCGCGTACGCCTTCTACCGCGACGTCCTCGACCTCGACCTCCTGCGCCCGCCGGAGGAGTTCAAGGGGGAACACGTCATGTTCGAAACCGACGGAGGGACGGTCGTCACGCTCGTCGAGACGGGGCGCGGCGAGCGGTGGGACGACCGGGGACTCGATCACCCGCTCGACAAGGCTCACGTCGCCTTCGAGACCGACCGCGAGACCTACGCGTCGCTGATGGACCACCTCGACGGCCAGTTTCCGAACCAAGGTCCCTACGACTGGGGCGAGTTCGAGGGGTTCTACTTCCTCGATCCGTCGGGGAACCTGCTCGAAATCGTCACTTACGACCCCGCGCCCGCGGACCGGGAGCGGTCCCTGATGGACCACGACGACGTCGAATAGGGCCGGTCGTCTTCGACACGCGCTCCGTCGAACCGGTCCCGAAGAGTACTACTCGTCTTCGACACGCGCTCCGTCGAACCGGTCCCGAAGAGTACTACTCGTCTTCGACACGCGCTCCGTCGAACCGGTCCCGAAGAGTACTACTCGTCTTCGACACGCGCTCCGTCGAACCGGTCCCGAAGAGTACTACTCGTCTTCGACACGCGCTTCGACACCCGCCAGATCCTCGATCACCTGCATCACGCCGGAGTTGTCGTCCTTGCCGCGCCCGGTCTCGACCATCGACTTGTACATCTCGTGAACGAGTTCGGTCTGGGGCATCGGCGCCCCGTACGCCTCGCCGGCGTCGGTGGCGATCCGGAGGTCCTTGTACTGGTAGTCGGCGAAGAACCCGGGTTCGAAGTCGCCCTGAATCATGCTCGGGGCGCGGTTGTCGAGCGTCCAGCAGCCGGCGGCGCCGCCGCTGATGGCGTCGACGACCGCCTCCAGGTCCGCACCGGCCTTGTAGGCGAACACGAGCGCCTCGCTGACGGCCTCCATCGTCCCCGCGACGACGATCTGGTTGCACGCCTTGGTGACCTGTCCGGCGCCGTTGTCGCCGCAGTAGGTGATCGTCTCGCCCATGACCTCGAGGATGGGGCGACACTCCTCCAGGATTTCCTCGTCGCCGCCGACCATGATCGAGAGCGACGCCTCGATGGCGCCCTCTTCCCCGCCGCTGATCGGCGCGTCGAGCATCCGGGCGCCCCGGTCGCGGACCTCCGCGGCGAGTTCCTCCGTCACGATCGGCGAGATGGTCGAGTTGTCGATCACCACGTCGCCCTCGCTCAGGCCGGCGAGCACGCCGTCCTCCTTGCGCATGACCTCCGCGACGACGTCGTGGTCGGGGAGACACATGATCGTCACGTCGGCGCGTTCGGCCGCTTCCTTCGGCGTCTCGGCCGCCTCGCCGCCGGCGGCGACGTGTTCGTCGACCGGTTCCTGCGACCGGTTGTGCCCGATCACGGTGTAGCCCGCATCGAGCAGGTTCTTCGCCATCGGTCCGCCCATGATCCCCAGTCCGACGAACGCGATCGTCTCGTCTGCCATGTGGGTTTCACTCACCTCGCCCGACATAAATGAGTCGGATGTGAGCACTCCGCGCGGCACGCGATTGATGGGCGTCGGCGTCGAACCGGAGGGTATGACAGCCGACACACCGACCGACTGCGGACCGGCCGACGACGCACCCGAACGCCGCCTGGGCCGGCGCCTCCGGGAGCGCGACGAGACCCTCGCCGTCGCCGAATCCCTCACCGGCGGGCTCGTCGGCTCGCGACTGACCGACGTCCCCGGATCGAGCGAGCACTTCGACCGGGGCGTGGTGGCCTACTCGAACGACGCCAAACTGACCGACCTCGGGGTGAGCCGGGAGTCGCTCGACGACCACGGCGCCGTCTCCGCGCCCGTCGCCCGCGAGATGGCACAGGGCGTCCGCGACACGGCGGGGACGGACTGGGGTGTCTCGACCACCGGTATCGCCGGCCCCGACGGCGGCACCGACCAGAAACCCGTCGGCCTCCTCTTCGTCGGCGTCGCCCACGCCGCCCCCTGGGGGAGCGGCGACTCCTTCGTCCGCGCCGAACGCCACGTCGTCGACGGCGACCGCTGGGCGGTCAAATCCGAGAGCGCTCGGCGAGCCCTCCTAGCCCCGCTGGCCGCGATGGGCTAGTTCGTCGTCACCAGCTCGACCACGTCGCGGTCGTCGAGTTCGTGGCTCCCGCCGATCTGCCGCGACGAGCGGCAGTCGATACCGTGGAGCAGCCCCTCGCCCAGGTCCGAGTGGATGTGGTGGGCGAAATCCGCCGTGGTCGACCCCTCGGGCAGGAGGAAACAGTCGCGGAAGGTTCCCTTCTCGCTCGTCGACCCGTCGTCGCTCCCCGGGAACACCGCGATGAGGTCGAGCGCGTCGAACAGCGCCGTCTCCAGCGACGCCTGTACGCCCGTGCCGCCGTACTCGGCGAGCAGGTCGCCGATCCGCTCCAAGCCCTCGGCCTGTTCGTCACTCGGCTCGCCCGTCACGTCGAAGTCGTCGTCGCCCGGCCGGTAGTCGATCGTTCCCGCTTCGTCGGCGGCCTTCAGGGCCTTCTCCGCGTGGGCGCTCGCCGGCACGACGGTGAGGTGGTCGTAGTCGGGGTCGTTCCGGACCGCCTCGAAGTTCGCCGCCGCCGCGGGGTCGTCGATCTTGTTCGCCGCGATCACGATGGGTTTGGTACGCTTGCGGATCTCCCGGGCCAGCGACTCGCGGTCCGTCCCGTCCCACGTCCCGGGGTCGAGTTCGAGCCCCAACGAGAGGATCACTTGCTTGATCTCGTCCTCGTTCGTCCGGAAGGCGCTCATCTGCTCGGCCAGGTCCGCCTCGATGGCCGCGTCGGCGCCGTGGTATTTCGTCTCGAACCGCTCGATTCCCTTCTCCAATATCTCCAGGTACCACTGGTCGAGCTCCGCCTCCAGGAAGTCGATGTCGTCGCGCGGGTCGTGACCCTCGGTGGGTTCGCCCTCGCTGTCGGTCTTCCCCGAGAAGTCGACGACGTGGACCAGGACGTCCGTCTCGTTGAGGTCGCTCAGGAACTGGTTGCCGAGGCCCTTCCCCTCGTGGGCGCCGGGGATGAGGCCGGCGACGTCGACGAGTTGCACCGGGACGAACCGCGTGCCGTCGTCGCAGTAGCCGACGCTCGGGGTGCAGGTCTCGCCGAACTCCGGGGCCGCACAGTCGACGCGGGCGTAGGCCTCTCCGACGCTCGGGTCGATTGTCGTGAACGGATACGCCCCCTCGGGCACGTCGTTCATCGTCGCCGCGTTGAAGAACGTCGACTTGCCCACGGAGGGCTTGCCGACGAGTCCGATGGCGTAGCTCATGCCCCCAGTCCGCGACGGCGGGGCAAAAACGCCGCCATCCCGCCGCAGTCCGACAGTCAGTCACTCACACGACACACGACTCGCCGGGCGCGGACGACCGCCCCAGTTATGTCGCCGGCGCACCGAACGCGGGTATGACCGACGACTCCGAGGCGCCGGCCGACACCTTCGGCGTCAGCATCGGCGTCGACGACGACGCCCTCCGGTTTCTCGTCCACGTCCCCTCGAACCTCACGGCCCCCTGGGACGACCGCGACGCCTTCCAGCGACTCGTCGAGGAGGCCGTCTGGGAGCGACTCGATCGGGAGCGAACGCTCGGGGCGGTCGGTCGGGTCGCCGACGCGGGCGAACGCGTCGAACTCGGAACGGTGACGCTGACGCCCGACGGAACCGTCGTCGACCACGACCTCTCCCTGCCCGAGACGTGACTTTCGAGGAGCTCCGGACGGCCGCCATCGACCGCGCGCTCGTCGGCGACGATCCGGAACCCGCCCTCGCCCTCGCCGGCGTCGTCGATGCCGCAACCCCCGACGACGACGGTGACACGAGCGAACGGCCCGTCGATCCACTCGCCGCTACACTCCTGGCCATCGGATCGCTCGCGGCCGAGCGCGACCGCTCGCTCGACGAACGGGCGTGGGTTCCGGGCACCGACGCCGACCCGTTCGTCCTCGCCGGCGCGGCCGCCGCCGTCCGCTCGCGAAACCTGTCGCTCGACCGGGCCGCCGACCTCGCGAACTGCTCGCCGGCGACGCTCGACGCCGCCCTCGACGACCGAACGGAGGAGTGATCGCGTCAGTTACCGGCCGTTGCCGCCGGCGTTGCCGTTGCCGCCAGCGTTGCCGTTCCCGCCGGCGTTGCCATTACCGTTACCGCCGTCATCGTCGTCATCGGCCTCGTCGTCTGCCTCGTTGGCTTCGTCCTCGCTCTCTTCTTCGTCCTCGCTCTCGCTCTCTTCTTCGTCCTCGCTCTCGCTCTCTTCTTCGTCCTCGCTCTCGCTCTCTTCTTCGTCTTCGCTCTCTTCTTCGTCTTCGCTCTCCTCTTCGTCCGATTCGTCTTCGCTCTCCTCTTCGTCCGATTCGTCTTCGCTCTCCTCTTCGTCCGATTCGTCTTCGCTCTCCTCTTCGTCCGATTCGTCTTCGCTCTCCTCTTCGTCCGATTCGTCTTCGCTCTCGTCGTCCTCACCATCGGACTGACCCGGGGCCGATCCGGAGTTGCCCGGCGCGTCGTCCGATTCGTTCCCGTCGGACTGATCCGGAGCCGATCCGGAGTTGCCCGGCGTCTCGGTGGGCGGACCGGCGGGGACGATCCGGGACTCGTTGCCCTCGTCGTCGGTCTCGTTCCCGTCGTCATCCTCGTCCGCGCCCCGATCCGGGCCAGCGTCGGCCGGCGGACCCGCGCTCTCCGGCGGACCGCGTTCGCTGGCGTTGTCGGAGGGGTTGTTGTTCGTCACGAACTCCGAGACCTGCTGTCCGAGCGGGCCGCTGAAGCCCGACCCCTTCAGCGCGTCGACGAACGCCGAGACGACCTGCCCGAACGGGCCGGTCGACTCCGGCGGCGACAGTTCGGTCGTCGTCGTGGCCGACTCGCCGCCCTCCGTCGCGGTGACCGTCACCGTCACGTTCTCCGACGGCGCGGGCAACACGACGGTCCCGCTCTCGCCGGTCTCGTACTCGCCGGCGCCGGCGTAGGTGCCGTTATCCGTGGCCGTCACCTCGACCGTCGCGTTCGCGACCGGTTCGCCGAGCCGACCGACCGACACGGTCACCGTCCCGTCGTCGGCCTGGTTCACGCCCACCGCGAGCGTCTCGACCGGCTGGACGACCACCGACGTCGACGCCGTGTCGTTGTCGGCCGTCGCCGTGATCGTCAGTTCGACCGGCTCCGACGGGTTGGCAAGCGCGACCGTCCCGTTCGCGTCGGTCGTGTACTCGCCCGCGTCGGCGTACGTCGCGTTCGCAGTCACGTTCACCGTCGCGTTCTCCACCGTTTCGGTCCCGCGCGTGACCGTCACGAGGACCGACCCGTCGTCGGCGCCCGTCACGGACGCGTCGAGGGAAGGATCGAGCGTCGCGGCCGTCGTCGCCGTCTCACCGCCGGCCCTCGCCTCCACGGAGACCGTCACCGGCTCCTCGGGCGCAGGCAGGGACACCGTCCCGTTCGCGTCGGTCGTGTACTCGCCCGCACCTGCGTACGTCTCGTTGCCGTCGGCGGTCACGTTCACCGTCGCGTTCTCGACCGTGTCGTTCCCGCGCGTGACCGTCACGACCGACGAGCCGTCGTCCGCCTCCGCGACGCTCACGTCGAGGACGGGATCGAGATCGGCCGTCGTCGTCGCGTTCGCGCCCTCATAGGTCGCCTCCACGGAGACCGTCACCGACTCGTCCGGTTCGGGCAGCGACACCGTTCCGTTCGCGTCGGTCGTGTACTCGCCGGTCCCCGCGTACGTTCCGTTCTCCGTCGTCACGTTCACCGTCGCGTTCTCGACGGCCGTTCCGTTACTCGTGACCGTCACCGTCGCGTCGCCCGTCTCTTCGTCCTGTGTCACGTCGACGGACAGCGACCCCGACTGTGCCGCCACCGCGGCCGGGGCCACCGCCGACACCAGCAACACGACTGCCATCAGTATCGCACCGGTTCGTTGCGTGTTCATTCCGTCCGATCGGTGTACCCCCACCCCGTTAAATCGGGACAGCGCTGAACCCCGGTTTGGCCGGGTTTACGCGGTTTCACGCCGATTAAATCGGGTTTAATTCGTCCGACGGAACCCGAACCGCGTGGCGGTCGCTGGTCGACGTATGAAAGACGGCGAGCGACGGTGCCGTCGCTCGCCAACGTGAGTATGAGTGGTGAGGCGGCGAATCGGCACTCCCAGAGGGTCGCCCACTCCAGTACTGCCCGATACGCAGGCGGGCTTAACGTCCGTGTTCGGGATGGGTACGGGTGTTTCCCCGCCGCTCTGGCCGCCTTCATGCCGACCGACGGAATCGAACCGTCGCGATGCCAATGCCGGTAGGGTCCAACCGTATGTACGTGCGATCCAGTTAGCGCCTGGACCCGACGGTCAAATCGAATCGGGTCACAGTGCGAAATCCAATGAATGTGGCTCGGACTGTTAGTGCTCGCGGGCTGAACGTCTCGTTGCCTTGACGCGTACACCCCGAGTCTATCTAACTCGTCTTCTACGAGTGTCCTCGGTGGTACCTCTTTTCCAGGTGGGTTTCGAGCTTAGATGCGTTCAGCTCTTACCCCGTGGTGCGTGGCTGCCCGGCAACTGCCTTTTCAGACAACCGGTACACCAGTGGCACCCAGGCGGAGTTCCTCTCGTACTATACGCCTGTTCCCGTCAGGTACCTTCAACACCCCCAATAGATAGCAGCCGACCTGTCTCACGACGGTCTAAACCCAGCTCACGACCTCCTTTAATAGGCGAACAACCTCACCCTTGCCCGCTTCTGCACGGGCAGGATGGAGGGAACCGACATCGAGGTAGCAAGCCACTCGGTCGATATGTGCTCTTGCGAGTGACGACTCTGTTATCCCTAAGGTAGCTTTTCTGTCATCCACGGGTCCCATAAATGAACCTCGTGGGTTCGCTAGACCACGCTTTCGCGTCAGCGATCCTCGTTGGGAAGATCACTGTCAGGCCTCCTTGTGCTCTTGCGCTCTCTTCCGGGTTTCCGACCCGGATGAGGAGACCATCGGGCGCGCTCGATATCTTTTCGAGCGCGTACCGCCCCAGTCAAACTGCCCGGCTACCGGTGTCCTCCGCCAGGAGTGAGAGTCGCAGTCACTACCGGGTAGTATTTCAATGCTGGCTCGGTGGCCCGCTAGCGCGGGTACCTGTGTAATGCCTCCTACCTATGCTGCACAGTAGCGACCACGTCTCAGCGACAGCCTGCAGTAAAGCTCTATAGGGTCTTCGCTTCCCCTTGGGGGTCTCCAGACTCCGCACTGGAACGTACAGTTCACCGGGCCCAGCGTTGGGACAGTGGCGCTCTCGTTGATCCATTCATGCAAGCCGCTACTGAAGCGGCAAGGTACTACGCTACCTTAAGAGGGTCATAGTTACCCCCGCCGTTGACGGGTCCTTCGTCCGATTGTACTCGGTGTTCAGATACCCGCACTGGGCAGGATTCAGTGACCGTACGAGTCCTTGCGGATTTGCGGTCACCTATGTTGTTACTAGACAGTCGGAGCGCCCGAGTCACTGCGACCTGCTCTTCTCCAGAGCAGGCATCCCTTATTGCGAACGTACGGGACTAACTTGCCGAATTCCCTAACGCCGGTTGCTCCCGACGGGCCTTGCCTTTTGCCGGCAGAGCACCTGTGTCGGATCTCGGTACGATCACCACACTCGTCTTTTCACGGGCTCTAGGTACGACCGACTTGCGCTGTCTCGAGGGTCGTCCGCTTCCTGCCATTACGGCTTCCACGGATGTACTCGATTCGACCGGGCGAAAGCCCGGCTCGGTTGTCCCCAAAGCGTCGACTTTCAATGTGTGGCGGTGCTGGAATATTAACCAGCTTCCCTGTTGTCTCGGTCGAGTTACGGCGAGACTTAGGATCGACTAACCCTCGGCTGATTAGCAGTGCCGAGGAACCCTTGCTCGTAAGGCCGTCGGGTGTCACACCCGACTATCGCTGCTACTGTGACCAGGATTATCGTCACCACTCGGTCCACACGAAATCTCTCCCGTGCTTCCGCCCGAGCGGAGTGCCAGCCTACGCGATTGTCCTGTGACGGACACGGGTAGGTCTCGGTGGTGGATTTGAGCCCCGATCATTTTGGGCGCCCCGAACCTCGGCCGGTAAGCTGTTACGCTTTTCTTAGAGGGTAGCTGCTTCTAAGCTCACCTCCCGGCTGTCTAGGGCTCGGGACCACCTTCGATCGCACTTAATCCACACTTGGGGACCTTAACCTACCGCTGGGTTGTCTCCCTTACGGTGCACAGGCTTACCCCGCACACCGGACTCCCACCGTCTGTGGCGTCCGCAAGTTCGGAGTTCGACAGGATGGCCGACTCCTCTCGGAGGCGGGTCATCCAATCGGTCGCTCTACCTCGCGGACTACCTCAGGTGAGGTCATGCTTCGACATGTTTCGGCTGGAACCAGCTGTTGCCGGGTTCGATGGGCCTTTCACCCCTACGCATAGGTCACGGGAGGGTATTGTAGGACACCACCCCTAACGGGCCTCCACGTGCCTTTCGGTACGCTTCACCCTGCCCACGCGTAGATCACCCGGTTTCGGGTCGCATCCGCTTGACTCCCCGCGCTTGAACACGGTGGCCCTGGTCGTAAGACTGCGGCCGTATCGGTTTCCCTGTGCCTTCCTCGATGGTCGAGTTAGGCTCGCCAAGCAAATGCACTCCCTGGTTCGTTTTTCAAAACGCACGACGGAACATCGGCTTCCTTCGAGTCCTACTAACGGGTCGCCCCGTGTTCGTTTGTCGAAGGACCTTGTATGCCCCGTCGCTCGATCGCCAGCTGAGTTCAGGCTCTATTTCAGTTCCCTTCTCGGGATACTTTTCAGCGTTCGCTCACGCTACTTGTTCGCTATCGGTCTCGAGGAGTGTTTAGTCTTCCCAGTTGATGCCTGGGACGTTCACGAGGAATATCCAATCCCCGCTACTCTGGGACTGATTCCCATCGTACTGCAGCCCGATACGGGGCTGTCACCCTGTATCGCGCTCCGTTTCAGGAGACTTCTCGGGTTGGGTCGGATGTTGAAGATCAGCCCGACACCACATGTCTCGTAAGAGATTCGGTTTGGACTGGCCCGCGTTCACTCGCGGTTACTGACGGGATCGCGGTTTGCGTTCTGTTCCTGCTCCTACTGAGATGTTTCAATTCGGAGCGTTCCCCATTGCGCGAAGCAATTGCGAGGGGATTCCCATTCGGAAATCCTCGGTTCTTTCCCTCCATGCGGGTCCCCGAGGCTTATCGCAGCTTGGCACGTCCGTCGTCGGCTCTCGAGCCGAGCCATTCACCAGCTGGCACAGTAGCCAGATTGATGGTTTGTCACACTAGTGACCCGGTTTGACTGTCGGGTCCAGTGGACGCCTGGATCGCACGTACATACGGTCTCATTACGCTCTCGTGGATGCGAGCGCGTTCGACCCTTCCCATCCGCGCTTTCGCGGGATGGTGCATCGGTCTTGCGTGACTCAACCGAGCGCCGTCGTGCACTTAAGGCGTGCGATTCGGGCGTCGGGTGAGTCGGCATGGACCCGCTGGGATTCGAACCCAGGGCGTCCTCCTTGCAAAGGAGGTGCTCTACCGCTGAGCTACGGGCCCGGTCTCCGTGGAGGAGACGCGAGACGAGACGTGTGAGCCTTGGTGGTTCTACGGCGCCCGGTCGGCCCGGTGGCCGAACCGTGGACGGCAGTGGACGTGGTGGGCCATCCCGGAGGGATGGTCCCGATCAGTAGGAGGTGATCCAGCCGCAGATTCCCCTACGGCTACCTTGTTACGACTTAAGCCCCCTTGCGGAGCCCAGATTCGACCGAGGAACTCGGCCTCATCCGGACCCCACTCGGGTGCTTTGACGGGCGGTGTGTGCAAGGAGCAGGGACGTATTCACCGCGCGCTGCTGACACGCGATTACTACCGAATCCAGCTTCATGAGGGCGGGTTTCAGCCCTCAATCCGAACTACGACCGAGTTTAGGAGATTACCGTCCTCTTTCGAGGTTGGAACCCATTGTCTCGGCCATTGTAGCCCGCGTGTAGCCCAGCACATTCGGGGCATACTGACCTACCGTTGCCCGTTCCTTCCTCCGTGTTGGCCACGGCAGTCCTCCTAATGTACCCACCCGGGCGAACCCGGTGCTGGCAATTAGGAGTGCGGGTCTCGCTCGTTGCCTGACTTAACAGGACGCCTCACGGTACGAGCTGACGGCGGCCATGCACCTCCTCTCAACAGCTCTGACAAGGTCATCAACCTGATCGTCATTGCTGTTGTCGATGCTGGTGAGATGTCCGGCGTTGAGTCCAATTAAACCGCAGGCTCCTCCGGTTGTAGTGCTCCCCCGCCAATTCCTTTAAGTTTCATCCTTGCGGACGTACTTCCCAGGCGGTCTGCTTAGCGGCTTCCCTACGGCACAACACCCGCTCGTAGCGGGAGTCACACCTAGCAGACATCGTTTACGGCCAGGACTACCCGGGTATCTAATCCGGTTCGAGACCCTGGCTTTCGTCCCTCACCGTCGGATCCGTCTTCCCGAAGTGCTTTCGCCATCGGCGGTCCGTCCAGGATTACGGGATTTCACTCCTACCCAAGACGTACCCTTCGGGTCTTCCGGTCCCAAGCCACACAGTTTTCACCGGACGCCCGCCAGTTGGGCTGGCGGATTTCCCGATGAACTTGCGTGGCCGGCTACGAACGCTTTAGGCCCAATAAGATCGGCCATCACTCGAGCTGCCGGTATTACCGCGGCGGCTGGCACCGGTCTTGCCCAGCTCTTATTCCAGTACCTCCCTACGGTACTGAAAAGCGAGGACTGTATGCCCTCGCACTCGGGGTCCCCTTATCGCACTTGCGTGCAGTGTAAAGGTTTCGCGCCTGCTGCGCCCCGTAGGGCCCGGAATCTTGTCTCAGATTCCGTCTCCGGGTTCTTGCTCTCACAACCCGTACCGATTATCGGCACGGTGGGCCGTTACCCCACCGTCAACCTAATCGGCCGCAGCCACGTCCTCCAGCGTCGGAACATTTGCGCGTCCCGGCATTCCAGCGTGGGACGGGTATGAACTATTAGCCTCAGTTTCCCGAGGTTATGGTTCTCTGGAGGGTGGTTTGGCCACGTGTTACGGAGCTATTCGCCACGAGTGTAAACTCGTACGACTAGCATGGCTAAATCGGACCCCGATAGCAATGGCCTCCGGCAGGATCAACCGGAATGGGCTCACTCTTGCGAGTGAGGGGTGGCGGGAAACGTAATGTTTCCGCGTCGTGTAGACCACTGAGGTCCGTGGTTCGGGTCACCGGATCGACCGGGTGACACCGAACCACCAAGGCTCACATCAGATTCCGGCTTACGGCGGACCGCAGGGGTGGAATCCTCATGTTTCGTTCGGACCTGAACCGAGGAGGGCGACCCACATAAGCCCGTTGATCGGGGCCCGGGAATCGCCCGGTCGGTCTGACCGGTCCGAGTGAGGCCGAGGGCACCGTCGCCCTCGCCCTTCGCATTACATTCCGAGTGGAGGTTAATACTTAACCCCTCTGATCTCCGCCGAGATCGGCAGACGCGCTGATATTTGCGTGGTGATCCCTCTCGTGGGTGCCGGTCGCGTGGCGACCCCGCCGCTCGTCGGCCTGCCGTGGTCCTTTATAAGGATGGGGGACCCAATGTCGCGCATACGATGAGTGATCCGGCAGATTCGATCGAGATTCAGAACGTGGTGGCGTCGACGGGCATCGGACAGGAACTCGACCTCGAGGCCTTGGCGGAGGACCTCCCGGGAGCCGACTTCAACCCCGACAACTTCCCGGGACTGGTCTACCGCACGCAGGAACCGAAGGCGGCGGCGCTGATCTTCCGCTCGGGCAAGATCGTGTGCACGGGCGCGAAGAGCATCGACGACGTGCACGAGGCGCTCGGCATCATCTTCGGCAAGCTCCGCGACCTACAGATCCCGGTCGAGGAGGATCCGGAGATCACCGTCCAGAACATCGTCTCCAGCGCGGATCTGGGACATACCCTCAACCTCAACGCGCTGGCCATCGGGCTGGGGCTGGAGGACGTGGAGTACGAACCCGAGCAGTTCCCGGGACTGGTCTATCGGATGGACGATCCCGACGTGGTCATCCTGCTTTTCGGCAGCGGAAAGATCGTCATCACGGGCGGGAAGCGGACCGTCGACGCGGCCGAGGCGGTCGAGGTGATCGTCGACCGAATCGACGACCTGGGCCTTCTGGGGTAGCCCCGGTAGGTGGCCGCGTCGCGGGCGTCGTCACCGGCGGGTCACAACGCGTTTCTCCGTCGGGATCCTACGGCGGCCGATGACCGAGGACCCACCCGACGACGCCGTCACGCTGGAGTCGTTTCTCGACGCGTTACAGTCGGAGGGACGGCCGGTCGCGACGGCCCAGCAGATCGCCCGCCGACTCGATCGTTCACAGGCGGCCGCGAGCGAGGCACTCGACCGTCTCGCCGCCGCCGGCGACGTCGAACGTCTCGATGTCGAATCCGATCCCGTGGTCTGGTATCCGGCCGAGTGGGGCCGACTAGCCGACCGCGAACGGGTGGTGCTCTTTCCGGACCGCCGCGAACTCGTCGTCGATCAGCCGAGCCAGTACACCCGCGCCCAGCTCTCCCGTGTCGCCCACCTGGTCGACACCTCCGGAACCAAGGGCTATCTCTACCGGATCCGCCGGGAGGACGTGTGGGCGGCGCCGTTCGACGACCTCGACGATTTCCTGGGCACCCTCCGGTCGGTCCTCCCGCGACGATCTCCACACCTGGAGGAGTGGATCGAACGCCAGTGGACCCGCGCGCGCCAGTTCACCCTGCGGACCCACGAGGACGGCTACACGGTGCTCGAGGCGGCGAGCGAGAGCCTGATGGGCAACGTCGCCAGGCAGAAACTCGACGAGGAGCACCTCCACGCCCCTATCTCCGAGACCGAGAGCTGGGTCGTCGAGGGGAGCGAGGCGGCGATCAAGCGGATCCTCTACGAGTCGGGCTATCCCGTCGTCGACGAACGTGATCTCGAAACGGGCGACCCCCTCGACGTCGAGCTCCGGACCGAGCTTCGCGACTACCAGCGGGACTGGGTGGATCGCTTCCTCGACCAGCGGGCGGGAGTGTTCGTCGGGCCGTCGGGGAGCGGAAAGACCGTCGCCGCCATCGGCGCGCTGGTCGCCGTCGGCGGCGAGACGCTGATCCTCGTGCCGAGCCGGGAACTCGCCGGGCAGTGGCGGACGGAACTGCTGGAACACACGACGCTCGATCCCGCCGACATCGGGGAGTACCACGGCGGCGAAAAGGAGATCCGTCCGGTTACCATCGCCACCTACCAGGTCGCGGGCATGGACCGCCACCGCGCCCTGTTCGACCGGCGGGAGTGGGGGCTGATAGTCTACGACGAAGTCCACCACATCCCCAGCGAGGTGTACCGGCGGAGCGCGGACCTCCAGAGCAAACACCGCCTCGGCCTCTCGGCGACGCCGGTCCGCGAGGACGACCGGGAGACGGATATCTACACGCTCGTCGGACCACCGATCGGCACCGACTGGGACGCGCTCTTCGACGCCGGCTACGTCCAGGAACCCGAGGTAGAGATCAGGTATCTGCCGTGGGCGAACGACGAGGAACGGAACGCGTACGCGAGCGCGGAGCCGCGCGCGAAACACCGGATCGCGGCGGAGAACCCGGCGAAGGTCGACGAGGTGCGCCACCTGCTCGCCGAACACCCGACGTCGAAGGCGCTCGTGTTCGTCGACTGGCTGGATCACGGCCGCGAGATCGCCGCCGCCATCGACGCGCCCTTCGTGAGCGGCGAGACGCCACACCACGAGCGCGACCGACTGTTCGCGTCGTTCCGGGACGGCGAGCGCCGGACGCTCGTCGTCTCCCGCGTCGGCGACGAGGGGATCGACCTACCGAACGCGGAGCTGGCGGTGGTGGCCTCGGGGCTCGGCGGATCGCGCCGGCAAGGCGCCCAGCGCGCCGGGCGGACGATGCGCCCCGCGGGGAGCGCGACGGTGTACGTACTGGCGACGCGGGGGACGAGCGAGGAGGATTTCGCCCAGCGCCAGATGCGTCACCTCGCGGAGAAGGGCATCCGCGTGACCGAGAGCGGCGTGGAGTGAGGGGGGCGAAGCGGCCGGGTCAGTCGACCCGATCGAGGGCGGCCGCCAGCGCGTCCATCGTCCGCTCGACCTTCTCGACGTCGGCGTTGTACCCCATGTGACCGACGCGGAGCACGTCGTCCGCGAGGTCGCCGAACCCGGTCGAGAGCGTCACGTCGTGGTCCGTGCGCAGGCGTTCCTGCAGCGCCGTCGCCCGCCCCGGCACCGCGAAGGCGGTGACAGTCGGCGAACTCCGCTCGGGATCGGGGAACGGCTCCAGCCCGAGTTCGCGTCCGCGCTCCCGGCAGAGCCGCGCGGCCTCGCGGTGGCGGTCGTAGACGGCATCGAGACCCTCGTCGAGCAACAGGTCGAGCGCCGCCTCCAGCGCGACGACCAGGGTCGACAGATGGGTGTAGGGGTACGGCTGTTCGGCCCCGTGCCACGGGAGCAGGTTGGTGTAGAGCGGGTCGGGGTCGCGGGCCTCGATCCGCTCCCACGCCGCGTCGCTGACGGTGCAGACCGCGAGTCCGGGCGGCGCGCTGAAACACTTCTGTGACGCGCCGATGGCGACGTCGATGCGGTCGGTCGGGACGGGCGCCCCGCCGAGCGACGAGACGGCGTCGACGACGGTGGGAACGTCGTGGGTGTCGAACAGGTCGAGGGCGGGGGTCAGGTCGTTGAGCGTCCCCGTCGGCGTCTCGCAGTGGACCATCGTCGCGAGGTCGAAGTCCCCGTCGTCGAGGGTCCGCTCTAGGGCGTCGATCGGGAGGGGATCGTCGTAGTCGGCGTCGACGAGGACGGCCTCGCCGCCGTAGCGCTCGACGAAGTCCGCGAAACCGTCGCCGTAGGGGCCGTTCGAGAGACAGCAGACGCGGTCGCCGGGGGCGACGGTCGAGGCGACGGCCGCCTCCAGGCCGAGGATGCCCTCGCCGCCGAGGACGACCACCTCGTCGTCGGTCCCGTAGACCCGTCCGAGTTTCCGTTTCAGCGCGTCGTACCGGTCGGCGAAGGCCGGATCGACGTCGGGGTTGAGCAGTTCCTCGCCGGCCGCCTCCCTGACCGACGGCGGAAGCGCCGTCGGGCCGGGCGTCATGAGCATACGCCCCGTAGTCGACGGGGCGGCTTGTAGGGTGCGGTCCGACGCGGTGGGCTGTCGCGAGACGGGAAGGCACATGACAGAGGCGGGCCTACCGAACGCCGATGACCGGCAAACTCGATCCGTCGGTCCTGTCGGATCTGATCCTCTCGCGGACGGGGGCGTCGAACCCGAACCTGCTCGCGGGGCCGGCGTTCGGCGAGGACGCCGCGGCCATCCGGATCGACGGCGGGACGCTGATCGCCAGCACCGACCCCATCTCGCTCGCGGCCGAACGAATCGGACAGTTGGCCGTCGCCGTCGCCTCGAACGACGTCGCGGCCGCCGGCGGCCGCCCCGAGTACCTCCTGAGCACCGTCCTCCTCCCCGACGCGGACGTCGACCGCCTGGAGACGATCACCGGGCAACTCGACGCCGAGGCCGACCGCCTCGGGCTGACCATCGCCGGCGGCCACACCGAGGTCGTCGCCGGCCTAGAGCGGCCGCTCTGTTCGCTCACCTGTCTCGGGATGGCCGACCGCTTCGTCACCACGGGCGGGGCGGCACCCGGGGATCGGATCCTCCTCACGAAGGGCGCGGGCATCGAGGCGACTGGCGTCCTCGCGACCGACTTCCGCGACCGGCTGGACCTGTCCGCGGACGCGCTGGACCGCGCGACGGCCGCGTTCGACGACCTCAGCGTGATGCCCGAGGCGGCCGTCCTCGCGCCAACCGCGACCGCCATGCACGACCCCACCGAAGGGGGCGTCCTCCAGGGCCTGATCGAGATGGCACTCGCCGGCGGGGTCACCCTCGCCGTCGACCGCGACGCGGTCCACGTCCGCGAGGAGACCCGGGCGGCCTGCGCGGCCGTCGGGGTCGACCCGCTCCGGGTCCTCGGCTCCGGGGCGTTGCTGGCGACCGTCGACCCCGACGACGCGTCGGCGGCGCTCGCGGCGCTCCACGACGAGGGGATCGACGCCGTCGACGTCGGCCGGGTCGAAGCGGGCGACCCCGCGGTGGATATCGGCGGGGAGCGCTACACCGAGCCGATCCGGGACGACATGTACGCGCTCTGGGACGAGTGAGGGGGCCGCCGTCCGGTGTCGCCGCTCGGCCCCGCGCTCATCCGTCGTCGAACGACGGTTCGGACCACCGATCCGCCGGATCGACCGCCGAGAGCGCGTGGGCGACCCGTTCGTCGGTGTAGTCGTACTCGTCGAGCGCGAGGAAGAGCCGCTTCCACCGGGCGCTCACGTCCGTCTCGCCCTCGGGCCCGACGCGGGCGCCGTGGATCCGGAAGAAGGGAGAGCCACGGTTCAGGCGGGCACCCTCGCCGGTGTGACCGTCGAGCGCGACGTCGTACTCGCCGTCGGCCGACAGGTCGGCGGCGGTGACCGGGAAGGTGTGTGTCGGCTCCTCGCCGCGTTCCCGAGCCTCGGCGCGCCGCTTCGCGACCGCGTGGAAGGCGTTGACCGCGTTCGCCCCCTCGCGGGCGCTCCGGGCGCGGGCGACGGCGAGAGCTGCCTGAACCGCCGCCATCTGTCCCCGTCGGGAGTCCATGTCCCACCGCTCGGCCAGCTCCTCGTACCGGGCGACGAGCGACGGCGCTCGCGTGTCCGCCGCGAGGTCCTCGACGACGAACGTCTGCAGGCGGTCCCAGAGATTCCACCCGAACCCCGAGCGGGCGAGTTCCCAGGCACACCACGCCGCCACCTCCTCGTCGCCCCGGCGGATCGCCTTCTGGAGCAGGCTGACGACGGCGTAGCGGTTGAACCCGCCGTCCGTCTCGTCGGCACCCGTCTCCTCGCCGAAGTCGTTCGTCCCCGTCGCCTCCGGCGCCTCCGTCTCCAGTTCGCCGTCCGGCCCGAAGGTGGCCTGTCGCTCCTCGTCCATGCCGCGTGGGTGACGACCGACCGACGAAAGGGTTCGGGTCCGGCCGTCCGATAAATGAGAATCCTTAAGTCCAGTCTGGGGAGTAGATGTACGTGCCCGCCCTTAGCTCAGACTGGTAGAGCAGCCGACTGTAGATCGGCTTGCCCCCCGTTCAAATCGGGGAGGGCGGATACCTTCTCTCGCCGAATTACGGCAGAATAGAGACGCCTGTTTTCAGCCTTTTCAGCGACCCATATCCGCCGATTTCAATTTCACCCTGGTTCGGCCATTTCTTGAGTGTGGCGAGTATCAAGACGCACCCCGTCGCTGTCTCCCGATTCTAACAGTTGAACGGTGGTGGTCGTGGTGACGCGCGGCCCGTACTTCGTCCGCGCCAGCGAGCTGTACGATCCAGCGACGAGAACCAAAGTGGGCCACCCAGCCACCGGCCCCACCGACTCGAACGGGTCGGAGTCTCTCGCGGCGCCGAATTCACAGCGTGTCGAATACCTCTGTGACGACTGCTCGGTACGGATCGTCGAGCGTGATCCGTCAAGGACTGATCTCTGCCCCGTCTGTCGAACCGATGGTGATCCCTCGAACTATCCGCCGATCTCGCAGGTTCGAGGTGATTACCTGTGACCTGGCCCGAATCTGTCGCGTACGTTTGCGTCGTCTGCAAGGGCCACGCAATCAGTCTAACCGAGAAACCGTGGACGGAGGAACGCGAGTGTCGATCCTGTTACGAACTCCCCGATCTCGACCGTACATCGAGCGCCGAACCGGAAGCGATCCCCCCTCAATGGGGGGTCGACCCGGAAGCCGGCGCGGAATCCTCCTCTTGTGAGACGGAGGAATCGGGGAATCCGTTCTTCCCGACCCAGTCCGAGGACCCGGCGCCCGAGGGGGTGCGGTCACGAGAGAATCGCGGTGAACATGACCGGAGCGCGTCGCAACGGACTCGGCCCGGCAGCCCGCCCGCTACGCCGGCAGGCAGCCCGGTAAGCCGTACCGTCGCGCGGAGGGATTCAGTCGAATCATCGGACGGTGATCGGAGTGACTGACCGCGAACCACTCCGGCTCCACCATACCGGTGAGGGCTATGAGTACGTTCGTTGTCGCTCCGGTGACGACGACGCGACGGCCTACATCCACCGTCTGACCTTCGTCGCCGAACACGGCCTCGACGCGCTCCCTCCGGACTGGCACGTCCATCACGAGATACCGATCCCGTGGCTCAACACACCGGATAATCTCATCGCTGTCGAGCCGGTTTGCCACGGTCGCCACCACCTGCAGGACGAACCCCTCCCTTCGATCTGATGAGTCAGGACGCTTCACACCAGCGGGGCGGCTCTCGGCTCACCAACGGGACTAACTCTGTAACCCCCTCTGACGGTGGTAACTCGCCAGAATCGTCTCACGAGTTACCAACCCCCTCCGAACGGGCCGCAGAGTTCGACCGGGCGTATCCCGACCGATCCAGGCTCTCGCTCACGGAGAGACATGGCCGCCGGTTGCGTCGCTCTCTCGTCGAAATCGAGTACGTCGACCGGACGACAGAATCGGTCACTCCGATGGAAGACTCACAACAAGTGACCGAAATACAGGAAATCAGACCGCTGACGTGGAGCGCAGCCGTCGATGATCTGCTCGAATCGCACGAACGAATGCGGAATACCACCCTCAACTTCGAACACGATGACGGCACAGAGTGGTCTCGACCGTCCGAGAACCGCTGGACAGAGGGCTATCAGAAACGCTATTTCGCTCAAATGAAAGGCTGGCTCCGGGAACTAACCGGAGGTATCCGGCCGAGTGGTGGGGAAACAGACCCGTCGTACGCGAATCCGACGATCTGCCTCATCACCCGGTCGGCTTCCAGTACCCCGGATGGCGACCGACTCCCGCCGACGGATCACGATGCCGAACTCGCCGACTCCTGGTCGGACGTGTACCACACACTCCGAAACGTGATGCGGTCTCTCGGTTTCGAACTCGGTACGGACTGGCAATACGACCGTCGACAGGAACCCCACACCGGAAAGCGGGGCTCACACGGCACCAACACCTGCTACGGTCACGAACACATCGTGCTGGTCGTCGACGGCTCGATCACGCCGGGGTCCCTCCGGAAAGTCGTCGAAAAACACGTCGACGCCTGCGAACCGGCTGGCCCCAGCGCCCATGATCTCGACGTTCCCGACTGGGACGCAACCCCCGACGCAGTCGGAACTGTCGAGTGTTTCGACCCCGACGACGTGGAGGATATCGCGGCGTATGTCGCTTCGTACTGCTCGATTCAGCCGACGGATCTGCTCGAACGGAGTACCGAATACCAGGCATGGGCGGCGATCAAACACGCGACGAACACGCGCACGATCTCGCGGTCGGTCGCCGCCAAACAGGCGGCGAAGGCTGACCGGTGTCGCCAGCGTGCCGAGGATCCGAAGACAGAACAGGAGCAAGATCACGGTGAAGAGGTGGTTCGTGCCCCTGATGGTGCCCATCACGATGTCGAGTGTGCCGAATGCGGATCATCCCACGATATCCCTCAAGAAACGCTAACGCGTGCTCGACTCGAAACAGAATCTTCCTCGGATAACGGCCTTCCCGGGCGCGGCGGCCGCGCCGAGGCCGAAAGCGACGATGACGAGTTTCAATCCCGCGAGGAGAAGCTGGCCGAGCTATGGCCGTCGGCCGAATCTGCTGCGACAGTCGGTGAATCGTTGAAGCGTACTCGTCTCCGCTCGCAAATCCAGCGGGTGATTGAACAGGAACCCTCGATTACTGCACCCCGCCTTGCCGGTCGACTCGGTGAACCGCCTGATCTCGTTCAGGATATACTCGAGGAAGAGCGCCGGGGCGTTGACCCGGACGAAGTGGTCGGTATTTCGAACCCACCTGAACCCTCGTGGAGCTTATCGAGTGTCGAAGTGAACGGCGAAAAGCACACAGTCGCCTGCGACGGCGGCGGACCTGAGATGGTTCGTGTCACGAAGCCGTGGGAGAAAATCCTCCGAGAAACGAAACTGGGCAGACCGGACGCTGATCGCACGAAGTGGCGTTGTGGAAAGTGCAACTTCGCAACGTATGAACCGGATATCATGGCCGGCCACCTTGTCGAATGCCTCGACTGCTGGCGCCTCCCGGACCTGGAGATCGTCGATGAAGTCCTACTGGTTGATATTCCGCCAAAGGAACGCCGTTGAAATCATCCGTGATGAACCTGTGTTCGTTTATCCGTTTCACTTTCACCCGGGTGGATTGTTCGCTTAAACCTAGTCTAGTATATGATACATATGTAGTATGGCAACGAACGAATCACCGTCGTTCGACGATCTCGACCCGGTAGAATCGACTCCACGAGAATCCGGTTCCGACTGGATCAACCTCGAAACTGGCGAGAAGTTCGCCGGTGAAATCACCGCCTTCAATCCCGGCGCCGGTGGCGAAAACGACGCTGGTGTCGTCGAGATTGAGGGTCGTCCCTACTCCCTCAACTGGGGTCAACGGAACGATCTCATCGACGCCCTCGTCGTCGGCTCGACGATGGGCCTTCACAAGCTCGACGAAGAGGAATCGTTCACCGATGACGACACCGGCGAGGAAGTCGTCTACAACCCGACCGAAGTGAGGTTCGCCTGATGGCGCTGAACCACTCCTCTCCGTCGAAAATCGTCAGCAACTACGCGAACATCCGGACGATCCCGGCCATGCTGTCGGTCGTGTTCGCGCTCGCGAGCCTCTACCAGTTCGGCGGCATCGCTACCGTCGAACTCGTGTGGCTCTCGAACTACACGCTGACCGCCGAACACTCCGTGATCGCGTCGATGGGCACCTTCATCATCGCTCTCGCATCAAGCGAAACCAAGTCCTTCGAATACTACGAGACGTGGGAACAGGGCGTCATCGCCCTCGGTCCCCTCGTGATCGTTCTGGACTACCTCACCACCGAGGTGACCGACTTCATCCTCGGCATCGGTGACCCCCTGGGCTACCAGATCGCCTTCCTCATCACGATCGTCTCGTGGACCGTCGCGGTGAGGTGATTCTCCCATGAACCGATCCCGTATTGTTTCGGCGCTGATCGCCTGCCTACTCATCACGGCTGGCGTCGCTGGTCCGCTGTCCCAACCTGCTGTTGCTCAAACTTCCCAGTGCAGTACCATGGATGCGTTCATCTACGATCTGTTCACGTTCCAGAACGTGAACGAGAACGAGGACCATCCCTGCTCAACCCATACGTCCGTCGAAAACGCACTCGAAGACGAGCAATGGTCTGATACACAGCAGGCCCGCGTAGACATCTACTCGCAAATCAAGGCAGAAAGCGAGGGCGTTGAGGCCTTCGACGCTTCCATGAGCAACTACGTCAACGACTCCGAAACTGTCGCTTGGAGCAAGATGCAGGTCGCCGTTGCTGAGGCCTACCAAAACGGCTCCTCGGAGTCCCAGGCGAAGTATGAAGCACAGAAGGCCATCGACGAATATTACGCTGTCAAACAACGGAACATCGTCGCTCGCTGGAATGCGATGGTGTTCAACGTCCGCCACGCGGCTGAGGTCCGAAACCAGGAAAACGTCTCGGCCCACTTCCTCATGTTCGACTTTGACGGCGGCAACGCCGACCAAATCGAACCTGATGTAGTCAACCATACCGTCACCCTGGTCAACGGCTCGACCGTCACGGCGGAGTCCATCAAAATCGGAACAACGTCGTCTGCGAAGTTCGACAACAGCAACTTCCCTGGCACCCCCCAGGACATATTCGTCAAAAAGCCGACTGACAGCTACGACTCACAGGTCCGCTTCGATGTTCTGCGGTTCCACCAACGATTCCAAGAAATTCAGAACAAGCGGGACAGCCTCGTGTCTGAGTCGGACGCCTACATCAACTCGACGTACTCCGAGTACGAATCGGGGAACATCAACGCATCCGATGTGATCTCGACGCAGACGGCCATGTTCGAGTACGGAACTCGGAGTGGGGGCGCGAACGAGTCTCTGTACGACTCGGTTGGTGCCCTGGCACTTGCTGGCTACGAATCCCCATCCCTCAACGGGTCGGGTACCATGGATGTCGTCTACCAGAACCAGACCTACACCGGCATAGTCATGGCTCGCACGGTCCCTGGTGGCTCCTGGTCGACGAATACGACGTACAATACGTCGAATTTCGATGGCCCGGTGTTCATCGCCACCACGACCGGCAAGAAGGTCGACATAGCGGAAGGCCATACCTTCCGAATTAAGTCGATGCGTGCCCGGGATGGTTCGCCGATCTCGTCTGTGAACACCACCCGATACAACTACAAAACGGCCAACGCCAGCGAACTCGCCAGCGTTACTGAGCAACTGTCGACACTCCGGTCAGAACTCGAAAGTCGCGACACATCTGGCGGAGCCGGTGGTGGCTCCGGTGGAATGAGTCAGAATGCGATGCTCATCTTGCTCGCTGTGGCGGCCGGCGCCGCGCTCGTGTACGGTCAGCAAAACGGCGGCAACGGAGGTGGACGCCGAGGTCGTCGATGATCCAACTCCTACTGGCACGCTACGCCGTCAAACTCGGCTTGGTCGTGTTGCTCGCCGTCGCACTCCAGGCCTCCGGCGTGCCGGTCTACGGGACCGCGCTCGATCTCCTGTCGGGCTTCGCTCCCAACTGGTTCCCAGTATAGCCACCTGACCACCTCCATTCCCGCCCATGAAACGCGTTATACTAATCACAATTATGATAAGTTGCATCGCTCCGACTGCACCCGCGCTCGCCCAAGAAACGAACACGTCGACGCCCACGGTCACGCCCACCCCGACGGACGCGCCGAGCAACGCGTCCGCCGAACTCGTGATCGACGAAACCCTACGCATCACCGAGTGGTCGTATCGAGGAGGGACGTTCATCATCACGTTCCACTCCGACACCTACCAGTCGGTCTCTCTGACCGCGGTGCCCGAATCATCCGGCTCCGGAGCATCCGCCGGCACCGTCAACTATCGCGAGCGAAACGTCCAGCCCGACGCTGAAACCGAAGTTCGGATCGACGTGCCACAGTCCGGCGGCCGAGCCCGCGTCTGGATCTTCACCTCACGATCCGCCGAAACGGGTGAGGTCCACTACCTCGAAGCTGGCCGTGACTCGTCCCTGCTCTCCGGACCGTTCGACGGCTCGGACGTTCGAGACGGTGCTATCGGTGGAGCCTCCGGTGTCGGCTTCGCCGTACTCTACACGGTCGCTCGTGCCAAGCTCGGCGCCGATCAAGAGGGGGAACGCCTCGCATGACCTTCGAGTTCAAACTGTTCCTCCTGATCTTCTGCTCGATGTTCCTCGCGCACATTTCGGGTGTCCTCGTCTGGAGGTGGCTCGGCCGATGAACGATCATGACCAGGACGTGCCTCTCGACGAGTACGAAACCGACCGAGATCTCGACCGTCGCGAGACCGTCGACGATTCCGGAACGCGTGTCCCCCGCGACTCCACGCTGTTCCGCGTGTTCGCGTGGTTCGTCATCGTCTCCCCGATTCTACTCGCCGGAGTCGCTGGCGCCGGTATCCTGCTCGCCGAAATGTTGGATGTCACGATCCCGCGACCGCTTCACGTCGCCGGAATCGCGTTCGCCGTTGTCGCACCGACGGCCGGCCGATGGGTCGGCGGCAAGGCCAAAGACTGGCTGTGGGACCCTAACTGGATCTACGTCGTCGATCTCGACGCCCGGTACCAAGAGGGGGCGATCTACCGATGGCCGTCCCAACAGTTCCGAGAGTTGGAGGTCACCGAGGGAAAACTCGACTGGCTCTCCCCGAATCTCGCCTGTGCCCGTGAGGTTGATCTACAGGAACAGACCCTCAAAGGAACGTGGCGCGGGACGTTCTCGGACCGCGACCTACTGCGGGCGCTCTCCGTCGTCCACGAGTGCCGTGAATCGCTCGAAGAGGACGCAAAGCGAGGCTTCGCCATCGAGGTCCAAGCGTTCGGTATCGTCCGCCGTGCCACCCGTAACGTCGTCCGTCGGGTCGTCTCGAACTTCGAGGACTGGACCCTTCCCGACGAAGGCGATTCCCTCTCCGACGAGATCGAGACGTCCATCTCCCAGTACGGGCTCGAAGACCGCATCCGTCAGATCAAGGAAGAGAACCCCGACGAAGAGGAGCTGAACCTCGGCCTCGACGATCTCGAAGGCTTCCAGAATGACCCGAAGGCGTCCGCCGATGACTGAGGTCGTCGCCATGACTTTCGCCGAGCAGGTCGTCGCCGGCTGGTTCGTCACGACCGGCGCGTTCCTCCTGGTGCTCTATCACTTCGTTCGGTACGCACAACGGAGGCGTGGGTACTGATGCCCGATCTCGATGAAGACCTGTTCACCGCCGCCAAACTGTACGAACAGGTCGCGGGCGATCTCGACGGGGACCGCCGCCTCCTCGATCACGCCGGACTCCCCGTCGACGACGGAACGAGCAAACACCTGTCGTTTCTCAAAACGGCGCTTGGCGACGACTGGTCCGCTTCCCGGCTCGCCGAGGCCTCCGAGGCGACCATAGCCTCCGGTGCGGCGTCCCGCGCAGTCACCGAGGGCGACGCGACGGCACTCTCCTATCTCGTTGGTGTAACGGAGACAGAACTCGACGGATCGTCGCTGCGCCTCCCGCTCCAACTGAACGCGGCGATGGACAACAACGACGCGACGGCCTTCATCGGCGGTGCCGGAAACCCGAACACGGGAAAAACCAACCTCGTTGCCCTACTGACTGAACTTCGACGGGCGACCGTCGACGATCTCCTGGTGATCTCGAACTCGCGCACCTGGCCCGGTACGGACGAACTCGTGACCAGCGCCCACGATCTCGCCGTGACCTGCCTCGAACACCGGGACCGACCGAAGTTCGTCTTCATCGACGAAGGCTCGACGCACTTCGACGCGCGGACCCACAGCCGCGAGGTGGCCGTTCAGTTCACCCCGCTGGCGAAACGATTCGCCAAGATCGGCGTCGACGTGTTCGCTACGGTCGGCCACACCGGCAAAGACCTGCACCCCGAGGTGAAGCGTCTGCTCACGCTGGCGTTCTTCAAGACCGAAAAGAAGAGCGTCGACTTCTACGGAAACTGGCCCGCTGACGCCGATATGCCGACTGATCGGTTATTCGGTGGGACTGTCGAGGAACTCGAACCCGCGCTCGAAGAGCCCGACCCCGACGACGCAGCGCCGTGGGCGTGGAATCTCGAAGCCGAACTGTTCGCTCGTGATCTTGACTGGTCCGAACTCCTTGACCGACTACGAACCGGTGGTCCCCCCGACTAATCGATCACCGACCCACCGAAACCACGTTCTACTGACTCCACGCTGGAAGAGTACGGATAGACCTGTGTTCCACTCTCGCCGGTGTCAGTCTACTCTCCCAAAATCATATCCATTCTGGATTTCATTTCATATTATGAGCAAGTCTGATACTGGAGAATCCGAAACTAATCTCCGCAATCCATCACTTCATACGGACGACTTCGAGAGACTGTTATCCGACAACTATAAAATATTCACTATTTTGAGCGTTTTCGCGGCACTATCCGTCTATTTATTCAATCTAAGTTCCGAGATTCAAGCAAATTACGTAGACTGGGGTGTTGCTGGTGCTTTATTCATGTTTATGTTGTCTGTCTTAGTGTTAGTTTATAAGTTGATGTATCAATTGGCCAATTATGAGGAGATCGGCATTGTCTTTCGAACCCTCACCAGTGGAATATTAGTTGGGCTTATAGCTGTTACAGTTGGTATTTTTAGCATCGTTTCAGAATTTTTCGGTGAAGTTGTTGTTCTTTCTTCTTTTGTCGTTGTTGGGATCATATATTCTGCATATATTAACTGGTTTCCTTGGGATGAATTTCGTGATCTCAATAACGTTCCAAAGAACGCGCGGGAAAAAATCAAAGAGGCTCCCAGTAAGGCTAATTTGTGGTGTGTGACCCTGTTACTAGTTTTTTCCAGTTTCTTGCCTTCTTTTCCAAAGTTGGACGGGGAATCAGGATATATCGTTATTCCTATGATTATTTGTATTGTTCCGTTCCACTACGCTTTGAGTTTCGGTATTCGAAAGTGGCACTTATCGAAAATTCAAAGCTAATCCAGCTAAACCAAATCATACCCCCAGTAAAATGAGTCTAGTTAGCAGATCTTTGTGTTTATACATTTTTGCTCGAAATCGTATCGTATCTACTTCCGATCGTAGACTTTCTGCCCATTCACGCATTGTTTCCTCGTCCATTTCGTAGGGTTCTGTCGGGTCTTTCGTAGCTTTTTGATAAAGCTGTAAACGCTCCATATTTATCAAGTATGTTTCAAAACCGTCAACAGTCGTAATTACATCATGACAAATATTCGGAGATCTATATCGAGCAGCCTCGACAGCGGATGTCTTTACAATAACATGAGAGTCGCCATCCCATTCTCCCTGATCGATGACTTCTATCGTTCCCTCAATTTTAGATTGATTCTCTTTGATTTCAGAATAGATCGACGAGAATGCTGATCTTTTCGTTGATATGATTCCAACTGTACGAATCGCAATTGCTCCCAGTATAGCGGACAATACAGGAGGAACGTATATCAGGTAATCAGTCATGCTTAGCAGGAATCTTGACTATCCGATAGAATATCGTGGTAAGTGATCTGCATCAAGATCTCCACGTAGGTACGCTTGTCCCCACCTCGTGATCTCGAACATATCCGCGTAAACCGGAACGACCATCTCTCGTTCGACCAACGTCCAACACCTCGACCGAATCCTTGACGAACTCGCTGTGAATCGGAAGGTGTGAGCCATCACGGTCGGTGTTGCCATCCCTTCCTCGTCGAGATATTCTAAGATTCGGTCGTCTAACTGGGCCATCCAGTTCCCCCACTTGCGCACGGACTACACCCCCTCAGCCGCGCTCGGTCCCCCCTGGCTGTTATCCTGCTCGTCGTCGACTTCGGTCATCGACTGAGCGTCAAACTCACCTTCAAGATACGCCTCCCCACGTTCCGTGATCTGATACACCCCATTCCCGAGGTTCAGGAGAAAACCCTTCTCAGCGAGTTTCTGACACCGCTGGTTGATATAGGGCCTACTGAATCGGATTCTTCCGTCGTCGTGTATCTTTGACGGAGCGGCTGGATTTTCTTCGGAGAGATATTCCAGAATCCTATCATCAGCGCCCGTCATCCAGTCTCCACTAAGCCGCATTGGTTGGTTATCGTACTCTGTGTACTTTTTAACACCGCACAAATTATTCGGAGTAAGAGTAGCTACTTCGTTAGTATAGCCGTAATCTATATCAACTGTCCGTAGTACATACAATTTGCAGGCCTGCCTCGACGACACTCATGGCTCGTCGGTGTCGTCAGCAAATGAAGCGGTGCTGGAACACCGCTTCGGCAGGTTTCGCAGGGCAGAACCAATGCAAAGCGAAACCAACGCGGGCGAGAAAGCCCGCGCACGACTGGACGAACCGAATACTGAAACACCCTCCGATGATCGCTGTTTCGAATGCGGCGACCTGCTCGTCGTCCGGACGGGCGACGGCCATCGCTGTGTCGAGTGCCTGCTCGATCACCTCGCGGTCGGTGACCGGGGTGGTCGTCGATGACGATTCCCTACGAAGTGTGGGGCTCGCTCTGTTTCCTGCTCGGGTTCCTCGGCCGCGCGTCATGGGATCGATTCGGTACTGACGACGTCCAGGAGGAAGAGGAAACGGAGGAGGGTTCTGAATGACGGTCGTCGACGAACACTATCCGCACACCTGTACGGAGTGCGGAGGAACGACTCACCATCATCGGTTTCTTCACGAAGAGCGCGGCGATCTGGTGACCGCGTGGTGTGACTACTGCGAAGCTGACCGGGAGTGTATCATCGGAGAGATAACGACGGTCATGCCCACGGGTGGTTCGGAGTGAGCGACCTCGAACCCCTCGCACCCCGCGAGGCCGTCGATCTCTACCTCGACGCCCGGCAGGACGACGCCACCGAGAAGACTATCGAGGGACAGAAGTACCGCCTTCGAGCGTTCATCAAGTGGTGCGAAGAGGAGGAAGTCGAGAACCTGAACGAACTCTCCGGACGTGATCTGTACGCCTATCGCGTCTGGCGTCGTGACGGTGGATACTCCGGCGAGGAGATCGCGCCGGTCACCCTGCACGGTGATCTTGCTACCCTCCGAGCCTTCCTTTGGTTCTGTTCCGATATCGACGCTGTTCCCGACGAACTTCCCGACACGGTGCAGCTGCCGACAGTCAACGGCGACGGGGAGGTGTCTGAATCGACTCTCGAACCGAATCGCGCCGAGGCGATTCTCGATTATCTCGGCCGCTATCACTACGCATCGAGGATGCACACCGCCTTTCTCATTCTTTGGCACACCGGGTGTCGAGTGAGCGCCCTTCGCGGCCTCGATCTCCGCGATCTCGATCTCGACGGTGACCGTCCACAGTCGGACGGCCCCGGCATCCAGTTCGTCCACCGGCCTGATACGGGTACTCCACTCAAAAACAAGAAGCGCGGCGAGCGGTGGAATGCGGTGAGCGAGTACGTCGCCGACGTGATCCGGGACTACGTGGAGAACCGGCGCGTCAGCGCCACCGACGAACACGGACGAAAGCCACTAATCACCACGAAGAACGGTCGAAACTCGCGTTCTAATCTTCGGGATCTTCTCTACAAGGTCACTCGTCCCTGCTGGTACGGTGAGGGGTGCCCCCACGACCGGGATATCGAGGACTGCGAGGCGGCGAACCACCGTAGAAGTCGCTCAACCTGTCCGTCGGCTCGGTCACCCCACGATGTTCGTTCGGGACGGGCGACTTACTACGCGCTGGCTGATGTGAATCGCCGGGTGGTCTCCGACCGGATGGATGCGAGCGAGGATATCCTCGATAAGCACTACGACCGTCGGAGCGCCCGTAAGAAGTCCGAACAGCGCCGTGACCACCTGCCTGATTCATGACTTGGTTCAAGCCGCTGAGTTTTGACCCCGTCGCCTTCTGTCGACACGTTCGGGGAGGGCGGATACGAAATAAAGCCGGGCCCCTCGCGGGCCGTCAGTCGATTTCATTCCAGATCACCCAGTTTCTCGCGGCGCTGTTCCATCCGTTCACGGGGCGTCCGTTCGTCGTAGTAGTCCTCGATCACTTCCTGCGTAGCGTTGACCCGCGCCGAGACCACCTCAGCCGGGATGTCGAGCCCGCGCATCCGCATGATCGCCGCCGCACGGACGTCGTGAGGTGCGCGACTCGACGGACACCGCGACGCGCGGCCGGTCTTCATCGCCTCGCAGGCGTCCGGGTCGCGGTCGTGCGGGCACTCGCCGTACTCGCACGGTCGGGTCATCCGATACACCGTATCCCGCATCGCCGAGATACTCATCCGCCCCCGAGTCGTGGCGACGAGCGGGCGACGTCCCTGCTCGTCGGACACGTCGGGGCGGTTCACGCGCCGGTAGTCCTCGACGACATCGACGACGCGCTCCGAGAGGGCGACCGGACGCTCGCCGTGGACGTCGTTCTTGAGCGGCGTCTCCGGCTCGCGGTGAACGAAGGTCAGATACCGCTCGTCGGGATGGTAGTCGGCGACGTCGACGCCGTGGAGCGCACCGACGCGACACCCGATGTGGAAGAGCAGTTCGAGGATAACGTGTTCGCGGCTCGCGTACGCGAACTGACGGTAGTGTTCGAGCAGGTCCTCGACGCGCTCCGGGCGCAGGTCGTGGTCCCGGGCGAGTTGGTGCTTGTCGAGTTCGGGAATCATCACCTTCTCGTGGAGGTCCTTCGGCACCGCCTCGATGGCCTCGCAGTACCGCAGGAACGCGCGGTAGGTGTAGGAGTTCCCGCGGATGGTCGTCTCCGCGACGCCGTCCCGGCGCCGATCGGCGAAGTAGCGTTCGATGGTGCGCCCGGTGAGGTCGTTGAGGTTCGTGATACCATCGGCGTCCAGCCACTCGGTGAACTGCTTGAGACGGTAGCCGTGGGCCTGTATCGTCCGCTGGTGCAGGCTCCCGCGGCGGTGATCGAGGTACATCTCGACACCCTTCTCGGGCGCGAGGGGTTCGAGGTCGTCACTCATCGAGCAACGCCTCCCGTGCCTCTTGCACGCGCCGGAACGCCTCCTGGTCGCCGCCGGGCTTGTCCGGGTGCGTCTCCTGCACGCGCTCACGGTACGCGTTCTCGACGACGTGGTCGGGGGCGTCCGGGGCGACGTCGAGGACGTCGTGAGGCGACACGCCGGCGACGACGGTGTCCTCCTCGCCGGAGGGAAGCCGCGCCGCGGCAAACTCGTCTTGCCCGGTCTTCACCGGGCGGTTCCCGCGCATCCGCGTCTCGTGGACCCACAGGTACACCGCCCGGCAGTTGTCCCGAAGCCGCCGGTACTTGTCGCAGGCGACGGCGAACTGTTCCCCGTCCTTCGACCACCGGAGGACGAAACCGGGGTCGTCGGGGTTCGCGTTGTGCTTCGGCAGGCCGTTCGACTTCGTGTACGCACCGCCGCTCCCGGTCGACGCGCGCCAAGAGTCGACGCCCATCCGGTCCATCTCGGCGGCGATCGACTTCGTCGTGTCCGCGAGCGACGCCTGAAACTTCGATCCACTCGTCCGGCGGCGCTCGGTCGTCCGCTCGAAGCCCGCGGGCCAGTCGATCCGGCTCACGAGTAGATCACCTCACCGCAGTCCGGACAGGGATCACCGTCGAGGTAGCCGATAACGGTCGCGCCGCAGCTGCACTCCTCGACGCGGGAGCGCCGGCCCATCACGAGTTGGGGGTCACCGTCGAGGCGAATCTTCGCGCACCGCCGGCAGACGGGTGGGTTTCCGTCGCGTGCGGCGTCGATCCCGTCCGCTGGGTCACCACAGACCACGCAGTCGCCGTCGTCAAATCTTTCTCCGCTCGGTCCCTCGTCGGTCGCGCGGGACATTCGTCCCGTATGGTTTGCGGTTAGCATGGCTTAACCGCGGAACCGTAACGCGGGGGGTGTCGCAGCACCGCCCGCGTCACCGACCAACCTCGAAGTGCCAACAGAGTCTCGTGCGGTTCCGCAAATCACCCAAGGCATTCTCTATACGTAAATGTATGGTATATCCAAGAAAGCATAGTTAATTATTCAGAGCATAATTAGGTGCAATTAGAATAGTGGATACATTCGATGATCGTAATGAGGGCTTCCGCGGACTGGATGTCGATCTGGGATGACCGGATCCTAGAGTTCATTTCGGAGAACGACGGCGGTTCGGTCGGTGAAATTGCCGACCACAAGCTGATCCGAGTGTCACAACCACACGTCTCTCGCCGGTGTACGGTACTCGCGGATCACGACCTACTCCGACCGCTCGGGAATGGCGTCTATATGATCACGGACAAGGGAATGCAGTACCTCGACGGCGACCTCGACGCCGAGGAGTTGAACGGATCGAACGGAGAGCAGGGCGAAGCGCAGGCGTAGAAGCCCTCCATGAGAAAGACCGGCCTCTGGATGACCCACGCCGACGACCGCATCCTTGAGTATCTATCGTCGATGTCGACGGCGACAGCTTGGGAGATTGCCTACGAGCAGGGTGTCGAAAGTGACCGCCGTCGGATCGAACGGCGGTGTCGTGTCCTGGCGAACGCCGGGTTCGTCGACGTCTACTTCCGCGACGTCGGCCTCGACGACAAGTACGAGATTACCAGTTGGGGCGAGTTGTATCTTGACGGCGACGTCGACGCTGAGTTGCGGCGGCCGTTGCCGGCGGTTCGGCCGCCGGATAAGGTACGGCCGGGTTGGTGGGCGGGATTTGGATAGATGTTCCAGTTCCCTGTTGAATCTCTCTTTGAGTGGTTGCGCACTTGGTCAGGGATTATTGGCTCACTTGGATCGTTAGTTCTCTCCTTTTTCCTGGTCCTTCTCTACCGGCAGCAGAAAGATATCCTTGATGAGCAACGGAAGCTCAGGGAATCTGAACAGAAAGCTGTACTCCGTGTTGAAAAATACTCTTTTCTCAGAGGTTCCGATGCTGTCCCGTTCTTAGAGCATCACGGCATTAAATTAGAAGAAGCACGGGAGTTCTTCGTCCACACAGATTTCTCTATCTATATCTCTCAAATTTCGGAAAAAGCACCGCTCAGGAACTGCGTCCAGTAATTGAATTTGAAGACGTAAACAAAGACTCTGGAGGATACTATTTGATCAAATCGGCATTGTCAAACAGCATCTTTGTCAACGCACAGATGGCATTTAATGAAGATACAGGTGTTGTTGGTGCAAATGAACGAGTGGTTCCTTTATCGGCTCAGATAGGAGAGTCTGACATCAATAGTCTCCCTTCTGAGTGGGTTCCAAAGAATGAGGAAATCGGACATGCTGTCGCACTTTCCGAAATAATGTATCTTGCTGGTCAGAGTGGAGTAACAGAATTAGAAATTACGTTCAGTCTGGAGTATAATGACTCCACCGGAGAGCGTGAACCAATAGAAGTCGTTTCGACGAGAGTGAATCCCCAGGAATACGATAGTTTTGGCCGTGCATTGCAGGAAGGACAATTCAGGTTACCCGTGTAGAATGTCCCTGTATCGATTTTTATCAGAGCCACCCAACTTTCTCCCGCCCCCGTTGCTGCGCATCCAGACTGTACGCCCTGACATCTACTGGGGGCGACAGCTATTGTTCTGACTAACGTGAGACCAAAATCATAACGGCGGGATCACGCACGCGCTCGCCCGCAACGAACAGCGGGTATTTTTAACGCCCATACACAACACAGGGAGTGAAGAACGGCCCGCCAGTACTGGAAGACTGCGGAATCCGTTCTTCCGCACTCACGCGAGTGAGTGAGGATCGCCCTCGAACCGATCAGTCACAACCAAACGGAGGTGATAGACGGTGCTTGAGCTTAGCGTCTCGGCAGACCCGGCAACGATGGTCGCGCTCGTGATCCTCGTCCGTCAGGCCAAGGATCTACGCATCACTATCGGGTCGTAGGTACGGAGGCCCGAGTAACCCATCGGGCCCGCCAGTACTGGAAGCAGTTACTGGTAGACGAGACTCCGTGAAAAATTCTTCTTTACTGAGAGCGCAGACGGATCTGATCTGAACGGACTCAACACCGACAGTTTTGCGTGGTAATCAGGGTAATAAAGAAATTTCTGTTCTGTCCAAAATATCCAATCACAGGACCTCTGTCGCCTGTTGGGACGCTTTTGTTGTCTCCCCCCGAATCAAAGGATGGAATAATGATCGAAATCACCTTGAACATAGATTCAGCGATCATAGTCGCGTTGGTAGTTATGCTCAGCCGACGCGGAAGCCAGCGTGTGAGTGTCAGAAGGAGGTTGTAGTTGAGGGGAAGGAGTAGTCAGAGCCACCCAACTTTCTCCCGCCCTCGCCCCTGCGCGTCGAGGCTGTACGCGCCGAGATAGTGCTCCCGAAACGTCTCCCAGTCTTCCCAGCCGCCCCACTCCATCACCAGTCCAGGCTCGACTTCGCGCTCGACGAGCAGCGTGCCCCACGTCCGCCGGAGATCGTGCGGACCGAAGTAGGTCCACCCGTCGTCGATTACTTCCGCAGATTCGTCACGGTAAGATAGGATTCGAGCACATCCGTCTCGAAATCCCTATCAGCCACGACGAGTTCGTCGCCGGTCGAGCGGGCGGTCGCGGCGATCAGGGCGTCCGGCGTCGAGAGTCGAACGCCGTCGCTCATCGTCTGATCCTGAAGCCGCGCCGCTTCGAGCGCGATCTCCTCGGTTAGATCGAGCGCCTGCACGCCGCCGAATTGCTGACGTACGTTGCGTACATCGGTCGATCCCGAGCCGAGTTTGCCGTCGATGACTTCGTAGACACAGAGCGTCGAGGTGAAGAAAGGTTCCCGGCCGTCCAGATAGTCGATGACGGCGTCGACACCACCGAGGTAGTCGATGATCGCCGACGTGTCAAGAAAGGTCATCGGTCGTCCCAATTCTCGCGGGACTTGCGGACACGCTCTTTCGCCCGTTCCGCCTCGTCAGTCGACCACGCACCGGCCTTGATCGGCTCCTCGTCGGCCGCGATGCGCGTCAAGAACTCGTCCCACGTCTCGTCGTCACGCTTCAGGCCGTCAAGCAGGTCTTTCGTCGACGAATCGACGGGGATCGACGTTCGGCTCATACGAATTCATTGTGAATTCAGCGGTAAGTAGTTTTGTCAGCTACAGCCAGTCGACCTTCCCGCGTTCCCGCTCCTGCGCCTCCGGCGAAAACGTCCCCCGATAGTGATCCAAGAACGTCTCCAAATCGTTCCACCCACCCCAGTCACAGACCAGCAACGGATCGACATCGGCACTGGCCAGCGCCGTCGCCCACGTCCGACGCAGATCGTGGAATGTCAGATACGACCATCCCGTATCGTCGTCCTCGACGCGCCCAGCTGCGTCGGTGACCCACCGCCGAAGCGACCGCGTACTCGTGATGTCGACGAGCGACGCGTTCGACGGCGCATCACGCACGTCGTCGACTGTCCGGATCGTCGTCGCGAGATCGCGGGGGACGGGCGTCTCGCGGTACTTGTCGCCCTTGCCGTGGTGAACGCGGAGCATGGTGCCCGCGTCGGTGTCGACGACGTGTTCGGGAGCGACGTCAAGGACTTCGTGGCTCCGGAGCCCGCACCGCGCCCCGAGGGCGAACGCGATCTGCTGTTGCGTCCCGTCGGCGGCGTCGAGCAGGGCCGTCACTTCGTCCTGACTCAACCACACCTTCATGTCGTCGCGTTGGTCGTGTTCTCGGAGATTCATGTCCGGGTTCCTCGTATATCGGTCAAGAACGGCGGGGAATCTAGTCTTTTCGATGGGATTTGCGGGGTGATTGAAGCCGATTCTGGTCGACCATGTCCGACTCTGAGATGATTCTCGGACGGAGACAGAATCGTAGAAATTCCTATTGCATCAACAACTCAATTAAGCAATATGGTTGATATCCTTCACACTGGGACGCGAGCAGGTGAGGTACTAGTTGGGGGTATGGCCGGGGGAGTAGCGTATCAAATCATATCTGAGGAACAAATCATAGGTCTTGCAGGAGCTGTTCAGGTTGTGATTTTGTTTCTCGCAACGACTGTATTTATCGCCTTACTTCAGTTGTGGTATGAATATCGACGCGGGGAACGATTCAGATGATACACCTCCAATAGATTTTGTTTTCTGGTCTTCTCGGTCACGCTCATCCGTTGCTATCGTCATGGATCTCTCGCTATTTCTGATGGAAGTATACGCTGCAGTCACTACCCTCAATTTCGGAATCTGCGACGCAGACACGATCCACATCAATCGTCTCTCCGATTCTCGTCGCGGGTACGATCTCATCAGTCAAATCGCCACAAACAGGACACTTGTCACCGGCGTCGATATCCGCGGCCTGAGTCACCTCTTCTGGAGTAATCTCCATTTTCCAGTCTGAATCACCCTCACCAACGAGTACTGTGGGCTCACCCTCATCCACAACATCTGAGAACTCCATCGTGTGTTCTCCCCTGGAAAGGGTAATTTCAAGTTCAATTTCCATTACTGGAGTCATATCCGCTAACAATTTAGTTATTAGCCTGTGGGATCCGATTCTCGGATACACGTTTCCTAGCTCTCTCCCTCGCAAGTACTTTTGATCGCGGGACAAGATTAGATAGATAGCGATGGATGCTGAGGAGATTGGAGGAATTGTTCTCATCGGCATCGTCGTACTTGTTGTTCTACGAGAGGCTGCACGGCTTTTTCCCGATGTAGCTCAGTTCATATTCTTGTTGGCAACAGCCTTTGTCTTCATAATCGTCCTACTACTGTCTCGCTGATTGGGATCAGCTCTAATTTCAGAGTCGCTCGTCGAACACCTCGCCGATGGGAAGCTTGTACTGTCGCGCGTCGCGTCCCTCGTGGCTCGCGTCGTTCCACCGGCCGTCGACGAGTTTCGTCACCGTCGAGGGCTCGACGCGACGCATCACCTGGGGCGTCCCCTGTCGGTCACAACGCACGAACACGTACCAGCCCGCGAGGTCCGGCTGGGCGTCGTAGCCGACGATGCTCCGGTGTTGATCCTCCCACAGCCGGAACCGACCGTCCTCCGTTTCGCCGTTGCCCGAGCCGACCGTCGCGTTCGCCGATTTCACCTCGTACCTCGCCTGAGTTCGAGGGTTGCGTAAGTCGGCGTCTTCGGCGTCGTCGCCGCTCACGTCGAGCAGGTCGAACGCCTCGGCGACGATCCGCTCCTCGAGTTCGCCCGCGGTCCGCGCCCGTTCTTGGAGTTTCTGGAACCGTCGGTAACTCACCTCCTCGGTGACGTCGCGGATCATGCCGGCGTCGCACCCCCGCGCTTCGGTGGGTCACCACACACGGGACACTCCGCCTCGTCGCCGGCGGCGAGGTATCGGATCCGACAGACCGGACAGTAGTCGCTCACGCGTACACCTCCTTCGTCTCGGTCCGGTGCAGCACGTTCATCCGCTTGTCGAACACGACCACCTGGTACGGCTCGGTCGGGAGTTCCGACTGCGGCAGGTCGAAGTAGTTGATGAATCCGCGGTGGAACGTCGACCACTCACCGACCCACACCCAGTATTTGCACTGCTTCAGGGGCGTGTATTCGAGGTCCTGTGGATCCTGCGTCGCCACCTGCACCTTCAGGGCCTTGTCCCGATCCTCGTGGAGCATCCGCTTGATCGGGTTGTCCGCCTCGACGTCACCGTCGGCGAGCATCCCGTCCTGAGCCTCGTCGGCGATCACCTGCGTCGGGAACCCCGTCGACTCGTGGTAGTCGTGGGCGACCGCACGGGCGCCGCGAGCGGCGTCGAGCGGGTCGTCGCATCGCCACCGGAGCCGCGTCGCGTCCGACTGACGCGCTTCCCGTTCGCTCCGGACCGTCTCGGCGTCGTCGAGCGACCGACCGCCGATCCCGTCGACGCCGTGGTGGTCGATCCAGATAGACAACCCGGGATAGGTGGCGTGGGCTTCGCGGAGGTACGTGGTCTTCCCACCGCCCGAATCGCCCGCGACGAGCGTGTGGTACGCCTGCATCACGCCACCTCCGCGGCGTCGAAGGGCGCGGCGTCGTCGCCGTCCTGCTCGTCGTCGGTGTCGAGGTCGAGGTCGACGACGATCTCGGCGGCGCCGATGACGACGTCGACGATCGCCGGCATCCCGTCGACGCCGGTCATCTTCATGAGCCCGCGGTAGAGTCGCGTCTCGCCGCCGCGTTCGGGGTCCCACGGGTTTTCGACGTCGTGAAGCGACGGGGACGGGTCGGTCGACAGTAGCATATCCCGGAGCGTCGACGTGCTCCCGACGTCGTCGCTCGGCTCCGCGCCTTCGGCCGCGGCGTGACTCTCGACCGGCGACGCGGCCGCCTCGACGTCGTCACCGAGCGTCGATCCGGGCGTCGGTACTTCGTCGTCAGGCATCGAACACCACCCACGATTCGTCGTCCGAACAGTCCGGACATCCGTACTGGTACTCCGTGTGATCGCTCGCGTCGAAGTAGCGGTTTCCACCGCACTCCGGACACTCCGGTTCGTCGTCGGACGGGTCACCACCGTCCGTGACGACGGCGTCGGGGTCGGGATCGGGCGCGTCGAGCGCGGGGTTGCCACCGTCGGCCACCGTCTCGGGGCCGTCGTCGGTCACCGTGTCGGCACCGTCCTCGATTACCGTCTCGGAACCGTTCGGCGACGGTGATTCGTCCTCGACGCCGTCTGCGGGTTTACCGTCCGGATCACCGTTCTCGGTGACGAGGAGAAGCCCCTCGTCGAGCGATTCGACGTCCTCGTGGGCCTCGTCCTGTTGTTTCCACGCGTGTTGGCCGGCGGCGTGGACACTATCGAACGGTAACCCGCACCGTGGGCACGGTTCCATTACGGCATCACCTCGAAGGTGTAAATCGCCATCAAGGCGACCGCTACGGCCCACTCACACGGTACCAACCGTTTGTCAACACGATACGACAGAATCATCGCAAGGAGCGTCACACCCCCGAGGGCTCCGAGCATGATTCTCCCTAACCGTTCGGGAGTTAAATAGGTCGAACCGTACCGTTCGCCGACTATTCCGGCCCGGCCCCTACGTCGAGCCGGAATGCCCGAAGTACCGATTCCGTTCACCGACCAGGAAGTCGACACCGATGACGACGCGTCGTCCATCGTGATGACGCTCGTCGTCGTCGCCGTCGGCTTCGCCGCCTTCGTGTGGCTTCGAGACGTCGGTGGGTATCTCGCACAGCAGGCGAACAGTACGATCACCAACCTCGTCGGTATCGACCCGACGAGCGGAGACAGCCAGGAGGATCCCCTGTTCTAACCATGAGCCAGGACCTCATCCCGCGGTACTACTTCGGCCGCCGCCTCTCGACGAAGCGAATCGACGAGTCCGAGCTCAACGACCGGAGCCTCCAGGCCGGACAGGAAATCACTATCTGGTCGACGCAGGTGCCCGCCGACAAGGGCTACGTGTGGGGGTACGGCCCCGACAACCGGGACGCCGGGAACGCCAACTTCGTGTACGGCGAGTTCCTCGCCAGCGGATCCGGCACCGGTACGGACGGCAACGTCATCCGGGACGCCGACGTCGTGCTCGCGATCACCGACTCCACCCAGGAGGACACGATCGCCAAGACGACGATCAACCCCGACGCGGGCGACCTCGCCGACGCGAAGGCCGACCCGCGCACCGAGCGACCGATCCTCCCGGAGCACTACAAGGGAGCGAGCGAGGACCGCCACCTCGAACTCCGCCTTCGAGCCCGGTCGGGTGCCGACGGCAAGGTCGTCGGCAACGACTCCGACCTGCACCTCGGTTACGGCGTCGTGGGCTAACCCGGAGGTAACCACTCCATGACCCACTTTATCGACAACCAGACCGCGAGCGACAGCATCGGGAGGTGTGAGTAATGCCGAGCCGCAACGTCCCCGGCGACGAGTGGGTCGAACTCGTCCCGTCGACGCTCGAGGACGACTACTCGGTCGTCGTCGAGGACGCCCCGATCTACCTGTATCCCGGGGACAAGCCGGCCCAGCCGGTCGCGGGGCTCCCGCTCCGCGCCGGGGCGATCCAGTCCGGCGAACTCGACCGGGGCGTCGCGCTGTGGGGCCGATCCCAGACCGACGTCGACGCGTCGGTACGTGTGGTCCCGAACATCCGGATCGACGGATCGAACGAACGCGCCGTGACCGTCTCGACGTCGGTCCAGACCGACACCTACGACCGCGGGGGCGACTTCGACACGTCGACGTATCCGATCACGATCGATCCCGCCGAGACGATCCAGCAGGTACTCCTCTCGATCGTCAACACCGAGGTCGACGTCGAGATCACGACCGAGGACGGCGACGTCGTCACGATCCCGGTCGACAGCAAGTCGACCATCGATTCGTACTCGGCGGACGAGGTCGCCATCCAAAACCCGACCGACGCCACGCAACGCGTGGCCGGGGGGTGGGCCGGTGAGTGACTTCGCTCCCTCTGTGCCCGATCAGACCGCCGAAAACCCGCCGATATATGATGAGTATGTCTCCCCGACACTCTTCAACAGCTTCGGATTCACCAGCAACGCCACGGACGGAGATACGTCGACAGGAGACACGCTTACCCACACCGACGGCGGTGAATTTCGGGTGGAAACCGGGTGGGCCGACGGGGCCCGCGTCTACATATCCAGCATCACAAGCGCCGGCCCCATCGAGGCCGATGGCGTCCGTCCCGAGTTGGATAACGTGCTCCTCGACGGCGCCACCCCATCCTCGACAGGGTGGCTCGAACTGGCGTGGTCCGAGCACGTCCAAGAGGTCAATATATCGCTCCAAGAGTCCGGGGCGGAACTGACCGTCGGGGAGGTCGAACTGCATAGGGAATCGAACGTGCCGCACTTCCACAACATCAAGCAGAGATGAGCAGAGAACTAACCAACTTCCGCAGGGTCCGCGCGCTGATCGAGACGCTGCACAGCAACGGGGTCATCACCGACGCCGAGCGGTCGGCGTTGCTCGAAGGTGACAAGGAGAGGCAGAAAGACGTCGAACGATCGGCCCGTGAGGGACGTGGCCCCCCGGACTGGGCCCGTGGCCCCGACCGCAGCAACGGAGAGGGTCAGTAGTGGCCCGCGTCTCGATCACGTCCCACCTTCCCGGCGAGCGCGTCCGCGGGACCGGTCAGACCATCGGGGAGGACAGGCACAACCACGCCCCCGGCGAGCAGGCTCAACTCGACATCGGCTTCGCGAGCGACGGCCGGTATGGACACTACCGGATCGTTCGGCTCGTCGACGGCGATCCGGCAGGGTCCGTTTACGACTTCGGCGAGGTACAGCGCGACGGCGCGCTACGGTTTCAGATGCCGTCTGAGTCGGGACGATACGCGGTGACAATCGACGGCGAGGTCGTCGAGCGATTCGACGTTGGTAACGTCCAGACCCCGGATCGTCCCGAGACGGCGCCCGCGCTCGACGAGGAGGATGCCCTCGCGGGCGGCGGCCCGGCGGGCGACCCGGTCCCGGATGACCCGGCCGATCCGTCCTCGGGGTCGTCGAGCCCGCCGACGTCCACCTCGTCGGGAGGTGACGGTGGCGGCATGATCGGCACGACCGTCGCGGTGATCGTGGTGCTCGCCGCCGGCGCGGTCGCAGTACTTGGAGGAAACTAATCATGGCACAGAACGCTATCATCGCAGAAGACGGATCGCTCATCCCGACCGGCGACACGCAGGTCACGCAGGTCGGCGAGGCAACCTACGACGCCAGCGAGGCCGACGAGCGGACCGACATCGTCGTCGGCGGCGCCGACCAAGACGACACCTTCGCCCTCGAAGGCGACCGGGTATACGACTCCGGCGACGTCGTCGACGAAGAGTCGTTCGATGGGGGCGGATCGTCGCCGACCCCGACGTCAACCGATACGACGTCGTCCCCGGATCCGACGACCACCGACACGTCGACGTCGTCGAGCACGGGCGAGTCGGTCCGGGAGATCGTCGTGCCGACGTCCTCGGGCGGAGGGTCGGGCGTCGGCATCCTCGCGGTCGCCGCCGCCGCGGTCGCGGTGGTCGGTGTCCTAGTGGGGAGTGACTGACATGGCTACCAACCAGACCACCGACAGCGGCATCGCAGTCGTCGCATCGCTCGCCGCCGTCGCGGCCGTGATCTACGCCGTCGTCGGCAGGTCCGGTGCTCAACCTATCTTCATCGGCGGGACCGGATCGTCCGGCGACAACGACGAGATCACCGACGTCGACGGGATCTCCGAGCCGGACACCACGGTCCCGAGCGATGGCGGGTGGGTTTTCGACAATCCGACCGACGACCCCACCAGCCCGGAGTGGGACCCTGACGATTACGATTTCGGTGGCCCCTCGAATGGCTCCACCGACTCGGATGGCTCCACCGACTCGGGTGGATCGACAGGCCCGGCGGACGACGGGATCAACTGGCGCGGAGACTCCGGTGAGACGACGGTCGACGGATCCGGCGGCTCGGACTCTTCGGGGGGATCGGACTCTTCCGATCCGCTCGACGAAGCCACCTCCGGGGTCGTCGGGTCGATCGGTCAAACGATCCCCGGCGTGACCATCGGACGCGAAGTCCTCGGGAGGATCTGACCGTGTCGTGGGACGACTTCACTCGGGGCCTCGACCGCGCACTCTATCGCCAGTTCGATGACGTTCCGGGCGGCGGCATCGCAGACCCGGACACCTATCTCCCGGGCTCGTCCCCGGGCGGTGAGACGGACGTCCCCGAGGATCCGTCTTGGGACGACGAGTCGATCGCAGACACGTTCGGCGCGGAGGTCTTCGCTCCGATCGGCCGCCAGTTCGACGACGAACCGGGTGGCGGTGTCATCGACATCATCGTCGATCGGACGACGTCGGTCGGCCCGTCGTGGCTCGACGAGGCGACGATCGTCGTCGTCGTCCTGGTCGTCCTGGGCGCGGGACTGTGGCTCGCCCGCCCGCTGCTGACGATCGTCGCGGGGGTGGCTGAATAGACGATGATCGACGTCGGTTGGTTGGGATCGCCCGTCGACGTGGCGACCTTCGTCGTCGTGCTCGCCATGCTGGTGTTCCGGCTCCGTCCCCGCGTCGAGACGGTGGCCGCGGCGGTCGTGGCCCTCGCCGAGCGTCGCGACGACGTCGACGACGATCGGCTCCGTGACGACTTGGACGTCGACGATTCCGCGGTCGACGCGCTCCGGCCGCGGATCGTCCACGTCGACGACCGGGAGGGCTCGGAGGGATGATCGCAGCCGACGCCCCGGCGTGGCTCTACCACCCGGTGCCCCTGTGGGCCTTCCTGCTCGCGCTGCTCACCTCTCCTTGGCGGTGGGCGGGCTACGCGAAGCGGGTCATGAAACGAGCGTCCCCGTGGGGTGGTGACGGTGCCGAGTGAGCTACCTGCGGAGTGGGCGATCGTCCCGAGACACGTTCGGTGGCCCGATCCGATCCTCCTGCGTCGGTACGAGCCGGGCGCGGTCGTCGTCGAGGATCCCGACGGCGACGAGGTGATCCGGTCGGATACCGTAGCCGATGACGTCGTCGACGGGATCGAAAAATAGAGTTCCGGAACGTTCGGCCTTGCGTCCTTTCCGGAGATTCAGTTATCCGTCGTCTCCGGCTTGCGAGCCGTCTCGGTGAATCAGCATCGACCCACCTTCTTCGCCCTCCGGCGGCCTCTCGACGATGCACACTCGCGCCTCGTAGCTCTCTCCCTCGTCGAACTCGTCCATCCCGTCGACGAACTCGTCGCCACACACCGGACACTCGCCGCCGTAGATGAGGTCGTCGTCACTCATCCCGATCACCGGAACAGGAGAGTAGCCGGGTCATTGTAGTGCCTTCACCGCCGTATCGCCCATCACGTTGCTCGTTCGCTTCGCGTACCCGAGGTCGACGAGTGGGATGATGAGCCTCTGCCGAGCGACGGGCTTTTTCATCCCCTGCTGCTGGGCGAGCACCGACAACACGCGGTCCTCGGTCACGTACTTCTCCGGGGCGAGCGTCCGCAACACGTCGTAGGCTTCGGCGAGTTCGTCGTCGACCGGCGGGACCCGGCCGTCGGGATCCTCAGCACCGTCCTCGACGATCGACGCCATGAAGTCCCGGATCGCCTCGCTCCGCGAGTTCCACCGCTCGCTTTCCTCGACGGCGTCGTCGAAGTCGTCGAGGAGGTCCGCGCGGACGCGGACGCTCGGGCTCTTCATCTTCTCCTCGCCGGCGAGTTGGTTGCTCATCGGACACCTCCGTAGCACAAACTACCGTCGTGTGCTACGCGGTCGTTCTCGTCCCCGTCTTGCGATTCGTCCCGACAAACGGTGTGCGTAGCACAACCCCCCTGGGGGTTGTGCGGAGCACTCTCGCGTGCGGGCCCGTGTGCGCGCGACCCGTCACCGTCGCCACCGTCGTCCAAGGTGGTGGTCCATCCGCAGTGGTGACAACGCCGCTCACCGTCTCGCCCGCGGTCGGCGGCGACGAAGAGGTTCGTCTCGCAGGTAGGGCACTCCGGGGCCCGATCCCGGTGGTGGGCACGACGGTGGCTCGACGACGGGCGTGGACGGGTCACGCTTCACCTCCTTGCCGGTACTGGCGCCAGAGCATCGCCAGTTCCTCGTCGGGATCGGCGTCGAGGTCGGCGACGACGATCTCCTCGCGGACGTAGGCGAGCAGCATCGTCGCGAGGTGGGCGCACCACTCGTGGTGCGCGTAGCCCTTGCAGTCGCACTCGCCGACGGGCTGTCCGCTCCGCGTCCCGAAGACGACACGGTGACGGTCACCGTCACCGACGCGGACCATCCACTCGGCGCGGTTGATCGGCTCGATCGTCGTCTCCTCGTCGCGGGCGCGTTGCCAGCTCGTCGAGTCGCCGAAGTCGTCGGGGAGGTCGAGGTCGGGGTAACCGCCGACGCGCTCGGTGCTCACCGTCGATCCCCTCCGTTGCACTCCGGACAGGTTCGGCGTTTGAGTCCACCTCGGGACGTGGTCGTGACGAGACGGGTTCCGCAGGCCGGACAGTACCGTCTCACGCCGACCACCCCGAGTTAGCTTCACAGAAGTTGCCCGCGGGGAGGGCGGACTTTTCCTGCAGTCGATGTGGGGTCGACGGGGCATCGGCTTGCCCCCCGTCCCCGCGAGCACAGCGAGCGGGGAACAGCGAGACGACCAGCGGGAGTCTCACGCGTTTCAGATCGGGGAGGGCGGACTCGTTTTCGGGACGGGCTCGTCGCCTTGGGTGGGTAGCCGACGGTAGCCGCGATGCTGACGGGGTATGTCGTGTGAGATCGGACGCCGAGTATCAGAAACGGACCCCGACGATAGGGCGTCGGGTCCGCGTGGGCCTCCGTATCCTAAGCGGACGCCACGACGAACGACGGGATCGGGGGGCTTCAATGCTCCGCACGAGCGGGCGACACGTCGTTCGCGGGCCGACGCGTCACTCGGTGTACTGGAGTTCCTTCTCCGGGTCGGTCGGCAGGGAGTGGAAGATCTCCTCCATCTCGCCGTCTGCGAGGGGGATCTCTTCCAGGCTCCCGTCGCTTTGGTGGAGCGACCAGACGAAGTTGATCATCGTCGCCTGGAAATGCGGGCTCGGCTGGTCGTTCTCCCGGATGTACTTGACGAGTTTCGCCGCCGCCTCGTCGTCGAGTATGTCGCTCATGGGTCGACCTCGGTCGGGTCGGCAATCAGGGTGTCGGATGGCGGACGGGACGTCAGTCGCCGCCGACGGCGAAGCGGGTCGCGTCCTCGTCGATCGAGGGCGAAGAGACGAGCGAGACGCCGACGGTGAGGGCGGCGGCGAGCAGCATGAACGCGAGGGCGACGTCCCACCCGCCGTAGGAGCGCGCGAGGAGGGAGACGGTCGCGCCCCCGACCTCGACCGGCGTGGCCGGGACGAGGACGTGGGCGAGATACAGGAGTTGCGGGACGGCGACGCCGACGAGCATGCCGTCGCGGGTCGTCGCCTCCCAGTAGAGCGCGACGATGACGGGCGGAGCGAGCAGGGCGAACCCGGAGAACGCGGTGTCGCCGACTTCGATGAGCGTGCCGGGTCGCGAGAGGCTGGCGACGAACGCGAGGAGGGCGAAGACGGCGACGCCGATCCGGGCGATCCACGCCTCGCGTCGGTCGCTCGCTTCGGGGCGAACGAAGGGGCGGTAGAGGTCACGGGTGAAGTAGGCCGACCCCGAGAGGAGCATCGAGTCCGAGGAGGACATCATCGCCGCCATCGCGCCGGCGACGACGAGCGCCGCGAACCACCCGGGGGTGTACTCGCTCAGCAGGACCGACAGCACGTTCGCGCCCTCGGGCACCTCGATGGGGAGGCCGGCCGCCCACGCCCCGAGCATGAACGCCGGGACGAAAAGCAGGAGGACGAGCACCGGCCAGAGGGCGAACGAGCGTTTCAGCACCGTCGCGGACTTCGCGACGAAGAAGCGCTGGTTGATCTGCGGGAACATGGTCACGCCGAAGGCGATGGTGACTGCCGACGAGACGATGAACTGCGGGGTGTAGAGGCCGCCCCCGAGGGACGCGAACTCGGGGTTGGCCGCCACCATCCCGCGGGTGGCCGCGCCGAGGCCGCCGAGGCTGCCGAGGATCCAGACCACCGCGATCCACAGCACGGAGAGCATGAACAGCCCCTGGAGGGTGTCGGTCCAGGCGACGCCCCGCAGGCCGGCGAGCATCACGTAGACGATCATGAAGAGGGTGATGAGCGCGGCGCCGCCCCAGTAGGGGACCGCCCCGCCGGTGAGTCCGCGGAGCGCCTCGCCGGCACCCATCTGCTGGAGCATGACGTAGGGGAAGAGCCACAGGAGGCTAACGCCCGCGACCAGCCCCCGGAGACCCGGGGAGGCAAATCGGTCGCCGAGCATCTCCCCAAGGGTGACGTACTCGCGTGCGCGCCCGATGAGCCACTGTCGGTAGCCGATAACGTACCAGAGGATGGCGAAGAGGACGCCGTCCATCACACCCATGACGAGGATCCACTCGGGGCCGGCCGCGTAGGCGAGGTTCGGGCCGCCGAAGAAGGTGAACGCCGACAGCAGGGTCGCGAAGGTGGTAAACAGGAGGACGAGCGTCCCGAGGGTGCGGCTGGCGAGATAGAAGTCCTCGGCGTCGTTCCCGCCGACGCGGTAGGCCACGAGGCCGACGCCGAGCGCGAGGACGAGATACGCGACGACGATGCCGAGCGGCTGGAGGCTCACCGACTCTCACCCCCGTCGGGTCGCGGGGCCGCCTCGGTGTCGACGCCCATCAACCGATCCCACCCGGTTCGGGTGAACAGCGCGAAGACGACGGCCGCTACGCCCATCCAGCCGATATGCCACCAGAGCCAGACGGGTAACCCGGCGACCACCGTCGACGTGCCCCAGAGGAACCAGGGGACCGAGAACACGACGAGGACGACGAACGTCACGATCCACAGCCAATCGCGTATCGAACGCATCGTTGGATCGTATTCGTATCTCCAACTACGTAAATGATGCCGAATAATCCCCCATCAGATAGATTGAAGAAAAACTTTCTTCGAAACGGGAAAGAGGGGAACAGCACTCTTCGATTCGCGTCGACACCGGTAAACCGTCGCCCGCCGAGCGGGTTCGTGTGTCCGGGACGGACGGACGTGTCGTGTCGCCGCTGGTCGCGCTGGGAGTCGCGGTCCTCGCGATCAGCACGAGCGCGATCCTGGTCCGCTGGAGCGACGCCCCGAACGTCATCAAGGCGCTGTATCGGGTGACCTTCACCGTCGTCGCGCTCGCTCCGCTCGTCGACGGGGGCGACCGACTCTCGCTCGCCCGGATCGGGCGTCGCGACGCCGCCGTCGCGGTCGCCGCCGGGGTCGCCCTCGCGGTCCACTTCGTGGTCTGGTTCGAGAGCCTCGATCACACGACCGTCGCCGCGAGCGTCACCATCGTCCAGGCCCAGCCGGTGTTCGTCGCCGCCGGGGCGTGGGTGCTCCTCGGGGAACGCGTGAGCCGACGCGGCGCGCTCGGGATCGGGATCGCTCTCGCCGGGATGGTCGCGCTCTCGTTCGGCCCGGCGTTGCTGGCCGCCGTCGATCCGACCGCCGAACCGGCCGCCGACGTGACGGGGGCCCAGTACGGCAACGCGCTGGCCCTCCTCGGCGCAGTGGCGGTGGCGGGGTACTACCTCGCCGGCCGGTCGCTCCGGCGCGGACTGGGGGTGTTGCCGTACGTGACGGTCGTGTACACGGCATGTGCGCTCGTTTTGCTCGGGGTCGCCGTCGCGCAGGGCCTCCCCCTCGTCTCGTATGCCCCCCACGAGTGGGTGCTGTTCGCCGCGATGGCGCTCGGTCCGGGCGTCCTCGGGCACACCGTCGTGAACTGGGCGCTCGGCCATCTCGAATCCCACGTGGTCAGCGTCTCGCTTCTCGGCGAACCGGTCGGAAGTACGCTCCTCGCGGTCGTCCTCCTCTCGGAGGTCCCGCCGCCGGGAACGCTCCTCGGCGGCGCCGTCGTCCTCGCCGGGATCTACGTCACCGCGTCCGCGCGAACGCCCGGCCGCCCGGATCAGTGAAGTTTGAGTTCGATCCGCCGGCCGTCGGGGTCGCGAACGTACGCCGCCCAGTCGCGGCCGTAGGCGCCGTACCGCTCGTGGGGTTCCCCGGACTCCACCTCGACGCCCGCGTCCCGGAGGTCTGCGAGCAGGGCCTCGATCTCCGCCCGGGTTCCGGTGCCGTCCGACCGGAGGAGCAGACAGACGTGTTCGCCGTCGGGGTCGAACGGCTCGTCGGTCGGCACGAGGTGAAGGTGGCGGCCGCCGGCGACGACGGCGACGTAGGGCACCTCCCCGGCCTCGTAGCGGTCGCGGTCGCGGACTGGCATCCCGAGCAGGTCGTGGTAGAACTCGAGCGCGCGGTCGAGGTCACTCACGCGGAAGGCGGCGTGATCCAGGTCGACGACGTCCATACCGGGCGTTGGGGCGCCGGCTTCATACCGATTGTCGTCACCGCTCGCGGCGGCCCGTCTCACGACCGGCCGGTCACTCGAGGAGGTCGCGCGTCCGCCGGTGACGGAACCGAAACATGGGTTCGAAGCCGACCCGGGCGAGGGGCGCGACGGCCTCACCGAGGGCGCCGAGCGGGAGAGCGTAGACCACCCGATCGTCGACGACCGTCTCGGATCCGTCGGCGAAAAAGCGGTGGGTGTGCTCCCAGTGGCGAAAAGGCCCGTCGGCCATCTCGTCGGTGAAGTGAGCGGTCGCGCCCTCGCGTTCGCGCTCGGTGATGAGGGAAGTCCACCGCTGTCGCGGCCCGACGCCGAACGGTCGGACCGAGGCCTCGATGCGCGATCCGGGCTCCAGGATCTCCGGGTCGGGGTCGCCGTCCGGACCCTCGACCGCCTCGATCCGCAGGTGCATCCACTCCGGGGTCAGCGCCTCCAGTCCGCTCACGCGGGAGTGGAAATCCCACACCGAATCCAGCGACGCGTCGACGCGCGTCCGGCGTTGGTACACGGCCATGGGCGTCCCTACGGACGAACGGCGGATAAGCGCAGGGATCGGCCCCACGAACGGGCGCCGCCCGCGGCGTATCGTAACCCGGGGATTAATTCTCGATCCCTCCGTCGGGGGGGACATGTCGGTAACACTCGATCCGGACGACTCGGTGATCGTGCTCGCCCACGAGCAGTTCCCCGGCCGGGCGAAGACGGCCGTCGGCGTCCTCCGATACGCGGACTACGAGGTCGCGGCGGTGCTCGACCGCGCCCACGCGGGCGGGACGGTCACCGACCACGTCCCCGACGTGGACGACGCGCCGATCGTCGAGAACATGGACGCGGCGCTCGACTGCACCGATCCGGACGCGCTGGTGATCGGAATCTCACCCATCGGCGGCGAGTTCGACGAGTCCTGGCGGCCGGACGTCCGGACCGCCATCGAGGCCGGCTGTGACGTGATCTCGGGGCTGCATTACTTCCTCGCGGACGACGCGGAGTTCGCCGCCCTCGCCGACGAAACCGGGGTCGACCTGATCGACGTCCGCCGCCCGCCCGCGGATCTGACCGTGAGCGAGGGCCGTGCCCACGAAGTCGACGCCGAGGTGGTGTTGACCGTCGGCACCGACTGCAACACGGGCAAGATGACGACGACGCTCGAACTCGTCGCCGCCGCCCGGGAACGGGGGATCGACGCGGGGTTCGTCCCCACCGGACAGACGGGGATCATGATCGCCGGATGGGGGATCCCGATCGACCGGACGATCGCCGACTTCGCCGCCGGCGCCGCCGAACGGATGGTCCTCGAGGCCGCGGCGGACCACGACGTCGTCTTCGTCGAAGGACAGGGGTCGATCGTCCACCCCGCCTACTCCGGGGTGACCTGTAGCCTGCTCCACGGCTCGATGCCGGACTCGCTCGTCCTGACCCACAGCGCGGGCACGGAGGCGATCCACGGCTACGAGTCGTTCGCCGTGCCGCCGATCGAGACGTACGTCGACCTCTACGAGTCGCTGGCGGCGCCGGTCGCGCCGGCGGAGATGGCCGCCGGCGCGCTCGATACTCGGGCGTTCGACGACGACGACGCGGCCCGGGACGCCGTCGCGGCCTACGGCGACGCCCTCGGCGCGCCCGCGACCGACCCCATCCGCTTCGGGGCCGAGGAGATACTCGACGACCTGCTATGAATACGAACTTCGAGCGACTCGGCCTGTCGATCGACGGCGAATTCGCCATCTCGCGGGGTGCGCGGACCGACGTTGAGACGGTCGTCGTCCGGGTGTGCGACGACGCCGGGCAGACGGGGATCGGCGCCGCCGCCCCGACCGCCCACTACGGGGAGACGGCCGACACCGTGACCGCGGTCCTGCCCACCCTCCTCGACGCCGTCGAGGGGGTCGACGACCCGCTGGCGCTGGGGCGGATCGAGCGCCGACTGCGCGGGACGATCCGCGACAACCCCGCCGCCCGCGCCGCGGTCAGCGTCGCCTGTCACGACCTCGCGACCCGTCGGCTGGGGATCCCGCTCTACCGCCACCTGGGTCTCGATCCCGGGCGTGCGCCCCCGACCTCCTATACGGTCGCCATCGACGAACCGGAGGCGATGGCCGACACGGCGGAGACGGCCGTCGGGGAGGGATACGGGATCCTGAAGGTGAAACTGGGGACCGACCGCGACCGCGAGCGCGTCGAGGCGGTGCGGGCCGCGGCCCCCGAGGCGACGATCCGGGTCGACGCCAACGAGGCGTGGGCGCCCCCCGAGGCGGTCGCGAAAAGCGAGTGGCTGGCCGACCTCGGCGTCGAGTTCGTCGAACAGCCGGTCCCGGCCGAGAACCCCGAGGGGCTGCGCCGCGTCCACGAGCGGAGCGCCCTCCCCGTCGCCGCCGACGAGTCCTGCGTGACGCTCCCGGACGTCCCGCGGGTGGCCGACCGCGTCGACATCGTGAACCTGAAGCTGATGAAATGCGGGGGGATCCGCGAGGCGGTCCGGATGGTCCACGCCGCCCGCGCACACGGCCTGGAGGTCATGCTCGGCTGCATGGTCGAGTCGACCGCCTCCATCGCCGCCGCCTGTCACCTGGCGCCGCTGATGGACTACGTCGACCTCGACGGGGCGCTCCTGCTCGCCGAGGATCCCTACGAGGGGCCGAGCTACGCCGGCGGGACTGTCGCGTTTCCGGACCGACCGGGGACGGGCGTCCGGTCGATCGAATAGCGTCGGGGGCCGGAGCATCCCTCCGCGGCCACACGGCCGGGAACGCCCTCGGAGTGGGTGTCGGCTTCGATCGAATCGCTGGAGAACGTCATGTGTCCGACTGTCACGACGGCCCCCGAACGTCTATACCCCCCGTTTCATTCGACACCTCACACAACGGGGACGCAGGGCGCCGGACGGCCGACCGGAGCCGCCGTCCCGGGACCGACGCTTTCGGGCCGTCGGTGGTCAGTCGTCGGCCAGCCGGTCGGCCCACCCGTCGGTTCGGCGTCGGTCGCCGTCGCGGGTGAGAAACAGGGCTGCGACTCCCTCACGGTCGTCGAGCAGCGGCGACGCACGGTCGTCGTCCATCACGAACGCGGCCGTGGAGTAGGCGTCGGCGGTCGTCGCGTCGGGCGCGACGACGGTGACGCTGGTGTCCGCCGTGGGCGACCGGCCGGTTCCGGGCGTGACGATGTGGTGGTTCGTCCGGTCCTCGTCGTAGAAGATGCGGTAGTCGCCGGACGTGGCGACGCCGCCGCGGTCGAGACGGAGGGTCGAGACGGTGCCGTCGCCGCGGGGGTCCTCGACCCCGACGCGCCATCGGGAGTCGGCACCGGACCCGCCGAAGGCGCGGACGTCGCCTCCCGCCTCGACGAGGCCGGCGTCGACCCAGTCCCGGAGGACGGCCGTGCCGGCGTCGACCACCGCCCCCTTGGCGACGCCGTCGAGGGTGATGGGCGTTGGCGTCCGGAGTTCGGCGTCCGCGACTGCGACCGAGTCGAACGTCGCCTCGCCGACGCGGCGGCGGGCGTCGGTCGGGGCGTCGCGTCCCGACTCGTAGGCCGTCACGACCGGGAGGACGGTCGGATCGAACGCCCCGTCGGTGCGGTCGTAGACGCGCCGACACTGCCGGAGGAGCGAGACCAGCGCCGGCGACGGATCGGCGAGGACGCCCGCCTCGTTCAGACGCGCCACCTCGCCGTCGGGGTCGTGGCGCGTGAACACCGACTCCAGCCGCGACATCTCGGCGAACGCGCGTTCGACGCCGATCTCGGCCCGGTCGGGCGCTCGCGTGACCGCGGTGACGGTCACGAGCGTCCCCATCATGAGCCGGGTGCTGCGGACCTCGGTGAGGTCCCCGCGGACCAGGAGCGTCCGCCCGAGGAGACCGGCGCCGGCCACGCCGCCGGCGGCCGCCGTCAGGAACGATCGGCGGTCGAGTTCACGCATCGCCGTCACCCCCGTCGAGCCAGGCCGTCCCCGAACAGCCACACGACGCGTCCGACCCCGAACAGCCACACGACGCGTCCGAACCCGGGGCGTCGCCACCCGCCGTCTCCCGGCGGACCATGTCGACGACGGTGCCGTCGGGGACGAGGTCGGAACTCCCCGCGTACGGCTCCGTCTCACCGCCGTCGGTCACGGCGCGTTCGGCGAGGAGGCGCTGTTGCTCTGTCGTCCGGTCCTCGGGGCGAATCCGCTCGATGAGCGCGGGATCCCGCCACGCGTCGACCGTGAACCCGTGTTCGTTGTCGTACTGGAGGACGACCGGACACCCCTCGGGGTCGTAGTAGTTGTCGACACAGACCGAACACTGGAAACACTGGAACCGGTCGATCGAGCCGTCGTCCTCGATGGCCTGGAACTCGCAGTCGCTCTGGCATTTCACGCAGTCGCCACAGAGGTCGTATCGCTGGATCGGCTCCCGCTGGAGGACGTTGCCGAGCGCCAACCCGGCACCGAGCGGACAGACGTACCGGCAGTAGGGCCGGAACATGAACGCGCCCGAGACGACGAGCAGCGCCGACCACGCGATGTAGACGGGGTCGGTCACCAGCGAACTGTAGAAGGCCGCCTTGAACGGCTCGACCTTCGCCAACGTCGCGCCGAAGTCCGTCGAGATTACGAACCCGATCACGATGGCGACGAAAAGCGGATAACGGAGCTTCTCGAGTTTGACGTGGTACTCCCGGGGGAGTTCGTACTCCCAGGGCGTCAGCTTGTAGAGCAGTTCCGAGAGGGCCCCGAACGGGCAGATCCACCCACAGAAGACGCCACGGCCCCACTTCGGGATGACGAGCGCGATGCAGATGAACGTGATCGCGACGAGCGGGGCCGAGAAAAACAGCGCCCACCGGAAACCGCCGGCGGTCGCCCACGAGACGAGTTCCCGAACGAGGATCGCGATCTGTTGGGTGGTGGGCTGGGTGGGATGGTACCAGCCGATGAAGGCGAGTGTCACCCCCAGCGTGCCGATGCGGAGGCGGTTGGTCGTCCACCCCGTTCGGCGGCTGATCCGCGAGCGGAAGGTGAAGATGCCGACGATTCCCGTGAGGAAGACGACGAGCGCGGCGGCGGCGAGCCAGTTGTCCTGCCACGCGGACTCGACGGTTCCGACCCACGCCGGCACCGTCCGGGCGGCCACGGCGTCGACCGGGCGCCGGACGGCCAACCCGCCGGGACCGTAGGTCCGGCTGAGGCGCTCCCCGCCCACGGTCAGATCGAGGACGAACGGGCTGGCGGTGTCGAGGGTACCCTCGATCGCCAGAGCGGCGCTCCAGTCCACGCCGTCGATCCGCGTCTCGTGGACCGGCGGCGCGTACGACCGGGTCCACTGGTGGAGTCGGAGCCGCTCCGGCCGGGACGCCGATCCCGGGGCGTTCAGACCCACCCAGAGGACCGTCGCGTTGGCGTCCGGGGGGCCGGCGGCCCGGTCGGCGAACAGGCTCCGCTTGACGGGGTCGGATTCGATGGGCGCCGCATAGAGCGTCAGGGAGTCGTTCGATCCGGCCGTCGCGTCCGGCGCCCCGGCGTCCCACCGGGCGAGCGGCGCTCCACGACCCAGGTCGCCGAGCGTCATCCGGCGTTCCGACGACTGGTTCGTCGCCGTCTCGTTCGTCGACCCGTCGTCGAGCGCCGATTCGGAGACGATGCCCTTCTCTTTGGCCACGATCCGGGCCGACCGCGTCACCGTCTCGATGGAGGCCCGGGTCGTCACGGACGCGCCGGTGAGCGCGTCGACGTGGTGTTCGTTCCCGTCGGGGTCACGGAGCGTGACGTCCTGTGTGACCGACATCCCGACCATCTGGTAGCTGAACCGCCGCAGGCGCTGGATGGCCGATGCGCGGTCGAAGAAGGGTTCGTGCTGTTCGACGAGTTCGACACCGCGGAGGGTGCCGTTGGTGTCGAGCGCGACCAGAAACTCGATGGGTTCGTCGCCGTATCCCTCGACATCGACGACGTTGCTCGTGAGGAAGACGTAGCCCGCGAGCTGCCGTTCGCCGTCGACCTGCCGGTAGGCCCCGACCGTTCGATACTGGCCGGAGGGCTCGGAGAAGTCGTCGGCGCCGGGGTAGACCTTCGTCAGGCTCCGCTCGGAGAACGGATCGTCGATGGTGGTCCGATCGACGGCGACCACCGGAGCCGGCACGGCGAGGACGAGGAGGAGGGCGAACACGACGGCGATCCGGCGGCGCCGGCTCACGGTCGACGACACGTCCCGAACGGGGTGCAGTGATGGGTCGGCTCGCCGAACCCGCCGTGAACCGCCCGAACGCGTTCGGTTCCGTCGTCGGGGAGGGTCGGTGTTTCGGACACGATTCCCATCCCCACGTCGTTCATATTAATTATACGGGAACCGTTCACACGGCAGACACGATCGGCGTCCGAATCCCCCGAAAGGGGGCCCCGGACCGCGAGGCTACCAGTCGGCGAAGACCGTCTCTCCGCCCGCCCGCTCGATGTAGTCGCGTTGCATCCGCTCGATGGCGTCGGGGAGGGTAGCGCCGTCGTCGACCGCCTCGCGCACGCGAGCCTTCTTCCACGTGCTCGGGACGGTCCCGTCGCGGCGGCGTTCGATGGGGGCGAGGGTGGCGTCGGCGACGTCGGGAGCGAGGCCGGCGTCCCGGAGGCCGCGGCGGGCGTACGCGAACAGTTCGTCGTAGACGGTCTCGGGATCCGCGGTCCGGTCGCCGTCGGCGGTCACCCAGGCGAGGTCCGCGTCCGGACCGTCGTCGACGACGTCGTAGAAGCAGTCGCGGGCCGCCGTCCACGGCAACTCGGTCAGAGAGTGGTTCGCGACGCCCAGTCCCCGGAGCAGGCCGACGACGAGGACCTGGGTGGCCACGGTGTCACGCACCGTCGGCTGCGTGGGGAGCGGGCGGTACTCGATGCGAAGCGACGCGCCGTCCGGCTCCGTGCCGACGGGTTGGCCGCCGACGACGCCCCGGACCCACCGCCAGTGGACGCCGCGCTTGTGGTCGTACTCCCGGAGTGTCGACCGGTACGGGCTGGCGTCCGGGTCCGCGTCGTCGTCCGCGAGCACCGGCGCGTACGTCTCGTCGGCGGCGACGCGGTCGACCACGTCCGTCGCCCGCTCCAGATCCTCGGGAAACCGGACCTTCCCCTCGCCGCGCGGCGCGTCGGCGTTGATGCTCCCCTCGAAGACCGGGATCCGGAGTTCGTGGGGCGTGGCGTCGATCACCGCGGGGTCGTCGTCGTAACAGTCCGCGGGGAGGAAGGGGGCGTTGCTCGTCAGCGAGAGCACCGGCCCCATCGTCCGGATGGCGAGGTTGAAATAGCGGGGGAAGGCGTCGGTATCGGGGATCTGGAGGTGTGGCTGGATCGACGTCGCGAGCGACTCCATGAGGATGGTCGGGTACGCCAGGGAGGCGCCGGGGACGTCGAGCGTGATCGTCCCGCCGCTTCGCTCCAGGATCTCGTTGTCGAGGGCGACGTATCGGGGGTGGTGACGCATGTTCTCGGCGACGACGACGCCCTCGCGCTCCTCGATCGCACCGAGGTAGGCGTCGGTCCCCTCGGCCGGCGGAATCGTCCACATGGCGTCGAGGACGGGCGCGAGGTCGACGTCGTCGAGCGCCGCGGCCGCCGCGTCGACGTTCGCCCGGATCCGGTCGGCCTGGTCGGCGATCCCCGCGGCGTCGAAGGTCGTCGCCGCCGAGTTCACCTCGAAGTTGTGAACGCCGAGTTCCTTCCCGCAGTCGGCCCGGTCGAAGACCGCCTCGGGCACCCGCGCGAGTCGACGCGCGTCGTCGACGACGTACCCTTCGAGTTCCATCCCGACCGCGAACTCGTCGGTGTCGAGTCGGCCCGATCGGATGTCCGCCCGGATGCGCTCGGCCTGCTCGCGGACCCGTCGCTCGAACGTCGCCCGCGTCTCGGGATCGGTCGACTCCGCCACGGCGCCGACGAGCGACGAATCGCCATCCATCAGGCCGATCCCTCGTCGTCCTCGCTGTCCCGCAACTCGTCGAGTTCGGCCTCGATCTCGTCGTCGGCGACGTCCACATCGGCCGAACCTTCCGACTCGCCGCCACTCTCGCCCAGTTCGCTCTTGAGCGTCTCCAGTTCCGCGTCCACCTCGCTTTCCGTCCGGCCGGCCGACAGCTGGCGGTCGATCTCGTCCTCGTCCGAGAGGGCGTCCTCGAAGGCCCCCGACTCTTGGAGTTCGTCCATCGCGGCCGAGCGGGCCTCCATGTCGTCGGTCCGCTCCTCGGCGCGCTCAAGCGCCCGGCTCACGTCGCTCATCTCGTCGCCGACGCCGCTCATGGCCTCCGAGACGCGGGTCGACGCCTCCGCGGCCTCGTAGCGGGCCTTCATCGTCTCCTTTTTCGTCCGGAACTCCTCGATCCGGCTCTGCAGATCGTTTTTCTTCTCGACCAGGTCGTCCTGTGTCGACTGGAGGTCCGCGATCTGTGTCTCCAGCTCCTCGATCTGACTCATCTTCTCTTTCTTTTTCTCCAGGGCCCGCCGCGCCAGGTCGTCGCGGTCCTGTTGGACGGCCTCGCGTGCCTGTTCGTTGTGTTTCTCGACGTTCTCCTCCAGCCGCCGTTTCTGTATCTCGAGGCGCTTTTTCTGGGTCGTCAGATCCGCGATCCCCTGTTTGACCTGCTGTAACTCGTCGCGCATCCGCTCGTAGGAGTAATCGAGCGTCTCCGTCGGGTCCTCGGCCCGATTCAGGAGGGCGTTGAGCTTCGACCGGACGACGTAGGAGGCCCGCGAGAGTATTCCCATACCCCCCGTTCGGGGCGCGAGCCTTAAAATCTCACCCGCCGAGCGGAGGAGTTGAGGCGCTGGACCGCTTACGCCGGTCCGTGCCGACCGAACGCGTCCACCTCCCCGGCGGTCGAGCGGGACGAGCGAGCCTGGACACCGACACGGACGCCGACGCCCTCGTCGTCGCCTGCCCCCCACATCCCCGGCACGGCGGCGACCGTCACGACGCCCGCCTCGGGGCCGTGAGCGACGCGCTCCCCGACCGGATCGACTGCCTACGCTTCGACTACGGCCCCTGGGACGGGGGTCGGGGCGAACGCGACGACGCCCGGACGGCTCACGCCTGGGCCGCCGACCGCTACGATCGGATCGGCCTCTTCGGCTACAGTTTCGGCGGCGGCGTCGCCCTCCTGACCGCCGCCGAGACGTCCACCGCCGTCGCCGCCCTCTCGCCGGTCGCGGAACTGGACGATGGAAGCGACGTCGTCGCCACCGTCCCCCGGATCGACGCCCCGCTGTGGGTGGGATACGGCGCCCGGGACGACACCGTCGACGCCGCGGCCGTCGCCGACGCGGCCACGGGCGGGAGCACCGTCGAGCGGTTCCCGGCCGATCACTTCTTCGTCGGGCAGGAACGGAACGTGGGCGAGCGGGTGGCCGCCTTCTTCGCCGACGTCGTGTAGCCCGACCGACGGTTCTTTGGGTCGGGGACCGTAGGCCGTCGCGTGTCACCGACGCGTCGCACCCGACGGGACGTACTGGGACTGCTCGCGACCGCGGTCGGGGGAGCGGCCGGCTGTGCCGGCGGCGGGAGCGACGGCGGCAGCGAATCGCCGTCGGACACCGGAACGACGACGGAAACGGCCACCGCCGCGGCGGCCGACCGCGACCTCCGGGAGGCGAACGTCGTGGACGTGACCGTCGAGTCGACGGCGGAGGGATACCGGTTCGACGTGACGCTCCACCACGACGACGCCGGCGAGGACGGGTACGCGAACTGGTGGCAGGTCGAGACGCTCGACGGCGACCGACTCGGCCGCCGCGATCTCGCACACCCCCACGGCACCCGGCCGTTCACGCGCTCGGCCACCGTCTCGGTGCCCGAGGGGACGGCCTGCGTCGTCGTCCGGGGGCACGACCGGACCCACGGCTACGGGGGGCGGGCGATGGTGGTGGACGTCGGGACGGGGGTGACCGAGGCCGTCCCGCAGGGACCGGAGCGGGAGTCGACGGTCGGCCGCGCGTGTCCGAACGGGTAGGCTACTCCTCGTCGGTGCCGCTCGTCCGCTCCTGCCGGGACAGTTTGAGGTACGCGGCGAACCCGAGGATGGTGGCCGGCCAGAGGCCGACGAACTGACCGCGCTGTTCGTCGCCGCGCACGTAGTAGTAGTAGAGCGCGAGGGCGACCGAGCCGATGGAGGCCAACCCTGCGGGTCCGAGGCCGCTCGCTTCGAGTTCGTCCGCCAGTGCGTTCGTCGAGTCTTCGTCGGTTGCTTGACTCACGTACACTAGTTGATCCACATACACATATACTGTCGGACTGGGTCGACGGGCCCTGACGGACGCGAGGCGGACTCAGTTGTACTCACGCCAGCGGTAGCCACAGCTCTTGCACTTGAAAAAGCGCGTCGGCGGTTCGTCGGCGGCGCCGGTTTGTTTGATCGTGTACCACGCCTCGCCGTGGCCACACTCGTCGCAGGTCACGTCGGTGGCCGTCGGTTTCCCCTCGAAGTTGGCGCCCTCCTCGGTTTCGATCAACTCGTCGTCGCTCTGGGCCTCGGTGGAGACGAACTCGGCGGCGCGTTCCTCGTCGCGTTCGCTGGTGGCGCCACAGGAGGTACAGACCATCTCGCCGTCGCGGGTGACCATCATCGACCCGCAGTCGTCGCAGAACTGCATACCGGCGGTAGCGGGTCCGTCCACAAAGGTCCGCTCATTCGAGGGGCGCGGAGTCGCGGTCCTCGGCGACGATGGGGCAGTTCCGGACGCGGAAGCTGTCGGCGTCGACCACCTCGACGATAGTCGTCCCCTCGTGGGTGCAGGCCACCGCCGGCGGGTCGGTGAAGTGGGGGCACCGCTGGCAGAACTTCCGCTTCGGAACGACGGCCTCCGCGTCCTCGGTCTCGTCGCCGGACGTCGTCTCGGGGTCGGCGCCGACCCCCACACCCATCCGCTCCTCCGGATCGGCTTCGTCCTCGTCGAACGCCGCCCAGACGGCCTCCTCGTCGAGTTCCGGCACCTCGACCGACTCGAACGGGTCGTCGATGGGGTCGAGGTCGACATCGTCCTCCGCCTCGCGGGTCGCCCGCCGCTCGCGGACCTCGCGGACGAGGTCGTCGAGCGGCGCGTCGTCGCCGGCCTCCGTCCCCGTGTCGTCGTCGCCATCGTCAGTCACCGTCCACACCCCCGTCGCCGGCGTCGGCGTCGGATTCGAGCAGATCGGCGGCGTCGTCGGGCACCGCCCGGTCGTCGGTCCCGTCGGTCAGCGCGGGTCGGTCGCCGGTGGCCAGCGTGGCGCTGGCGAAGAAGCCGGTGGCCGGTTCGAAGTCGACGTAGGTGGCCTCGCAGTGGGGACACCGGGGACGGGAGAGCAGTCCGAGGTCGACGGTCGCGCCGCAGTCGGCACAGGCGGCCGTGCGGGCGCCGTGACGGTTGGCGGCCGTCCGCAGTTCGTCGACGGCCGTCCGGTCGTGCTCGGCGGCGGTGACGCGCTGGAGCTCCGAGCGCACGTCGACGACGGCGCCGGCCAGGCGGGTGACCTTCCGGTCGAGGTCGTCGGTCACGTCGGTCAGATGTTCCAGGATCTCCTCGTAGTTCTCGAAGCCGCGGTCGAGCCGCTGGTCGAGGTTCTCGACCCGATCCTCGGTCGTCTCGGCGGTGCGGCGGGCCGCGTCGATCCGCTCGTCGAGGCCCGGATGCCCGTGGTCGCGGGAGGCCTTGGCGTCGGTCTCGCGTTTGACCTGGATCACTCGCTCGCGGACGTCCTGAATCTTCGTGTCCAAGTCGTCCTCGACGGCGGCGACGCGGTCGTCGAGGTCCGCGATCCGGTCGGACAGCTCGGCGACTCGCTCGGGGTCGACGTCGAGCGGATCGGAAGCAAGGGGTGTGTCGGCGTCGGCTTCGGCGTCGAGCGCCCGATAGATCGTCACGGCGCGGGCGAGAATCGTCTCGGGGGTTGCGTCGCGCTCGGCCGCCTTGCGTTCGATCCAGTCCCGGAGTTCGTCCGGGAAGGTCTCCGACTGCTCCCCTGCCATTGTACGTGCCTAGTCGGGTGGCGGCTTAAGTATCGGTCGGCCTAACGGATCTTCCGGACGCCGCTCACGTCGAATCCGGCCTCGTGAACCTCCGTCTCGAAGCGGATGACGTTCTCCTCCTCGAGTCGGGAGAGAACACCCCGGAACTCCTTGACGAACATCGTCCGAGTGCGCTGTGACCCGCCGCTCTCCCACTCGAACTGCACGGTTCCGGAGGCGGCGTCCATCAGGTGGCCGAGCTCCGTCGGCCCGAGCGTCTGCCGCTGGACCAGCAGGAGGATGAGCCCGCCCCAGTCGTACGCCGCCTTCTGGATCCCCTTCATGAGCAGGGCGATGTCGCTCCAGGTCATTTCGTCGCTGACGGCGGCGACGAGGTCGGTGATGGAGTCGACGAGAACGAGGTTGCCGGGCGCGTGCTCGCCCAAGTAGTCGGCGAGCGCGCTCAGCGCGCTCTCCAGGCGCTCCCGGGTCGCCAAGTCGCTCACCGACTGGGCCTCGCCGGCGTACCACTCCCGGGGGATGGGACTCAACTGGAAATACTCCGGCGAGAGGTCGCGGAAGTGGATGTGTTCGACCGCCGAGCGGACGAGGTCCTCGTCCATCGTGTAGGTGAGTTCCTTGGCGAGGTGCTCACGGCCGGCGGTGAAGGAGATGTAGTGGATTTCGGGCGGGGGCTCGGCGGGCGCCTCCACGTCGCCGTAGTGGAGTTCGAACGCCTCGCGGTCGCCGTGGTAGAGGCCGTTCATCGCGGCGCTGGTGTGGAGGAACTCGCGGGCGCCCGCACCCGCCTCCCCGGTCAGGAGGACGACGCTCCCCGGCGGCGCACCCCCGCCGATGATCGAGTCGAGCCGGGAGATTCCGAAGGGTACCCGAGCCATGGCCACCGTTGGTCCGGTCGGGGGTTAGTCGTTGCGGCGCCTCTCCCGGCGACCGGGGGCGACCGAGAACGTTTATTTTGGTACGTGAGAAGTTTCGGCTATGCGAGGTGTTCTCGGCGAGAAGCGAGCCGTCTCGGCGGTCATCGGATTGGTTTTGCTGGTCGCCGTCGCCGTGGTCCTCAGCGCGACCGTCACGGGATACGTCCTCAGCGAAGGCAGCGACGTTCCGCCGCCGTCGCCGAGGATCAGCGTCTCGCATACGACGGTCGACGACGGGGGCGACGCGACGGTCGCGGTGACACTCGAGGACGGCGACGCGGTCAGAACCAACCGGCTCTACGTGATCGGGTCGAAGCCGCTAGATATCGGCGGCCCACCGGGCGATTCACAGTCGGCAGACGAGGCGTACGCGAGCGACCGGGAGAACGTTATCGAATCGTCAGGAGGTCGTCCGCCACAGGTCGGGATCGGCGAGACGTGGGAGGCCGGCGAGACCGTCTATCTGGACCCGAAGGGGGACGCCGACGGCGTGCGGGTTCGCATCTACTGGAACACCCAGCCGATCCAGGGGGTGAACCCGGGAACCGTCACGGGTGACGACGCGTACCAACTCGCCGAGTTCACCGTCTCGACGACCTGAGCCCACCCCCGGAGGCACGTTGGGGCCGGTATCAGTCGGCGCCCCGGTTTCGTCCCTCGACGACGAGGACGCGTCCGTCCACGCCCGCAGCGTCGAGGGCCGCCCGGCCCGCCGCCCGCGCCGCCGCGGCCCGGTCGGCGTCGGTCACGCCGTACACCGACGGTCCCCACGAGGACTGCCCGGCGCCGTACACCGCGGGGTCGTCGTCGAGGGCGGCGACGAGTTCGCCGGCCGGCGGCCGATACACCCCGCCCTGTTCGTCCGCGTACCAGGAGCCGTTGAGGCGACCGACCGCCGCGACGGCGGCGCCGAACCGTTCGGCCGACCCCTCGGTGATCGCCGGCAGTACCCGTCGGAGGACGACGCCCGCGAGGCGGTCACTCGGCTCCGGCGACGCCGACTCGACCGCCGAGCGCATGCTCCGATCCTCGGCGTCGCCGCTCGGACCCGCGGGGGCCTCGGGCACGACGACCAGGAACCGCCAGTCCTCGGGGATCGGATGCCGGGCGGCGACCGGCGGGACCGACCACTGGCCGACCGCCGGCCGGTCCGTGGTGAACCGCGCGGTCGGGTGGCCGGCGTCGAGGACGAAGCCGCCGTCCTCGAAAGTGGCGACGCCGACGCCCGACCGCCCGCCGCGGCCCAGATCCGGCGCGCACGCCCGGACGTCGGCGTGGCGATCGTGGGCGCGGGCGACGGCGACGAGCGTCGCGAGCGCGAACTGCGTCCCGCTACCCAGGCCGACGTGTCGGGGGAACGCGCTCTCGACGGTCACGTCGGCTCCGGCGACGCCGAGGAGGTCGACCGCCCGCTCGGCGTACTTCCGGACGGTCGGGTGATCGCAGTCGACGGCGTCGGCCGGCGACGCGGTGACAGTCACCGACGGGCGGTCGAGGGCGACGCCGAGGCTCCCGTAGAGGCGCTCCCGTGCGAGGCTCAGGTTACAGAACCCGAAGTGGAGCCGGGCGTGGGCGGTGACGCTCGTGCGTGACATGGCTGACTCACCGGACGAGCCGGCGGCTCATCCGGAGCCGGGCATCGGACAGAGGCTGGCGGTGAACACCGCCACCTCGTTCGCCTCGTTTCTGGCGCCGTGGCTCACGCCGCGCTCGTGGTGGACGACACCCGGCGCCGCGATCGCCTCCTCGTCGTCGCCCTGCATCACCGTCACGGTTCCACGGAGCACGTGAAAGACGTTCGTACTATCGGAGTGGTCGTGAGCGTCGAGTTCCGCGCCGGGGCCGAGTGCGAAGGCTTTCACCAGCACGTCGTCGCCGACGACGAGTTCGGCGGTCAGCACCTCTTCGGGGTCCGGATCGAGCGTCTCGAGTCGGTCGAGGGTCATGGTCGAGGGTTGTACGGCGGCGTCTTAACGGTGCGGCTTCGACGATTCTATTGACGGTGGTGTTACGTGTGCGCGGTCTGAATGAGACGCATGCACGATCAGATCGTGGTCGGATACGTCGACTACGACACGACCGTACCGGCGCGAATCGACCGCCGGAACGCTCACATCACGGTCGACCACGTCACTCGGGCAAGGGATTGCCTCGATCGGCTGTCCAGCGCCGGCTACGACTGTCTGGTCTCCGCCTACGACCTGCCCGGAATCGATGGACTCGAACTGCTCGACACCGTCCGCGAGGAGCACCCCACGCTGCCGTTCGTACTGTGTACCGACAGGGGGAGTGAAGCGGTAGCGAGCCGCGCCATCTCCGCCGACGTCTCGGAGTACGTTCGGGCGGACGAGGTGTCGGACCGGGCCGCCGCAGTGGCGGCGGCGGTCGAGGAGCGAGTCACCGAACACGGTCGCCGACGAGAGCCCGACCCGGGCGGGGAGCATCTCTCCCTGTTTTTCGAGGAGTCGCCGCTGGGCGCGGTACAGTGGGACGAGGAGTTCCGGTTCGAACGGGTCAACGGGGCCGCCGAGGAGATACTGGGCTACTCGGAGGCGGAACTGCGGGGCCGATCCTGGGAGACGATCGTCGCCGACACCGATCGGGAACGGGTCGCCGAAGCGGTCGCCGGGCTCCTCGAGAAGGATGGCGGCACTCGAATCAGGAATCGGAACGTTCGCAAGGACGGCACGCGAATCACGTGCGAGTGGTACAACCGTGCCGTCACCGACGAGGACGGTGACGTCCGGAGTGTCTTCTCGAAGTTCGAGGACGTCACGGAGCGAAAGCGGCACAGAGAGGAGCTTCAGCGCTACGAAACCATCGTCGAGGCGCTGAACGACGCCGTCTACGCCCTCGACGAGACGGGCCGCTTCACCTACGTCAACGACGCGTTCGCCGACCTGGTCGGCTACGACCAAGAGACCATCCTCGGGAGTACGCCACAGCTCATCAAGGGACCGGAGGCAGTCGAACGCGCAGAGCGGAACCTGGCCCGTCTGCTCTCCACCGACGGTCCGGACGAAATCACGTTCGAGATCGACGTCCAACCCCGCGAAGGGGATCCGATCGTCTGTGAGGACCACATGGGCGTGCTTCCGTACGACGGGGAGGCATTCGAAGGGTCGGTTGGGACGCTTCGGGATGTCACCGCACGGCGGGAACGCTCGCGGGAGCTACGGTGGCTCAGGCGCGTCGTCGAGAGTGCAGTCCATGCGGTCTACGTTACGAAACCGGACGGGACGATCACGTACGTCAACAGCGCGTTCGAGGAGCTGACTGGATATACGCGAGCGGAAGCCGTCGGGCAGACGCCGGCGATCCTGAATTCGGGGACCCACGACGAGGCGTACTTCGAACGCCTCTGGGAGACGGTCCGGAACGGGGAGGTCTGGGAGGAGGAGATCGTCGACGAGCGGAAAGGCGGCGGCCAGTATGTCGCCCGGCAGTACATCGTCCCCGTAGCCGGTCCGTCCGGAGAGATCGAACGATTCGCCGCCTTTCAGGTCGACATCTCGAATCGGAAGGAGCGGGAACGACATCTGGATCGGCTCGACCGCATGCTCCGACACAACCTGCGTAACGACCTGAACGTGATCCGGGGGTGCGCCGAGAACATCGCGTCCCGGGCCGACGGCGAGGAATCGGCCACCGCCGGGCGGGTCGTTCAAAGGGTCGACGAGATCCTGGATATGTCTCAAAAAGGACGAACGGTAGCGACCATGCTGTCCGAGGATCGAGACCGCCGGAGCGTCGATATCGCGTCGACGGTTCGGGACGTTGCGGAGCGGGTCAACAGCTCATACCCCGCCGCGACGGTCGAATTCGACACCCCCTCCCGTCTCGTCGCGGTCGCGACGAGACGGATCGAACTGGCGGTCGAGGAACTCGTAACCAACGCCATCGTTCACGGCGACGGGAGCGACAGCGAGGTCGCGGTGCGTGTCGAAGCCGGTGAGGATCGAGTGCGGATCGAGGTCGAAGACGGGAACGATCCGCTCCCGGAGATGGAGGCCCGATTACTGGTCGACGGTGAGGAGCTCGGCCCACTGTATCACGGGACCGGACTCGGGCTATGGATGGTGTATCTGGTCGTGAACCGATCCGGCGGAGCCGTCACCACCGAGGAGAGTGATCGCGGTGGAAACTGCATCCGCATCCAACTCGAGCGTGACGGCATGTGACCGCGATCCGACTGCGGGCCACCGAAGCGGCAACTGCGGCTATCAGGCTAGCTCCTCGGCGACCATCTCGACGCCGAACAGCGTCGGATCCATCGCGAGGTCCGTCTGCCCGCGGGCGAACTCCGGCAGGGAGTCGTGGCTGTAGACGACGACCCGAACGTCGGGGTTGCGGTCCTTGGCGACGGCGATGGCCGTCGCCTCGTCGAGGTCCGTGAGGACGAACAGGTCGGCGTCCGCCAGGCCGGCGTCGTCGAGGACGGCGGCGGTGAGGACACCCTCGACGCGCGATACCTCGATCCCCTCCCCCTCCAGTGCGGTGCCGAGGCCGTCGTCGTCCGGCCCGGCGAGGATGGCTTTGGTCATTCGTACTCGATGGTCGCCGGGGGTTTGTGCGTCACGTCGTAGACGACCCGGGCGACGTCGTCGTTCTCGCCGGTGATGCGGCTCTGAATCCGTTGTAGGGTCTCCCACGGGAGGTCCTGGGCGCGGGCAGTCATGCCGTCGCGGCTCTCGACCGACCGGACGGCGACCACCCAGCCGTGGACCCGGTTGTCGCCCTTGACGCCGGTCGCCTTGCCGATGACGGCCGCGAAGGCCTGCCAGGGGTCGTGTTCCGCGACCTCCTCCTCGACGATGTGACACGCCTCGCGGGCCACGTTCAGTTTCTCCTCGGTCACCTCGCCGAGGATGCGGACGGCGAGTCCCGGCCCGGGGAAGGGCATCCGTTCCGAGACCACTTCCTCGAGGTCGAGGGCGCGGGCCACCTCCCGCACCTCGTCCTTGTAGAGGTCGCGGACGGGTTCGACGATGCCCTCGAAATCGATCACGTCGGGCAGGCCGCCGACGTTGTGGTGGGACTTGATGTTGCCCTCGCTCTCGATGCGGTCGGGGTAGATCGTCCCCTGGACGAGGTAGTCGGCGTCGGCCTCCCGGGCCTCGCGTTCGAACTCGCGGATGAACCCTTCGCCGATGGCGTGGCGCTTCTCCTCGGGGTCGGTCACGCCTTCGAGGGCGTCGAGGAAGCGGTCCTGTGCCTCGACGATCCGCAGGCTGTCCATGAAGGAGAACGTCTCCCGGATACCCTCGGTCTCGCCTTTCCGCATCAGCCCGGTGTCGACGTAGACGGGCGTGAGACGGTCGCCGATGGCGCGGTAGGCCAGCGCGGCCGCGACCGAGGAGTCGACGCCGCCGGAGAGCGCGATGATGGCGTTCGCGTCGCCGATCTCGGACTCGATCTCCGCGGTCGCCTCCTCGATGAACTCGTCGACGTCGACCATCAGGCCTCCACCTCCCGTTCCTCGGCGACGCGGTCGAGGACGGCGTCGACGAGGCCGACGAACGGCGGACTCGCGCGGTCGGGGCGGGACCGGAACTCGGGGTGGAACTGCGTCCCGAGGAAGTACGGATGGTCGTCGAGTTCGACGATCTCCATCCGGTTGCCCGCACGCCCGGAGAAGGTGAGGGCGCCGGCTTCGAGGTCGTCGATGTACTCGGGATTGACCTCGTAGCGGTGCCGATGGCGCTCGGTGCAGGCCTCGACGTCGTACACCTCGTGGGCGAGCGTCCCCGGATCGATATCGGTCTCGTGGGCGCCGAGGCGCATCGTCCCGCCCAGGTCCTCGAGGTCGTACTGCTCGGGCAGGAGGTCGATCACCGGGTAGGGCGTCTCCTCGTCGATTTCGGCGGAGTGGGCGCCCTCCAGCCCGAGGACGTTCCGGGCGTACTCGACGACGGCCATCTGGAAGCCCAGACAGAGTCCGAGGAAGGGCACGTCGTTCTCGCGGGCGTAGCGGATCGCCTCGATCTTCCCCTCGGTGCCGCGGGAGCCGAAGCCCCCGGGGACGACCACCGCGTCGGCCTCGTGGAGGCGCTCGGCGTGGTGATCGTGCATCTCGTCGGCGTCGACCCAGAGCACGTCCACGTCGACCTGCCTCTCGATGCCGGCGTGTTTCAGCGCCTCGTGGATGGACATGTACGCGTCCTCGAGGGCGTACTTGCCGACGAGGGCGACCTGAATCTCGCCCGTCCGCTCCCGGGTGACGAGTTCGCGCCACCGGCTGTCGCGCTCCTCGGGCGGGAGTGCCTCGTCGGCGATATGCAACCGCTCCATCACGTACTCGTCCAGTCCCTCCTCCTCGACCATCAGGGGGACGTGGTAGATGTCCTCGACGTCCGGGTTCGAGAAGACGGCGTCGGTGGGGACGTCACAGAACAGCGCGATCTTCTCTTTGGTCTCCGGGTCGAGGCGGTCCTCGCACCGACCGACCAGGACGTCGGGCTGGAGGCCGATCGAGCGCAGTTCCTTCACGCTGTGCTGGGTCGGCTTGGTCTTCTGCTCGCCGTTTTTCGAGTACGGGACGAGCGTCACGTGGGTGAACAGGACGTCCTCGTCGTCCTCCTCGTGGGAGAACTGTCGGAGGGCTTCGAGGTAGGGCATCCCCTCGATGTCGCCGACGGTCCCCCCGACCTCCACGAGACACACGTCGGTCCCCTCGGCGGCCTCGCGGATGCGTCGCTTGATGTCGTCGGTGATGTGGGGGATGATCTGGACCGTGTTGCCCAGGTAGTCGCCCGCGCGCTCCTTCTCGATGACGTGCTTGTACGTCTTCCCCGTCGTGACGTTGTGGTCGAAGGTCATGTCGGTCCCGAGGAAGCGCTCGTAGTTCCCCAGATCGAGGTCGACCTCGCCCCCGTCTTTCAGCACGTACACCTCCCCGTGCTGGTAGGGGTTCATCGTCCCCGCGTCCACGTTGAGGTACGGGTCGATCTTTACCGCGGTCACGTCGAAGCCCGCGTTCGACAGGAGGCGGCCGGTGCTGGCGGCCGTAATCCCCTTGCCGAGCCCGGACATGACACCTCCCGTTACGAAAACGAACTTCCGACCCAGTTCCGGGTCGTACCCTGTCTCGGGTTCGGTCGGCATACCGACCGTGCGCGAGCGCGCATGAAAATCGTTTCGCCTGGGCCGGCGGCGTGGGGGCGAATCGCACGCACGGACCGGCAGGCGGACGCTCCCGTATTTTCGGCCGACGGCGGCCGTGGCCGGGTACTTCGTCATGCTTTTCACTTCCCGCGCCAAGGTTCGAACATGAGCGCGGACGACAAGTATCCCGAGGAGAGCGGCCGGCGACGGTTCGTGAAAGGGGTCGTCGGCGGTTCGGCGCTCGCCGGCGTCGGCGCCGTCGGGACGGTCACCGTCAACAGCGCGACCGCCTCGCCGGGGTCCGGTGGGGGGACGACCAAGGCGTGGGCCATCCAGAACACCGCCGGCCCGGCACCCCGAGGGATGCCACAGATCCCGCTGGAGGTCGACGACGAGGGTTACGTCAAGGGCATCTGGCCCGACGTCGAGACGGTCAACCAGGGCGGGCGACAGGTCCAAGTCGCGGAGATGGACCTCGGCGGCTCGACGTACACCTCGGAGTGGTTCCAATACTGCGGCGTCGAGGGGTACCAGGGCATCCAGCCCGGCTACGAGAGCGACAACTACTTTCGCTCGGATTCGGCGCCGCCGTACGACTGGCAGTCCTCGAGCAAGGAACAGGGCGACCGCTTCCACGTCGACGACTTCGACGACTACACCGAGTGGGGCAACGGCATCGGGACCGCGGGCGTCGGCAAGCCCGCGACCGGGACGTGGCGATCACAGGACGCCGAGGACGTGATCCCCGTCCAGGTGCTCCGGAGTCCGCGCATCGAGGAGGCCGCCCAGAACGACGAGTGGCTCCAGGCGAGCACCGACCAGGGCTTCATCGCCTGGCTCAACAAGTGCACCCACTTCTGCTGTGTGCCGGGATACAAGCAGTCCGACAGCGCGGCGCGCTTCGGCGGCGCCGACGGCGTCTACTGTCAGTGTCACCAGTCGGTCTACGATCCCTTCTCCATCGTCCAGACGCTGTTCACCGCGCGGCCGCGGCCCGACTAAGCGCCGCCGCTCACCGGCGGGAACAGCGCGAGTTCGTCGCCCTCGACGAGCGTCGTTTCGAGTCCTTCGTCCGCGTCGACGTTCTCGCCGTTGCGGAGGACGTTGATGTGATCGGCGACCGCACCGGAGTCGTCGAGGACCCTGTCGCGAAGCCCCGGTCGCGTCTCGAACAGTTCGTCGAGTGCGTCGCCGACCGTCGCACCCGGCCCGACGTCGACGCGAATCTCTCGGTCCCCGGCCACCTCCGCGAGATCCGCGAACAGCTTCCACTGCATGGGCGTCACTCGCGCCCCGTCGGGCAAGAGGATTACGTCTCGGTCGGGGATGCGTCCGGGGAACTCCGGGCCTCCAGTCGACGGAAGGTCTCCGGCCGGCTCACGAGGTAGACCTCGTCCCCCGGCGCGAGGGGCCGATCCCGAGCGAGCGTGTCGATCCCGCCGTCGACGGCCTTGACCGCGACGACGGTGGCGTCGAGGCCGTCGACGGGCCGGCCAACCAGGTCACTCCCCGCGTCGACCGTGACGACGTACATCGTCTCCTCGGCCGCCCGCAGGAGGGAGGCGAACTCCCGTTCGGCCTGGGGTTCCGAGGGGAGCGTCACCAGCCGGTAGGTGGTCGTGGCGTCGAGGCGGGTGGCGTCCTCCTCGTCGACGGCGAGGGTCGCGACGTCGTCGACGTGAGCCCGCAGCTCCGCCGTCAACAGCCGCTTGGGTTCCGGATCCGTGCGCCACACCTGCACGCGGTCGCCGGGGCTGGCGGCGTTGGCGGGGTCGGCCCGGACCGCGACGGCGACGGTTCCCGGCGCGAGCGTCGGGCCGATGCCCGTCGCCCGGCTCCCGAGCGCGAGATACTCGACGGTGCCGTCGGCCGACAGCTCCACGTCGACGTGTCCCACGTCGTAGTCGTCCTGCAGGCGGGTGCCGAGTCGGGCCTCCAGGTCGGCGACCGTCAGCCGCCGGGGGAAGATGAGCGTCTTGCCCGCGAGCGTCTCCTTGATCGTCGGCGAGACGGGATCGTACCCCTCCAGGTCGGCGATAGCGTCCGGGTCGTCCGGCAGAGTCACGTCGGTGATGCGGCTCATCGAGCGGACGATACGGCTCACCTCCACGTCGAGTTCGCGGACGCCCGCGACGGCGAAGACGTCGGTGGCGATCCGGTCGCCGACGAGACGGCCCACGGGCGCGGCGGCCGCCCCCACGGCGAGCGCGAGGACGTTGAACACCACGACCGAGGGCGAGAAGACGGACGTCTCGCCGCGTAGGAGGTCGGAGAACGCGCCGACGGTGTTGAGATAGAGGGCGACCACCGAGAGCCCCAGCAGGACCGACAGCCAGGTCGGCAGGCGGAGTTTCGTATACCACCGGTAGCCGAGCGCCGCGGCGCCGGCGAGGAGGGCGGCACCGACGCCGAAGGCCAGCAGCCGGGAGACGGTCTCCACTAGCTCCGGCTCCACCGCCGGGACCGACACCTGAAGCGGCGTCACGCGACCGCCTCCCGGAACGCCGCGAGTGCGTCGGGTTTCCCGACGACGAACAGGTCGTCGCCGACCGCGACCGGGTGTGAGCCGCGGGGCGCGAACCGCCAGTCCCCCTCGTGACGGACGGCGAGGACGGTCACGCCGTAGGTGTCCCGCACCGCCGCTTCGCCGATGGTCCGGCCCGCGACCGGCCCGTCGTCGCCGACCGTGACCTTCCGGATGCGGTCGCCCGCCTGCCGGAGCAGGCTGAGGAGTTCGTACTCGCGGCGAGTGCCGCGAGAGCGGACGAGGAGGTGGTCGACGGTCGACGCGAGCAGCGACTCCGTGCCGGCGGCGTCGACGGCGACCGTCAGCCGGCCGTCGCCGCCGTCGGCGACGGGGAGGGTGGGAGCGAGTGACGGCGCGGCGGCGCCGTCGGGCGTGGCGGCCGCGTCGGTGAGGGGGGGTCCGGCCACCGCCCCGGCGGCCGCGTCGCGGGCGCGGTCGCTCCGCAGGCTCACGACGCTCCCCCGGTAGGTCCGGTCGGGCGTCACGACCGACGCCTCGTCGCCACGGGCCGTGCCGGTCGGCAGGAGCCCGGGGACGGAGACGGCGCGCTTGCCCGGGGGGATGCGTTTCGAGAGGCCGCCGAGCGGGGGCGCGACGCTTACCGTCGCCCGCGCCCGCTCGTCGAGAGTCACGGCCACGTCCGCGAGGTCGAACTCCGTTCGGAGGCGGTCGGTCACCCGCGTCTCCAGTTCGACGACGGGGACGTCGGCGGGGAAGGCCGCCGACCACTCGCGGAGTTCGCGTCTGAGTTCGGTCGGGACGGGCGGATACCCCTCCATGTCGCCGACCTCGCCGGAGACGGTGACGCGAACCTGCCCTCGACCGCCGGCGAGTTCGATGACGTCCGTCGAGAGGGTACGCTCGGTCAGCTTGCGAAGCGACAGCTTCCGGGGGAACTCCGCGCCCATCTTGTCGCCGGCGTTGTGCGCGTACAGCGAGATCATCAGGACGACGACGACGGCGACGGTCAGCCGGACCTGGTTCGCCGACTGGGTGAACGTCGGGTCGTTCAGCGCCAGCAACCCGCCGTTGACGCCGGCGATGGCCACCGCGAGGACGACCACACCGAAAGCGGGGACGGTGACCCCGGTCACGTACTTGAAGATGAAGCCGAAGGTCCACGAGACGAGAGCCGGGACGATGCCGGTCAGTACCCCGAGGTAGATGCCGAAGAGAACCTCGACGGGGAACGATGCCATGGTCGGGACTCGACGGCGAGGCCTAAACCGCTAACGGGCGGTGACCGCGACGAGCCCTTTATCACGCACGTCCGCGAGGCCGTAAGCATGGCCGCGAGTCGGAGCGATCGGTTCCTCGGCGTGCAGGCGGCTGTGGGATTGACGCTCCTCGCGGGCGCGCTCTCGATGGTCACCGGCATCGTCCACATGGGCTCGCCCGCCGGCCGCCCGCTCGTCCCCTTCGTCCCGCCGGTGGCGCGGACGACCGCCGGGTTCACGGGCACGCTCACCGGCTTTCTCCTCCTCGGAAGCGCGCTCGGCCTGCGCCGCGGCCTACGGGCCGCGTGGTACTCGACGCTCTGCCTGCTCGTCGTGTCGGCGGGCCAGGGGCTCGTCCAGGCGAGTGAGACGTCCATCCCGCTCGTGGTGCTGTCGGTGCTCGCCCTGCCGGCCGTCGCGCTCAACCGTCGGCGCTTCGACCGCTCGGTCGACTTCTCGGCGACACAGCTCGCCGCGCTGCTCGCGCTCGGCGGGTCACAGGTGTACATCACCACCGGCGCGTACGCGCTCCGCGAGGAGTTCGGCGGCATCGAGACGCTCGTCGACGCCGTCTACTTCGCCGTCGTCACCTCCAGCACCGTCGGCTACGGCGATATCGTCCCGCGGACGGCGGTGGCACGGCTGTTCGGCATCTCGGCGCTCGTCGTCGGCACGGCGAGTTTCGCCATCGCGCTCGGCGTCCTGCTGACCCCCGCCATCGAAGCCCGACTCGTCAAGGCACTCGGAAAGATGACACAATCAGAACTCGACTTGCTCGACGATCACGTGCTCGTCCTCGGTTACGGCGACCTGACCGAGGCGGTCATTCAGGAACTACAGGGAAACACCCCCTTCCTCGTCGTCGTCCCGGACGCCGAGAAGGCGCGGGCGCTCGGCGAGCGGGGGATCAACACGCTCACCGGCGACACCAGCGACGAGGCGACGCTCCGGCGGGCCCACATCGAGGACGCCCGCGCCGTCGTCGCGGCGACGAACGACGACGCGGCCGACGCGTTCGCCATCCTGACGGCGCGTCACCTCGTCCCCGAGATTCACGTCGTCGCCGCGGCGACCCAGCGCGAGAACGTCGACAAGCTCCGGCGTGCGGGGGCCGATACGGTCATCAGTCCCGCGAGCATCGGCGGCCACCTGCTCGTCGAGTCGGCGCTCGGCGGCCAGGACGTCGACACCGAGGCGATCGCGGGTCGCCTGCTCGACGAGATCTAGGGCCGCCCCCGGTCGACGATCGCCACGTCGCAGTCCACGTCCCGTAGCCGCTCGAAGGTCGGCGGCGAGACGAGCCGCGAGGCCCGCGAGCGGTCGCCGGAGGAGCCGATCACCAGCAGGTCGTACGCGCCGGCGTTGGCGCCGATGAAGGCGGTGACCTCGCTTCGGGCCACCCGCGTCTCCACGTCGACGTCGACGGTTTCGGCGAGGTCGGCCAGCTGCGACTCGGCGCGCCGTCGCTCCACCTCGCTGTCGATGCAGGTACAGACGCTCAGGCTCCCGCTCCGGCCGACGAGTCGGGCGGCGAAATCGAGCATGGCGTGGGCGACGTCGCCCGGGCGGGAGACGGTCACGAGCACGCGCTTCCAGCGGCGCCGCCCCGTCGTCGACCGGAAGGCGACGGCGTCGTACCGGCTCTCGAACACCCCCTGGACGTACGGCGAGAGGAGGCCCCGTCGCTCCTCGTAGGGCGTGACCACCAGGTCGCAGTTGGCGTCCGCCGCGGTGCCGACGGTCGTCTGGACGGGCGGCCCGCGGGCCACGACCACCTCGCAGGGGACGCCGAGTCGCGTCCGGACCGTCCCGGCCGTCGCCTCCAACCGCTCGGCGGTCTCGCGGGTCGCCACGGGTTCGTCGGCCGGGTCGTCGGGGGCGTCGTCGCCGTCGAGGATCCCCAGCAACACCACCTTCCCCGCGTCGTGAGCGGCGGCGAGGGTGGCGCCGAACAGCGCCGTCGTCTCGGCGGCCTCGGGGTCGCCGCGCATCGGGACGAGGACGTGGTCGTCGCCCTGTGCGGTGTCGTAGAGGTACCGGGCCCGGCGCTCGTAGAACCGGGAGCGCCAGACCGAGAAGACGACGGCGACGAGGGCGCCGACGGCGGCGACGCTCGCCACGTACGCCTCGGGGGAGGCGTCGTCGGTGACGAGGACGAGCAGCGCCGTCGAGAAGGCCGCGGGCTCCTCCACGTCGAGGAGCCACGTCGTGGCGCCGGTCAGGAAGATGGAGAGGGCGGCGCTGACGGGGGAGATGGCGGCGGTGTCGGCGAACACCTGCGCCGAGAGGGCGAGGGCCGCCCACCCACAGCACGCGCCCACGACGAGGCCGACGGTGAACTTCCAGGGCGAGGCGTAGCGGCCCTCGGGGTCGGCAAAGAGGGTGTACGTGCCCGAGGCGAGCGGCGGGAAGAGCAGAAAGGAGAGTTCGGCGACCGCGTTCGAGATGAGCGTCACGACCCCGATGATCAGGGGGACCGCGGTCAGCACCGTCAGGTGGAGGAGGTTGCCGGTGTGCTGGATCCAGCGGCCGAAGGCCGCGAGTTCGCGGCGTTCGAACCGCCGGAGGCGGCGGGCGGCGGCGACGACACGGGCGAGCACCCCCTCCAGCATCGTCAGCCGAGCGTCGCGGCGGCGTCGAGGGCCAACTCGATCATCCGCGCGACGTTGTCCCGGGCCTTCGGCGGGAGTTCGTCCTCGCTCACGTCACCGCTCCCCTTCTGTGTGCCCGCGACGAGGTTGCCGTCGACGGTACAGATCGCGCCCGCCCGGAGTCCCTTCCGGCGGGCGAGGGCGAAGAGCGCGGCCGCCTCCATCTCCACGGCGAGGAGGCCGGCGTCCTCCCAGTCGGCGACGTAGTCGTCGGTCTCGGCGTAGAAGGCGTCGTCGGTGACGACGGGGCCGACGTGGACGGCCTCGTCGTTCGACTCGGCGGCGTCGGTCAGGGCCCGCACCACCTCGAAATCCGGGACTGCGGGGTACTCGACCCGCTCGTAGCGCTTGGTCGTCCCCTCCTCCTTGGCGGCGCCGGTCGCGACCACCATGTCGCCGACTTCGATGTCGGCCTGGAGCGCCCCGGTCGTCCCCGGGCGGATGACGGTGTCGACGCCGACGGCCGCGAGTTCCTCCAGGGCGATGGCCGCCGAGGGCGATCCGACGCCGGTCGAACAGATCGTCAGCGGGACGCCCGCGTACTCGCCGTTGACGAGGCGGTACTCCCGGTTGTGGGCGAGTTCCTCGACCGCGCCACAGCGGTCGGCGATCCGCTGGACCCGGCCCGGATCGCCGGGCAGGAGCGCCACGTCGTGAACGTCGCCCTCGTCGACACGCAGGTGCGGCTGGATGGCCATACCGATGCACGCCGCGCCGTGGAGAAAATACCTCGGGGTCGTTCGATAACGGTCGGTCAACCGTTCCTTTCATACTGTTTATTGTAAGTCATTACCGGTGGTTCGCCGAGACGGTCCGGCGAACCACCGGCAACCAGTTACAATAATCCGTATCAGTCACCGGTGGTCCCTTGTGGGTCGGATCCGAGTCGGTCCGCATGGACCGGCGACGCTTCCTCGCAGCGGGCACGGCGGCCGGACTCGCCGGCTTGGCGGGGTGTCTCGACGCGGCCGGCGGCGGCGACGGCGACGATTCGGGACGGACCCTCCGGCTCCGACTCTCGCGGACGTCGACGCCGCTCCGCTCGGAGTACGTGGTCGACTTCGCGACGACCGAGCGCCCGGACGACGCGGACGCCTTCGCGGCCGCACTCGACGGCGAAGCGTACACGACCCAGTACCGGCGCCCGTTCGGCGCCCGGCCCGACGATCCGGTCTACACCCGCCACGAGGGGACCTACTACCGTCTGGGATCGGTCGTCGTCGACGAGGCGGCGGTCACCCATCCGGTGCTCCGCCTGTCGCGGGTCGCCGACGCCGACGATCCGGACGCGCCGGACGCCGTGGCCGCCACCGACCTGGCCGAGCGGGACCGGGGCGTCGTCCACGTCGCCCACATGGCCGCCCGGGCGCGGGGCAACGAGGGCGGAATGCCGGTCGGGCTGGTCGACCGCGGCGGCTACGTCTACCGCGACGCCGAGCGGGCCGAGGCGAGTCGCCTCGTCGGCACGGACGCGCCGACCCACGTCGCCTACCGCGACGCCGTCTACGCCGTCGAGGTGGACCGCGAGCGGTTCCACGAACCGGTCTACCGCGCGACGGCCGAGCCGGTGGCGGAGACGCCCGAGCACATGGAGGCGATCCTCCGGGCACGGTTCGTCACCGCACGGCTCTCGGGGAGGGACCTCCCGGACGAGGCACGGTCGATCCTGCAGGAGGCGCAGGGCGAGGGCTACGGCGAGACCCATCCGTACTCCGAGGCCTACCGGAGGGTTCTGACGGGGCTTCACGCCCGCGCCTACCTCGACGGGAACGTGGAGAAGGACGCTCACGTCGATGACCCCGGGAGCGGGGTGGTGCTGGACGACGGTGTGTACTACGACTACCGGCTGCGGTTCCTCGACGGCGGGTGAGCGGGGTCAGGCGACCGCAAACAGCAGGACGTTGTGGACGCCGGGGCCCAGTCCCACGGCGGCGACGAATCCGAGGAGGAGACGACCCTCGGTGGGCGCCTCGCGGACCGTCTCGGCGAGGAGGGCCACCACCCCGCCCGCGACGACGAGTTTCACGAGGACGAACAGCCACCCGCTCCCGAGGAGGGAGGCGGTGGGGAGCGACGCCGCGAACTCGATGACGAGCGCGGAGAGGGGGGTGCGCTCCGTGAAGCCGAGGAGGTCGATACCGACGGCGGTCGAGACGCCGTCGAGGGCGTGGCCGGCGACGGCGAGGGCGCCGAGTCGGCCCGTGACCGCCACGCCGGGCCACGTCCGCCGGATGAGCGTCCACGCGCCGGCGGCGACGACGGCGGCGCCGACGAGGATGCCGACCGCGGGACCGATCCGGAGGGTGTCGCGGGCGAGGCCGACGGCGACGACGGCGGCGACGACGGGCACGAAGAGGGCGGCGCCGACGCCGCCGACGAGCGCGGGCGTCCCCCGGGCCGTCGCGTCGGCGACGAGCCACGTCGCCCCCGCGAGGACGGCGGCGGTGAGATACACCGCGGGCGTACCCGCGAGCGGGCGGAGGGGATCGGGGAGCGTTTCGAGCGCGTAGAGGACGTGGACGGCGGCGCCGAGGACCATCCACGGCGTCGCGGCGAGGACGAGCCGTTCGGTCACCGGGGGTCGACGGCGGGCGAGGAGGCCGGCGACGACGCCGAGGCCTGCGAGCAGGGCGAGGAGGTAGGGGAGCGGCGGGAGGGAAAAGCCCTCGGGGAGCAGCGCCAGCGTCATGGAGTGGAAGGCGGGGAGTCGCCGGGAAAGCCTTACGCTCCGCCGCCGCGAGACGGGTGGTATGGACCGAGCCGAGTTCGCTGCCCGCATCGACCACACCGTCCTCGGGCCGGCGACGACGCCGGCCGACGCCCGAGGGGTCGTCGCGGCGGCGGCCGAGTACGGCACTAACGCCTGCGTCCCGCCGTGTTACGTGAGCGAGGTGCGAGGCGAGGCCGACGTGACGCTCGCGACGGTCGTCGGCTTCCCCCACGGACAGCACGCGCCGGCGATCAAACGCGAGGAGGCGGTCGCGGCCTGGGAGGCCGGCGCCGACGAACTCGACGTGGTGGTGAACGTCGGGCGCCTGAAGGCCGGCGACGACGACGCGGTGACCGCGGAGTTGGCCGAACTCGTGGCGGCGGTGCCGGTGCCGGTGAAGGTCATCGTCGAGGCGCCGCTGTTGACCGACGCGGAGAAGCGCCGGGCGGGCGAGGCGGCCGTCGCGGCCGACGCCGACTACCTGAAGACGGGGACCGGGTTTTCCGGACCGGCGACCGTCGCGGACGTGGAACTGCTGGCGGAGTACCTCCCGGTGAAGGCCAGCGGCGGAATCGACACGACCGAGCGGGCGCGGGCGATGCTCGATGCGGGGGCGAAACGGATCGGCGCGTCCGCGGGCGTCGCCCTCGTCGAAGGGTTCGAGTGAGGCTGCCGGTCACCCCCGTCTCGGGCCGCCGGTATCGGGCGGGACCGTCGCGCTTTTCTCCGCGCGGGCGCAAGCCCGGATAACGAATGGCCCGCTATCACATCGAGACGTACGGGTGTACGGCCAACCGGGGCGAGAGCCGATCGATCGAGCGACGGCTCCGGGACGGCGGGCACCATCCCGCCGACGGCCCGGCCGACGCCGACGTGGCCATCCTCAACACCTGTACGGTCGTCGAGAAGACGGAGCGAAACATGCTCCGGCGGGCCGAAGAACTCGAAGCCGAGACGGGCGACCTCGTGGTCACCGGCTGTATGGCGCTGGCACAGGGCGAGGAGTTCGCCGAGGCTGGCGTCGACGCCCAGGTCGTCCACTGGGACGAGGTGCCCGAGGCGGCGATGAACGGCGAGTGTCCCACCACCACGCCGGACGCCGAACCGATCCTCGACGGCGTGATCGGCATCCTCCCCATCGCCCGCGGCTGCATGAGCGACTGCTCGTACTGCATCACCAAACGGGCGACGGGACGCCTCGACTCCCCGTCGGTCGAGGAGAACGTCGAGAAGGCGCGGGCGCTGGTCCACGCGGGCGCGACGGAACTCCGCATCACCGGCCAGGACACCGGCGTCTACGGCTGGGACCGCAACCAAGGTGAGAGCCTCCTGCCCGAACTCCTCGACCGGATCTGTGACATCGAGGGCGACTTCCGGGTTCGGGTCGGGATGGCCAACCCGAAGGGCGTCCACGGCGTCCGCGAGGAACTGGCCGACGTCTTCGCCGACAACGAGAAGCTCTACAACTTCCTGCACGCGCCCGTCCAGTCGGGGTCGGACGACGTGCTCGCGGACATGCGCCGCCAACACCGGGTCGAGGAGTTCCTCGAAGTGGTCGACACCTTCGACGACCGCCTCGACCGCTGGACGCTCTCGACGGACTTCATCGTCGGCTTCCCCACCGAGACGGAGACCGACCACGAGCGGAGCATGGAGCTCCTGGCACGGATCCGCCCGGAGAAGATCAACGTCACCCGCTTCTCGAAGCGGCCGGGGACCGACGCCGCCGAGATGAAGGGTCTGGGCGGGACGATCAAGAAGGAGCGTTCGAAGGCGATGTCGGAGCTGAAACGCGAGGTGGTCGGCGAGATCCACGCGTCGATGGTCGGCGAGCGCCACGAGGTGCTCGCGGTCCGGCCGGGCACCGGCGACTCGGTGAAGTGCCGCGACGGCGCCTACCGACAGGTGATCGTCCGGAACGCCGACGAGTACGGGATCGAACCCGGCGACCGGGTCGAGGTGGAGATCACCGCTCACGAGACGATGTACGTCTTCGGTCGACCGACATGAAGTGGCTCCGGAGCGGCCTCCGTCGGGACATCTGTGTGATCGTCGCGAGAGAGGGGTCGCCGACGGCACAGGAGTGCAAGGCGGCCCTGGAGTCGCGCTACGGCGAACGGGTCGAACCCTCGACCTTCTACGGCGCGCTGGAGACGCTGACCGACACGGGCCACCTCGAAAAGACGGTCGACGACATTCACGACCGCTACGAACTCACCGAGGCGGGCGAACGGTCGCTCCGCGACCACTACGACTGGGTGACGGAGACGCTCCCGTACTAGGGAGGAGTCGTCGACGCCGACGAGCGCTCGGAGGCGTCTTTCCACTCGCCGAGGCCGGCGGGGTCGAGGTGGACGTGCACGTCGGAGACGGGTTCGATCTCGCGGACCCGGTCCCGGAGCTCCGTCTCGATGTCGTGGGCGGCGGCGAGGGAGTGGTCGCCGTCGATCTCGGCGTGGAACTCGACTTCGATCACGTGCCCGGAGTAGTAGGCGACGAAGTCGTGGACGCCACGCACCTCGGGGTGTGAACGGATCGCCTCCTCGATCCGCTCGCGGTCCTCGGCCGGGGGCGCGCCGTCCGAGAGATAGCGGATGTTCTCCCGCGAGATATCGACCCCCTGATAGATGACGAGGAGGCTCACGAGACCGCCGGCCAGCGGGTCGAAGATGGGGTAGCCGAGCGCCATGCCGGCGACGCCGGCGAAGGCGGCGAGCGTGGTGTAGATGTCGTTCTTGCTGTCGGCCGCGAGCGCCCGCAGGCTCGGCGACTCGACGTCCCGGTTCACTAGGCAGGTGTACCAGTAGCAGGCGTAGCGGTCGACGAGGGCGAAGAGGAGGCCGACCACCAGGATGGTGCTGTACTCGGCGCTGGGGCCGGTGAGGAGGGCGTTCCCGGAGTCGTAGAGGAGTTTCAGTCCGAGGAGGACGAGCACGCCACCGACGAAGAGGGCAGAGAGGGGTTCGAACCGTTCGTGACCGTGCGGATGGGAGGCGTCGGGGTCGTCGTAGACGAATCGGCCCCAGACGAGGACGACGGCGCTCGCCAGGAGGTCGGCGACCGAGTGGGCGGCGTCGGCCATGAGCGCGAGGCTCCCCGAGAGGACGCCGAGAACCCCCTCGACGACGATCTTGAGGACGTTCGAGACGACGTTGACCCACGACGCCTTCAGGAACGCGGCGCGGTCCCCTGGCATGTGACTCCACCGAGGATCCAGACCCACATAAGCGGTGTCATTAGTGACGTAGAAGCGAGTTTTCGACTCGGTCTAATCCACGAGTTCGAGCGAGACCGCCCGCTCGTCACCGGGGACGGTGGCGTCGGGCTGCGCGGCGAAGGCCGCGTGGAGGCGGTCGTAGGTATCGGCTACCGCCTCGACGATAACCTTCGTGTCCGCGACGACGGGCATGAAGTTGGTGTCACCGTCCCACCGCGGAACGACGTGTGTGTGAACGTGGTCGTCGATGGAGCCGCCGGCCGGGCCGCCGCCGAGGTTGAGGCCCATGTTGAACGCGTCGGGGTCGAAAGCCGCCTCCATGGCGTCGACGGTGCGCTGTTTGAGGCGGGCGTGATCCAGCAGTTCGTCCGCATCGAGCGCGCGGTAGTCCCCGTCGTGTCGGTCCGGGACCACCATGGCGTGGCCCGGGTTGTACGGGTAGTTGTTCAGGACGACGAAGGCGTGGTCGCTCCGGGCGACGATCAGGTTCTCCCGGTGGTCGTCGCGCTCGGGGAGGACACAGAACGGACAGCCGTCGACGGCGTCGGCGTCGGCGTCGTCGCGGGTCACCCACTCGATGCGCCACGGCGCGAACAGTTGCTCCATGTGGTCGCGGGGGTCGTCCAGCCGTATATACCGCCCGCCACGCGACGGGATGCCGGGACGCCGCGGGACGGTGCCCCCGTGTGACGCCCGTCCGACAGCGATTGATTCTCACGGGTGAAAATCCGGCTGAGGCCGGATTAACCTGGTTTAATCCGGGTTAACCGAGTGCGGGGCTTATGCGAACGGCACCGAAAGGGGGTATCGATGAAGGCGAAACGACCGGACCCAGACACTAACCACGAACTGTGTCCTGACTGCGGCCGAGAGACCAGACACACGGTCAGGGTGGAGATACGAACGGAGAACCCAGCCTCGGCGAACGCCGCGTTCTCACGGGAACCGTATCGGGTCGCGGTCTGTGCGGTCTGCGAGGCGGAATCGATCCAGCGGATGAACGACGCCTAGGCGGTCGTTACTTCGCACCCGTCCTCGGTGACGACGAGGGTGTGTTCGGCCTGACTGACGAGACGCCCCGCTTCCTCCTTCAACACGGGATAGCCGTGGACGACGTCCTGCTGTTTGAGTCGGCGGAGCGCCATCTCCGTGCGGGGGGCGTCGAACCACCGGGCGGCAAAGGGGAGGGTGCGGTACTCCTCGGTGATCGTCTCGAGGATCTGCCGGGCCTGTCGGTTGCGGACCGACCGCTCCCGTTCCAAGCCGTAGATCTCCTCCTTGTTCCCCTCGCGCACCTTGCCGCGGCCGTCGGTGGCGAACGGTTCGATGGCGATCACGTCGCCGACAGCGAGTTCGGCCCCGTGGTCGACGCCGCGGTTGGGAACGCTCGGCCCCGTGTGGGCGTCCCACTGCTCGACGCCGTGGCCGGAGAGGTTGAGGACGGGCGTGTAGCCGTACCCCCGGATCACCTCCTCGATCTCGGCGCCGATCGTCCCCGTGTCCACGCCCGGGGCGACGGCGTCGACGGCGACGTCGAGCGCCTCCTCGGCGGCCTCCACGAGTTCGGGGTTGCCCGAGAGGTCGACCGTCGTCGCGGCGTCGGCGATGTAGCCGTCGACGTGGACGCCTACGTCGAGACAGACCATCTCCTCGCCGAACTCCGCGTCGTCGTCGCGGCCGGGCGTCGAGTGGCTGGCCTCCTCGTCGACGCTGATGTTGACGGGGAACGCGGGGCCGTCGGCCAACTCGTCGATCCGGTCCTCGGCGTGTTCCGCGACTTCGAGGTGGGTGACGCCCGGTTCGATCATCTCGGCCGCCTCGTCGAGGACGGTACGCAACGCCTCGCCGGCTCGGCGATACTTCTCGACGGTCTCCTCGTCGAGGGATCCAACGCTCATGGCCGCTATTGACCCGAGTCGGGGAAAGAGGTTGCGGCATCGGCGGCCGCGGCGCCGTCACGCTTCGGCGACCCGCACCTGCATCGACGCGCTGTTGAACGCGCTCCCGACGCCGACGTCGTCACGGACGATCAGCCCCGCCGTCGACCCCGTCGCGTCCTCGAACGCCTCGATGTGGCGCCGTCCGCTCGGCGGCGGCGCCGACGGTGCGGTCGCTGGTCATACAGCCGGCGTCGACGCGGCTCCCGTCCGCGGCGTCGGCGAGGAGCGCCGCGCGGGGTCGTCGGGGGGACGCCCGCGCCGCCGTGGATGACGCGCATGGTCGATGGATGGCAGGGAGACGGATTTTACCCTCGCCTGGCCGACCGGGGGGTTCCGGAATAACGGCAGTTCTTTCACGCTGGTCGGTGAACTGCGCGACGATATGAGCTACGACAACGTCGAGGTTCCCGACGACGGAAACGCGATCACCGTCGACGAGGACACCGGCGAACTCGCCGTACCGTCGAACCCGATCATCCCGATCATCTACGGGGACGGCATCGGCACCGACGTCGCCCCGGCCGCCCAGCAGGTACTCGACGCCGCCGCCGAGGCGACGGGACGCTCAATCGAGTGGATGCGCCTCTACGCCGGCGAGTCCGCGCGCGAGCGCTACGACGAGAACCTGCCCGACGAGACGGTCGAGGCCATCCGCGAACACCGCGTCGCGATCAAGGGGCCGCTGACGACGCCCGTCGGTTCCGGCTTCCGCTCGCTGAACGTCGCCCTCCGGAAGCGACTCGACCTGTACGCGAACGTCCGCCCGACCTACCACCTCGAGGGCGTCCCCTCGCCGGTGAAAAACCCCGAGAAGATGGACATGGTCAACTTCCGGGAGAACACCGAGGACGTGTACGCCGGCATCGAGTGGGAGGCCGGCACCGACGAGGTCGAGCAGGTCCGGGAGTTCGTCGAGGAGGAGATGGGCGAGACGGGCGTCATCCACGACGGCCCGGTCGGCATCGGGATCAAACCCATCTCGGAGTTCGGGAGCAAGCGTCTGATCCGGGAGGCCATCGACTACGCCATCGAGAACGACCGCGACTCGGTGACGCTGGTCCACAAGGGCAACATCATGAAGTTCACCGAGGCGGCCTTCCGCGACTGGGGTTACGAACTCGCCGCGGAGGAGTACGGCGACGAGGTCATCACCGAGGACACCCTCTGGGAGGAGTACGACGGCGAGGCCCCCGAGGGGGTAGTCGTCGTCAAGGACCGCATCGCGGACAACATGCTCCAGCAGCTCCTGACGCGGACCGAGCAGTACGACGTGCTGGCGATGCCGAACCTGAACGGCGACTACCTCTCGGACGCCGCGGGGGCCCAGATCGGTGGCCTCGGCATCGCGCCGGGCGCGAACCTCGGCGACGGCCGCGTGCTCGCCGAGCCCGTCCACGGCTCCGCGCCGAAGTACGCCGGCGAGGACAAGGTCAACCCCACGGCGATGATCCTCTCGGGTCGGATCATGCTCGAACAGCTCGGCTGGGACGACGCCGCCGACCTGATCCGTGACGCCGTCGAGACGACCATCTCCGCCGGCGAAGTCACCTACGACCTCCACCGGCAGATCGAGGGCGGCACGAAACTCGCCACCAGCGAGTACGCCGACGCCGTCTGTGCGCGCATCGAGGAACTCTCCTAACCGGCCCGGTCGCGCCGCCCCGTCGCGGGCGATTCCTGCACGCATTTATACTCGGAGGGGGTGCTATCCGTATGAGCGAGCCACACGTGCTGTTGCTCGGGGCACCGGGTGCGGGCAAGGGAACGCAGAGCAAGCGCCTCGCCGAGGCGTTCGACATCGAACACGTCACCACGGGCGATGCCCTCCGGACGAACAAGGACATGGACATCGGCCACATGGACACCGAGTACGACACGCCGCGGGCCTACATGGAGGCGGGCGAACTCGTCCCCGACGCGGTGGTCAACGAGATCGTCAAGACGGCACTGGAGGAGGCGGACGGCTACGTCCTCGACGGCTACCCGCGCAACCTCGATCAGGCCGAGTACCTCTCCGAGATCACCGACCTCGACGTCGTCGTCTTCCTCGACGTGAACGAGTCGGAACTCGTCGACCGGCTCACCGGACGGCGGGTCTGTGACGAGTGTGGCGCAAACTACCACGTCGAGTTCAGCCCGCCGGCGACCGAGGGCGTCTGCGACGACTGCGGCGGCGACCTGATCCAGCGGGACGACGACACCGAGGAGACCGTCCGCGAACGCCTCCAAGTGTACGAGGACAACACCGCGCCGGTCGTCGAACATTACCGCGAGGCGGGCATCCTGGTCGAAGTCGACGGCGAGGGGACGCCCGACGAGGTCTTCGAGTCGATCAGCGACGAGGTCGACGCCGCGATCTGACGGGAAGCCTATATCTCGCTGGCGATCGGAGGCGCTCGTGTGAACGCGACCACGCACCGACGGCTGTGTGGCGTCCTCGGCCTCGGCCTGCTGACGGTGGTCGGTGGCGGGCTCGCCCTCGTCGGCGCGGCCCCGTTCGGCACGCCGACGCTCGCCGTCCAGGTCGTCCTCGTCGGCGCCGCGGGGGCGCTCGACGTCGTCGCCGCGTTCGGGAACCCGGTGACCGCCCGGATCGACTGGTTCCGGCTGAGCGGGGCGGCGAACGTCGCGCTCGGACTGGCGCTTCCGGTCGGGATCCTCGGCTGGGAGGGCGGCGCCGGCGGCACCCTGCTGCTCGCCGTCACGGCGGTCGGCGGGCTCTCGCTCGCCGCCGTCGGCGTCGACATGTGGTGTTGTGCCGGCAAACACGTCTACGAGCGGCCGCTGGACGCCGACACGGATCCCGCCACGGGTTCCGGCGACCGGTGACGGGGGGTGCCGCCGGCGACGGAGTAAAAGGTTCATAACCGGTGGGGGGTTACTCGGTGGCAATGGCACGGATCGAGCAGAAGGTGCGGGACCTCGTCTCCGACGACGCGGGGATGGAGTCGGTCGTCCGGACGGTCCTCGACCGTGCGGACGACGGCGAGGTCAAGTGGGTCGACGTCCGCGACGACGTATCGAGCGGACAGTGGGGCCGCCTGATCGAGAAGGGGGTGCTGGTCGACGGCGAGTCCGGGTTCAGACTGGCCGATCCCGAGGCGACCCGCGAGGCACTCGAGAACGGATCGACGACCGCGACGGCCTCGACGGACGACGAGGACGACTCGTCGTGGTCGACGTGGGACAAGGGAGCGGCGGTGCTCAGTGTGGGGCTCATGGCCGGCTACTCGTGGTCGCCGCTACGCAACATCATCGGCAACGCCATGGACGTCGCCCTCGGACCGCTGAACACGGCGCTTCCCTTCTACGCCGTCGTCATGATCCTCGCGGTGGTGACGGGACTGTACTCGACGCTCCTGCAGGCGAACCTGATGGACTCCGAGAAGATGGGCGAGTACCAGGAGAAGATGCAGGAGATCCAGGAGCGACGCAAGGCGGCCAAGGAACGGGGCGACGACGAGGCCCTCGACCGCATCCAGGACGAGCAGATGGAGGCCATGGGCGATCAGATGGGCATGTTCAAAGAGCAGTTCCGTCCCATGGTGTGGATCATGTTTCTCACCATCCCCGTCTTCCTCTGGATGTACTGGAAGGTGGGGATCGGTGACCCCTCCAGCGGGCAGTTCGGGACGATCGTCCTCCCTTTCCGGGGGACCGTCGCGTGGAAGGAACAGATCCTCGGGCCGATCCAGGTGTGGATCGTCTGGTATTTCGTCTGCTCGATGGGCTTCACCCAGATCATCCGCAAGGGCCTGAACATCGACATCAGCCCGACCGGCACCTGATACCGTCCCCGTGTCGGATCCACCGATCGGACAGGACGCCCGCAAAACGAAGTGAACATACTCTTTTAGACGGCCGCCATCAGTAGCGATATGTTACTCACCGTGTCCGGACCGGCGGGCAGTGGGAAGAGCACTACCGCCGCCGGGCTCGCGGAGGCGCTGGATCTGGAGCACGTCAGCGGTGGCGACATCTTCCGCGACCTGGCGGCCGAACGGGGGTACTCGCCGGTCGAGTTCAACGAGCTCGCCGAGGAGGACGAACGGATCGACCGCGACCTCGACCGCCGCCTGTACGAGATCGCCCGGGATCGGGACGACCTCGTCCTCGAATCCAGGCTCGCGGGGTGGCTCGCCGGCGACCACGCCGACTTCCGCCTCTGGCTGGACGCCCCGATCGACGTCCGGGGCGCCCGCATCGCCGACCGCGAGGGGAAGTCAGTCCAGCGCGCCCGCGAGGAGACGGAACGACGCGAGCGAAGCGAGCACAAGCGCTACGCCGACTACTACGGCATCGATATCGACGACCTCTCGATCTACGATTTCGTCGTGAACACCGCACGGTGGACCGCCGAGGACGTACACGCGATCCTCACGAGCGCGATCGAACGTTACGACCCGGCGGCCGACGAGGGACGCTACCCAGTCGCCGTTGTCGACGATTTCCAGCCGTGAGCCTCCGCGATCCACCCGGCGACCGGTCGCTCGACGACCGCCTCGCGTTCGGCGTCGTCAACCTCGACAAGCCACCCGGCCCCTCCGCACACCAGGTGGCCGGGTGGGTGCGCGACATGGCGGGCGTCGACCGGGCCGCCCACGCGGGCACGCTCGACCCGAAGGTGACCGGCTGTCTGCCGACGATGCTCGGCGACGCCACCCGCCTCGCGCCCGTCTTCCTCGAAGGGCGCAAGGAGTACGTCGCAGTCCTCGAACTCCACGGCTCGCCGCCGGCCGACCTCGAAGATATCCTCGCCGAGTTCGAGGGCGACATCTACCAGAAACCGCCGCGCAAGAGCGCCGTCTCCCGCCGGCTCCGTACCCGCCGCGTCCACGCCCTCGACCTCCTCGAAACCCGGGACCGACAGGCCCTCGTCCGCATCGAGTGTGCGAGCGGGACCTACGTCCGGAAGCTCTGTCACGACCTCGGCCTCGCGCTCGGCACCGGTGCCCACATGGGCGACCTCCGGCGGACGGCCACCGATCCCTTCGACGACCGCGACCTCGTGACGCTCCACGACCTCGCCGACGCCCTCGCCTTCGCCGAGGCGGGCGACGAGACACCGCTGCGGGAGGTCGTCGCCCCCGCGGAGCGCGTCCTCGACGACCTGCCCGCCGTGACGATCGCCCCCAGCGCCGCCGAACAGGTGGCGACCGGCGCCCCCGTCTACGCCCCCGGCGTCCTCGACGCCGACGACGCGCCGCGGGACGCCCTCGTCGCCTGTGTCACCCCCGACGGGTCGGCAGTCTGTCTCGGCCGACTCGTCGGCGACCCCGGGGCCGAGTCGGGCGTCGTCGTCGACCTCGAACGGGTGCTGGTGTGAGGCTGAAACGACACGCTTAACCCGGACACCACCGTGCCTCGAAACGCGGGACCGTGGGGTAGTGGTATCCTCTGCGCATGGGGTGCGTTGGACCCGTGTTCGAATCACGGCGGTCCCACTCGGTTTTACAGGCGAACCACCTCTATAACAACAGCTAATACTTGGTACTGCGTGAACAGCGTTGACTGGTAGCGCGGTACCCGTTCGTGTGAACGGGCGATTAGTTGCCCCCTCTATTCCAGAGTGATTTCACGGTGGTCACTGCCAAATCGGTGACGGGGGTCTTCCCTCGTACCCGTTCCCGAGAATCACATAGATTCGCCTTTCACAGGCTAATACCTAACTTGTCGGCGGATATGCCTCAAATAATCGAAATTGAACTCGAAATCACCCTCTTCAGGGGAGAACACACGATGGAGTTCTCAGATGTCGTGGATGAGGGTGAGCCCACGGTACTCGTTGGTGAGGGCGATTCGGACTGGAAAATGGAGATTACTCCAGAAGAGGTGACTCAGGCCGCGGATATCGAGGCCGGTGACAAGTGCCCTGTCTGTGGCGATTTGACTGATGAGATCGTACCCGCGAAGAGAATTGGAGAGACGATTGATGTGGATCGTGTCTGCGTCGCGGATTCCGAAATTGAGGGCAGTGACTGCATTGTATACTTCCATCAGAAATAGCGAGAGATCCATGACGATAGCAATCGATGAGTGTGACCGAGAACACAATCGAAGTCAGACATCAGGATTAGATATTTACCTCCGGTTGTTGCCACATTAGGCAGAATGGACTTTGAGGATGCGGAACTGGAAATGGGGCCTAATCAAGTCAACCACAAGCGGTACTTCATTTGTACGTACGAGTTACCAGAGGACAGTAACAGAATCTACCACGAAGATCCGACCTGCTCGTTAATTCACAGCGGAAGCGATGTACCCTTTGAAGCACTTGCGACCGTGTTTGTCCCCGAGGCAGCGAATAGGAGTGGTCTCACTTTCTGCAGTCGGTGTGCTCAGGTAACGCAAGAAGAAACCGAGGAGTAGCTCAGTCTCAACGACCGGCCGTTTGTTTTGACCGAGAAGCACGGAAAGTCAGACACGATCGCCCTCGACGCCGGCCCGATCACGGTCGAAAGTACTAGATGCTCACGGTTCTTTGACTGATTTGTGAGGTGATCGGACGCGATGAAGATGGGGGATCACGACGACCACGACGGTAGGAAGGTATGGCTACGCCTCGAGGAGGTCGACGCCCTGCTCGACGAGGTGGACGGAACGACACAGACGGTGGCGCTCGGGCTACTCGCTCGATGCGGACTCCGCGTCGCCGAGGCGGCCGACGTGACGCCCGCCGACGTCGTCGACACGCCCGTCGGCCCGTTCGTCCGCGTGCAGGACGGGAAGGGATCGAAGTACCGAGAGACGCCCGTGCCGACCGATCTCGCGGCGTCCATGCGGGCGCTCGCCGACGTGCGCGACGAGGCTGCCGACACGCCGCTCGTGGACCGCTCGCCGCGGACGATCCGGCGGTGGGTCACCACAGCCGGCGAACGGCTCTACGCCGACACAGGCGACGACGGATGGACCTTCCTCGGTCCCCACGATCTCCGGCGCACTTGGGGTACCCTGCTCGTCGAGCGCGAAGTCGAGCCCGGGCTCGTGATGGAGTGGGGCGGCTGGGAGGACTGGGACACGTTTCGCGAGCACTACCTCGGCGCGTACAGTCTCGACGCGCAACAGCGCGGTATCGAGAAAGTCGACTGGCTCTAACTACAGCCACTCCGTCCCGACATATTCGAGACCGTCGACCTCCTCTTGCGCGTACACCTGCGACACTCGGTGAATCACGTCCGCCACCTGCTTGGCCGACAGGGTCGCGTCGGCGAAGTAGAACGCCGCTCGGTAGTCGTCATCACCGAGTTCGAGGGCGAAATCGTCGTCGTAGGTGACGATGATCCGGTCGGACTCTTGGGAGTACCGAGCGATTGGTCGGTCGTCAGTCCCCTTTCCAAGTTCGGTCGCGAAGTCGATGTGTTCGACGTCGTGGCCGTAGTTTTCGAGACGGTGGAGTACCCCGTGCTCGACGTTCTCGTCGAGAATCAACCGATACGCCATCCGGTTACTCCTCGGGCGGTGTCAGCGTCGACCGGCGCTTGGCTTCTTCCACGGCCCGCTCGTGGCGCTCCTCGACTTCTTTCATCTCCTCGGGGTTGTTGTGGAAGTAGGCCAGCGCCTCGTACACGTCCGCGACGTCGAGGCCGTGACGGTCCGCAACCGTCTCCGGGCGAAGCCCTCGCTCCTCGACGCGTTCATGGACGTACCGGACGGTGATCCGACTCCCCTCGATGTGGGGCTCTCCGTGGACCGTCGACTCCTCGCTCGACACGATCCGGTATGTCTGCGTCGCCATTCTGCTCCCACCTACGACGTCGATACTGAAATAGATTCGCCGGTCATCCGAGGTCGTGTCAAGTTAAGCGTGAAGAGTGAGGCGTGCTGATTTCTGAGTGTCTATGCCCGAAATCACACGCCTCAGCGACTGTAGCGACTGGATCGAATTAGATTTTGTGGAGCGTCAGCGGACACCCGAGTTCGCGATGCGGCTCGGTATTCAGATGCACGTGGCTGGACTATCACTTTCGAATACCATCTCGATTCTTGAAAGGTTGGGTGTCGAACGCTCTCGAACGGCCGTCCACAACTGGGTGCAGAAGGCCGATCTACAGCCCGAAGGCGGTGCGAGCCCGAATCACGTTACGCTTGACGAAACCGTGATTCGAATCAACGATCAGCAATACTGGCTGTACGCCGCCATCGATCCTGAAACAAACACATTCCTTCACATACGGCTTTTTAGCACGTATACGACTGGTTTAACCGAAATCTTCCTGAGCGAATTACGCCAGAAACACGACGTCGAAACCGCCGTGTTTCTCGTCGACGATGCTCAATGGCTCCAAACTGCTCTTGATCGACACGACCTCGATTGCAGATACGAACGCCATGGCAATCGGAATGTCGTCGAGCGTCTATTTCGTGAGATAAAACGACGAACCTCTTCGTTTTCAAATACGTTCAACCACGTGGAGCCGACGACAGCAGAATCGTGGCTCCAAGCCCTCGCTGTCTGGTGGAATCGATGCCAAAGTTAACGCGACCAGGACGACCGCGTCACCCGAAATAAATAATCCAAGTGTGAGTACGATGCCAGCCATTAGGGCCCATATCCCCTTCGGAATCGACTCATATGATTTATTATAGTATTCTTCAATTTCTTCAAGTGCCTCTTCATTTTTAGATATAATATTCGAATATTCCGAGATAACGAAATCACGGCGGTCCCACTCTCCTTCCGACGCGACCGATTCCGAACCATCATCGACTATCTCGGCGGCATCGACTGCGTCGTCGACTGCGTCGTCGAGTACCTCGACGGCCGGGAAGCCTTCTTCACCTCGACGTTCTGTGTGTACGAGATCATCGCCGGCAAACTCGGATCGGGATCGACCGACGTGCAGAGCGTCCGCCGGGACTTCGGTGGCGTGCAGACCCTCGACCTCACCGAGGGAGTCGCGCTCGAAGCGGCGCGGCTGCAGAATCGGACGATGAGCGACGGCGAGAACCGATCGTCGGGAGGGACGAGTCCCGTCGGTATCGACCGGTACGGGGAGTCGCGTTTCGTGCGACCACTTCTCGGCGTCTCGATCGACCTCGGATACGGCGTGAGACGGGCGGGCGCGAAGCACCGCCCACCTACGCTCCACCCACGCGACGCGCTAGGGACCGGAGGAGCGCCGCCACACCCAGAAACAGCACGCCCACGAGTCGCACGCGCCGCGTCGCGTTCGGGCGGGGATCGAAGTCGACGGCGAGGAGGCGGTCGTACCCCCAGCGGGCCGTCGCCAGGAGTCGGCCGGCGAGGAGCAGGTGGGTGAGGCCGGCGAGCAGTCCGAGGGCCGAGAGCAACCGGAGGCGGGTGCGAAGCGAGACCATCGACCGTACGTGGGTCGGGAGGCGTATCACGGTTCGGGGTGGTGGCCCCGCGGTGGACACGCTTTTGCGCGGCGCGGCCCGAGAGTCGGTATGCTCGGCCTGCGGTACGTCGCCTGCGAGGCGTGTGACACCGTCAGCGCGACACCGACGGTGCCACACGCCTGTCCGCGGTGCGGGGCGGCGGACCCCACGGACATCACGGATCGGCTTTTGCGGCCCGCGTACTTCGTCGACGACTGAGCGTGGTTACGGCCGGGCCGTCTCCTCGTCGGCGACGACGACGGCCCAGTGGCCGTCGACGGGGGCGTCGAACATGTGCTCGGGGACGAGGGGGGCGGGGACTGGGCGGAAGCCGCCGTCACGCATCGCCCCGATGCCGGGGTAGCGCTGGACGGGACGCCCGGCGAAGTCGACGACGCGGATCTGTTTGTCGCGGTCCCGCGCGTAGGCGTAGGGAAAGCGCTCGCGGGCGGGACAGTCGAGGGCGCCGACGCCGTCGAGACGGACCAGCACGTCGTCGTCGGCGAGCAGTTCGAGCCACGGACCGCCGGCGTCGGTCGTCGGCTCGTCGGGGAGCGCGGGGCGGTCGGCGTCGACCCGGATCCCGCTCATCGCCCGGGCGGTGGTCGACTCCCGCCACCGGAGGTCGGTCCCGGTGGGCACGGCGGCGTATCCGCCCTCGGCGAGGGGCACCCGATCCGGGCCGGTGTGGAACGTTCGGCCGCAGTCGTCGACGGTTCGGACGCCGGCAGGGGCGGCGAGGAGCGCCTCGACGCGCTCGGCCGTCCCGCGGTCGGGGACGACGAACAGCGCCGCCCGCCCGTGTCGACGGTCGTTCCAGAGACGCGACAGCACGAGCGTCGGCGAGGGGTCCCGGATGGGCTCGACTGCCACCGGCCGCCCGTCGGTCGCGAGGTCGGCGACCGGGCCGGCGGAGTCCGGGGTCCCGTCGGTGCCCGGCCGTGCGATGGCGGGTGGCTTCCCGCTGTCCGCCGGACGGGTGACTGACAGGGCGGCCCGTCGACAGCGATCGATCCCGGCCGTCACCAACTGGTCGGTCATCGCCCGCGGTACGGGAGGGAGGGGCAAGTGTCTGTCCCACGGCGGGGGGCGTCGGCGTCGGGGTCAGTCCGGCAGTGGCTCCGTTCCGGGCTCGTCTCGCGGGTGGGCTCGCCGCGCGGTGACGGCGAAGACGGCCGTCGCGACGGCGAGAAAGCCCGCGGCGAGGACGAACCCGGCTTCGGTGGAGACAAAGTCCATGGTCGACCCGATCAGGACGGGACCGACGACCTGGCCGGTCTTCCAGGAGAGCGAGCGGAGGGACATGGCGCTGGCGACGGAGTCGAACCGGTCGCCCTCGTCGACGAACAGCGACATGCTCGCGGGCAGGCGGACGGAGTCCCCGAGGCCGAGCACGGAGAAGGCGGCAAAGAGCGTGAAGAAGGCACCGCCGAGGCGCTGTGTGTCCCCGAGAAGCGAGACGGCGACGGGGTCGATCCGCCCCTCGAAGTGGGCCGCGAGCGGGATGATCGCGGTCCCGAGCGCGTACAGGAAGGCACCGACGACGACGAAGTGGTGTTCGCGGCCGACGCGGTCGGTGAGGTTTCCCACCACCCCCTGTGTGAGCGCCTTGGTGAGCTTGCCGCCGGCCATGATCCAGCCGATGGCAAAGGCCGAGAGGCCAAAGCCCGTGCGGGCGTAGATGGGCAGGAAGACGATGACCGCCATCTTGCCGAAGCTGAACACGAAGCGGAACCCGACGAGCGCGCGCAACATCGGGAGCCCGAGCAGGGATCGAAAGGTGCCGATCCCGGTCGACTCGTCGGGGTCCTTTCGCCCGCCCGGATCGTCGCGGAGGAAGAGCGCGACGAGGAGGAAGGCGCCGAGCGTGATGAGCGAGAGGACGGCGTACGTCGCGGTGAAGCCGTAGGCATAGAGGAGGTAGCCGCCGAGCAGGTCGCCGGCCAGCGACGAGAGGGAGGCGAACTGGTTGTACGAACCGAGCCACCGCCCCTGCTGGGCGTCGGGGCTGATGTCGCCGACGACGGTCGTCCCGGTGATCCAGAGGATGCTGGCGCCCAACCCCTGTAGCGTGCGCACGAGGACGACGTGGACGGCGGAGTCGACCAGTGCGAACCCGACGAAGACGCCGACGTTGATCAGAAAGCCCGCCAGCAGATACCGCTTCGCGTTGCCGGTGTCGACCGCCCGCCCGAGGGGGAGCACGACGAGCAACTGGACGAGGGCGAAGGCCGTGCCGAACAGCCCCTCGACGAACCCGGAGGTGCCGAAGAGGTCGGCGTAGAGGGCGAGCGCGATCAGGATCGTCGAGTACGCCTGGCTCCGGGCGAAGGCCGTGCCGGCCAGGGCGGCGAACTCGCGGTCCCGGAGGAGACCGATCGAATCGAAGTACGTCACTCGCGTCGGTGGATCCCCGAACGCGCCGTTCATTAACGTCCCGAAAGGCGTGGCGCGTCGCCGGGACCGGCCACGCAAGACTCATCGCGCGACGCGGTGAAGCCTCATCGATGGACCGCCGCCGAGTCGCCCTCCTGTTGCTCGTCGTCGGGATGCTCTGTCTCCCGGCACCGCAGTACCTCGGCTGGGCAGCGGAGGCCACGTCCCCGCCCGAACGGACCGCACAGGTGTACGCCGCCGAACCGATCGACCTCGCGAACGAGTCCGACCGGACGCGGTTCGTCGACCGGTACGGCCACGAGGTCGCGGTCGCCGACTATCAGCTCACGACGCGGTACGGCGACGAGTACCGCGCGCCCGACGCCACGCGCCGCACGCTGGAGACGGCGATGGCGAACGGGTCGGCCACGGCGCCGGACGAGCGCGTCCGTGCGGATCTGCGAGCCATCGACGACGAGTACGCCTTCGTCCGCGACAGCGACGCCGGGACGGAGGGGTACTACCGCCTGACCGTCGAGGGGGACGGCTCGACGGTCGCGGCCGATCCCGTCCCGCTTTCCGTCGTCGCCGACGCCACGGCCGAGCGGGCGCCCCGCTACGAGACGCTCTCGGCCGCCGAGCGACGCACCGTCGACGCCGTGCTGAACGAGGGCGAGTACCGGCCGCGGGTGAACGACCCCTACGTCGACCGGCTTCCGACCGCGATCCGGAAGGATGGGACCCTCTATAGCATCCACGTCGTCGGCCACGTCGACGACTTCGGCCCCGGATTCGCCGGGTTCGTCGTCGGCCTCGGCGTCGCGGCACTGGGTGTCGTCCTGCTACTGGCCGGGGGCGGCCTGTACGCCTACGACCGCTGGCTCGGATAGCGCGGAGGGGACGTCTCCGCGCCGTCGACGCGGGAACGGGCGGCATCGTGGCGTTTATCGCCGGGGGGACGGAGGGAAGACCGTGTCCGCGCTCGTGATCGGTCTCGGGGTACTCGTCGCACCCATCGTCGCGTGGCTCGTCTACCGGGATGCCGCGCGTCACGGACGGTCGCGGGCGACGGATCCGTGGGCGGCCCTCGCCGTCGGCACCGTCAGCCTCGGTGGGTTTCTCGCCCCCGCACTCGCCGAGGGGGCGCTCGCGCGGGTGTACCTCGTCCGAGTGAAGTCGGCGCCGGTGGTCACGTCGCCGGCCGAACTGCTGATGCTCCGAATCGCCGTCGGACTGGGGGTCACGGCGGCCGCGCTCGTCGTCTACGGCGGGGTTCGGTGGGGCACTCGGCGCGACCGAGGGTGACCCATCGGGCGAACCGCAGGGATGATGAGCGTCACCCACGCGATGTGGGATATGGGTCACACGTCACTGCGGACGCTCGCGGTCGTGGCGTTCGTCCTCCTCGCGGGGTGTTCCGGCTTCGGGCCGGGCGGCGACGCGGCGTCGCCGACGACGTCGCCGGCGCCGACGCAGACGCCGGCGACCACCGAAACGCCCGGATCCACGACGTCAAGCGACGCGGAACCCGGCGAGCCGTCCTATCCCGAGGGGTGGTCCGCAGCGGGCGTCGAGAACGCGACGGTCGCCCTCGACACGCACTACCGGGCCGCCCTCACCGGGCCCTCGACGACGGTTCGGTACCGATCCCGACAGGTCGACACCGGGGACGGACCCGCCAACGAGACCACCCTCGATATGGCGTACGAGACGGAGACGGGACGGCTGTACGCGTCGATCCGGGGGAGGGACGACCACCGGGAGGTGTTCCTGCAGGACGGCACGTTCTCGCAGTGGAGCGTCCGGAACGAGACGCTCGTGGGGCAGTCGAACGCGGAGTTCTACCGGGTCGCCCAGTCGATCGATCGGCGGGTGTTGCTGTCGCAGCTCCTCCTCTACGAACTCGAACACGAGCGGACCGTCGAGCGCAACGGCACCACCGCGTTCGTCTACGACGTCACGGGCGTCCACGACAACACCGTCTCGAACACCTACGGCGCCGGGACGAACGGCTCCGGAACCGTCGTCGTCGCGGCGGACGGGCGAATCCTCGAACTCGAGACGACGGTGACCTACACGGGCGGAACCCTCCGGTATCGGTACGAACACACGCGTCTGGGCGAGACAGCCGTCGAGACGCCGGGATGGGTCCGGGAGGGCTGAGCCGCCGATGCGGCCGACGATCCGTGCCGATCGGCGGCAGAATCGTACATTTATTATCAGGAAGGTGCATACACCGGTGGCTCCCGGCGCCCGTCGAGGGGCCGGGGCCCGCCCCGTGTCCCACACGCGGCGATCACGGCGTGAGTCTCGGGGCCTCGCCCCAGTCTCCCCCTCACGCCGTCGACGGGGTCGTCGGGGAGACGCGCCGCCGATCCACGCCGAGTGGCGACGCTGTGTGGCGTTCGGGGCGGGGCGACCCGCCCCACCATGGTACGAAAGGGGCCGTCGGGGTCGGGACGATGCGTGGTCGATCCGACTCGACGGCTGGCCGATGCGACGGCCGATCGGCATACAAAGGTACCGCCCCGATTTTCGGCGTCGAGAACTGGGGGCGTCGGCCGATCAGTCGTCCTCGGGGGGCAGTCCCTCCTCGTCCACCACGGTGCCGTCGTCGTCGACGGTGACGACACCGCGGTTGTTCACCGCGTAGGGGTCGAGCCCGATCTCCTCCATGAACCCCTTGTAGAGGCGCTCGACGGTCTCGCCGTCCTTCTGTCGGTCGGAGGCGCGGTCACAGAGCGCGATCAGGTCCTCGGGGACGTCGTTCTCGTGGACGATCCAGTGGTTGATGAGATCGGAGAGCCGCCGGATGGGCGAGGTGAAGTGGCCGTAGATGTCGAAGTTGAGCGCGTGGTGGCCGCCGAAGGGGTCGTTCATGTACTTCGCGCGGGGCATCACCTTCAACACGGCGCGCTGGATCTTCGAGAGCATCCGATCGGGGGCGGTCTCCAGCGCGCCGTTGACGGCCTTGCGCGGGTCGTCCCACTTGTCGGTGGGGATGGAGACGCCGTCGAGTTCCTGGATCTCTCGGAGGGCGTCGTTCCACTGATCGGGCGTCGGTTGTGGGTGGACGCGATACATCGCCTCGACGCCGCGGTTCCACATCAAGTCGTGGGTGACGGCCTTGTTCGCCTTCAGCATGCACTCCTCGATGATGGTGTGCGCGCGGTCCCGACGCGGGTTGAGGACGAGCGAGCCGTCCTCCTTGCGCTGTTCGTGCATCCGGTCGGCGAGTTCGAAGGCGAGGACGTTCTCCTCGTGGAGCGGCGCGTCGGGGTCCTCCAGTCGCGTCTCGCACTCGCCGTAGGTGAGGCGTTCGTCGCTCCGGATGACGGACTTGTAGATGTCTATCTCCTCGAAGGAGAGCGTCTCGGGATCGAGTTCCATCTCCACGGTGTGGGCGAGGCGGTCCTCGTCGGGGACGAGCGAACAGACCGTCTCCGCGAGCGTCGGCGGGAGCATGTGGACGGTGTAGGCGGGGAGGTAGACGGTGTTGCCCCGCTGGACCGCCTCCTCCCACATCGCCGAGTCGGGGTGGACGTAGTGGGTGACGTCGGCGATGTGTACCCACAGCCGGTAGGCGTCCTCCTCCTCCCGAACGCTGATCGCGTCGTCGAAGTCCTGAGCGTCGATGGGGTCGGTCGTCCACGCGGTCAGCTCCCGGAGGTCGCGCCGCTCGTCGAGTTCGGCCTCGATCTCCGCCTGGACGCCGTCGGTTCGCTCCTCGGCCTCGCGGAGCACCTCCCGCGGGAACGCGTCCCGGATCTCGAACTCCTCGAACAACTCCTCGCGTTTCTCCTGTAACTGCCTGGCCTCGGCCGGGCTGATCTCGACGGGACCCTGGCCCTCGGCCGTCCCGGCCTCGGCCTGCGCGTCGTTCGTCATGCCCCGAGGTACACGTGACGGGTAGTTAGACGTGTCGGGCGAGGGATCGGGGCCGTGCGGTCAGGATTCGGGACCCTCGGCCGAGCCGTATCGCTCCTCGACGGCACCGTAGTACCGCTCCAGAAAGTCGCTTCGCGAGAGCTCCTCGTCGTCCGCGATGTCGACGAGCAACGCCTCGAGTTCGTCCCGCGGCTGGTGACAGAGGTTCCGGTAGCACTCCTTACAGAGGTGTTCGAAGTCCTTGCCCCGTCGGCTCCAGCGATCCCCCTCCTTGTCGTACTCGCGGGCGTCGGACCGACGGAGCGAGGATCCACACGCGATGCAGACGACCGTCTTCCCGTCCGCGCCGCCGTCCGATCCCGAGCGCCACATAGTCGAGGCCAGGCACCACGCCCACTTAGCGTTTGTTACACGTCCGACGCGTGACGGACGTTCGAAGTGTTCGGACCACAACCGGTAAACCACGCGAGACAGTATTGATTGTTATGTCCTATACTATGGATATCGAGCTGTCCGGGGACTTCGATCACGTCGTCGACAGGACGGAAGCCGCCCTCTCGGAAGAGGGGTTCGGCGTCCTCTGTGACATCGACGTCCGGGCGGCGTTCGCTGAAAAGCTGGACTTGGACGAGACGTTCCGGCAGTACCGGATCCTCGGGGCGTGCAACCCCGCTCTGGCACACGAAGCCCTCGGCGAGGAGACGAAACTGGGGGCGCTCCTCCCGTGTAACGTCGTCGTCTACGAGACCGACGACGGGACGGTCGGCGTCAGTGCGGTCGATCCGACGACCCTTCTCGGCGTCGTTGACGACGCCGACTTCGATCACCTCGCCGACGACGTGCGCGAGCGTTTCGAGCGGGTCCTCGCGTCCGTCGCCGACGAGTAGCGCCGACCCTCCTCACCACGTGGAATCTACGCGTTCGAACGCCAGCGCCGACACGCTCGTCGGGGGGGACAGATCCCCGTGAACGTGCTCTGAATCAGGTTCGCTCCCGCGAACGCGTCGATGAGGAAGAACCACTCGTTGACGAACCAGCCGAGCAGGAATCCGATGAGCACGACGACACCGGCGAACCTGCGGACGAACCGATCACATTGATGTTCCATATTGGGAATAAAACACAATACTATAAAAATTCATCGACGGAACGGGCGACTTATGGACCGAGCGGTCCCAGACCCCAGCATGGAGGTCAAATCCCGCCACCACCTGCGGAGCGACGAGATCGGGGAGCTGACCGCGACGATCGAGGACGCGCTCGGAGTCGAAGTCGACGGCGACGCGTTCGAGCGTGTCGACCTCGTCGGTACCGAGTTCGACCTCGTCCTCGTCGACGGCGAGCCGGCGGTCTTCGTCGTCGACGACGAGCCGTTCCTGACGGTGCGGGGAGCGAACGCCTACCCGCCCGAACGCCGGGTCGTCACCGTCGACGCCGGCGCCGTTCAGTTCGTCAGCGACGGCGCCGACGTGATGCGCCCGGGCATCGTCGACGCCGACGACGCCATCGCGGCCGGCGACCTGGTCGTGATCGCCGAGGAGACCCACGGCAAGGCGCTCGCCGTCGGGCGGGCGTTCGAATCCGGCGCGGACATGGTCGGCGATTCGGGGAAGGTCGTCGAGTCGGTCCACCACGTCGGCGACGACCTCTACGAGTTCTCGGTCTGAGGATCGTATCGCTCCAGCGCGGCCTCGTATCCCCGCCTGGCCCGCCGGTAGGTCTCGCGCAGGTCCGCGACCGGCGAATCGCTGGCGTCGACCCGCAGGTCGTGATACAGCGGTTCCCCGCCGTCGGGCGTCGAGACGACGACGGCGGCGCTCCCGACTGGCAGTTCCTCGCGGCGGTCGCCGCCCGCCCGCTCCCCCGCCGCGAGCGCGGTGAGCAGGCGCCGGACGAGCGGCGCGTCGCGTTCGTTCTCGCGGTATCCCCGTACCATGGCCTCCAGTGTCGCCTCGTCGGTGAGCGACGTGCCGCCGGCGGTGTAGGCGTCGGCCGTCCGGTGGGCCGCGACCGGCCGGCAGTCGGCGCCGGTGTGGGCGGCGGTCGACGCGGCGTCGACGCCGTGGATCTGCCGGCCCGCGCCGTCGGCCGTCGCGTCGGCGAGCGCTGCGTCGATGGGGTCGCCGGCCGCGAGGGCCGCGAGACACCGCTCCCCGACCCCGGGGTCGGTCAGGCCGGCCGTCGCGACGGCGCCGTGGTCGCCGGCGTGCGGGCAGACGCTCCCCACCGCGGGGAGACGGGCGGCGGCCGCGACGCCGAACCGGTAGCGGGGGGTGTCCCTCTCCCCCTCAACGCGCTCCCGGACGCAGATGCTGTAGGTCACGGGCCAAGGCGTGGGCGCCGCGGTGAAAAGTCCGCCGTCGCCGTCCGTCTGACGCAAGAACTAATGAGGCGGTGGTGCCTGTACGTACTATGGGCATCATGAGCAAGATCCTCGGCGGGGGCGAGAGTCACAGCACCGAGGACTACGTCGAACTGAGCCTCGACGACTTCGACACGGCGCGAGCCGAAGCGGGGATGAGCGTCCACTTCGCGGAGATCAGCGAACAGCGCGACGCGATGGCGATCAAGGACGCCGTCTACGACGGCGACCTCGTCGTCGCGGACATCACGCGGATGAGCCCGAGCGACAGCGTGGTCGACCGGGTGCTGGAGGACCTCCGGCAGGTCGCCCGCGAGGTCGACGGCGACGTGGTCGTCAAGGAGGACGACCAAGTGGTCGTCACGCCGACCGGTGTGAAGATCAGCCGCGAGAAGCTCTCCTGATACTGCCGGCTGTAAGTCGATCAAGAGCTGCGCCACCCCCGAGTGGCGCAGCTCTTGAAACAGTTACAGCCGATAGTATGACGGGAGGTCCGTCCACCGGCCGGGGACGCCCGGACGCCGGCTGACGATCCTGCCGCCCCCGTCGCGACCGCCGGAACCGACAGGGTTTCGGCGGTCCGGCCCCCAGTCGCGCGTAGATGAGCAAGGACTACATCGAGGTTCGCGGGGCCGAGGAACACAACCTCAAGGACCTCGACGTCCGTATCCCCCGCGAGGAGTTCAGCGTCGTCACCGGGCTCTCCGGGTCGGGCAAGTCGTCGCTCGCCTTCGAAACGGTCTACGCCGAAGGGCAACGCCGCTACATCGAGTCCCTCTCCGCGTACGCGCGCAACTTCCTGGGCCAGATGGACAAACCACAGGTCGAGAGCGTCGAGGGGCTCTCGCCGGCCATCTCCATCGACCAGAAGAACGCCGCCAACAACCCCCGGTCGACGGTCGGCACCGTCACGGAGCTCCACGACTACCTCCGCCTGTTGTACGCCCGCGTCGGCACGCCCCACTGTCCGGAGTGCGGCCGCGAGGTGGGCGAACAGAGCGCCGGCCAGATGGTCCGGCGCCTCCTCGAACTGCCCGAGGGGACGAAAGCGAAGCTCTGTGCCCCGGTCGTCCGCGATCAGAAGGGCGCCTTCGAGGACCGCTTCGACGACCTGGTGAGCGAGGGCTACAGCCGTGTCGAGGTCGACGGCGAGCCCTACGACCTCACGATGGACCGCCCGGACCTCGACGAGAACTACGACCACACGATCGACGTGGTAGTCGACCGGGTGAAGATCGACCCCGACGCCCGCTCGCGGATCGTCGACTCGGTCGAGACGGCCCTGGCGGAGGCGGGCGGCGTCCTCAAGGTGATCCTCCCCGACCCGCCCGCCGGCGTCGAACTCGGCGGATCGACGGCGCGGTCGACGGGCGACCTGGCCGACGCCGAGGCGGACGGCACGGACGAAGCCGAGGGCGTCCCGGATCGGCTCGTCGTCGAGTTCTCCGAGGCCCTGGCCTGCACCCACTGCGGCATCGACATCCCGGAGATCGAAACCCGGAGTTTCTCCTTCAACAGCCCACACGGCGCCTGTCCGGAGTGTGAGGGGATCGGCAACACGAAGGAGGTCGACCCGGATCTCGTGGTGCAAGACGAGCGCAAGCCGCTGAAGGACGTCTTCGAGCCCTGGAGTTACAACCGGTCGTACTACCGCCGACAGCTCGACTCGCTGGCCCGCCACTTCGACGTCTCGGTCGACACGCCGTTCGCGGAGTTGGACGAGTCGGTCCAGGACGCCTTCCTCTACGGCACCGACGAGGACGTCCTGTTCAAGTGGACGACCAAGAACGGCGTCCGCCGGAAGGAGGAACCCTTCGAGGGCGTGATCGGCAACCTCGAACGCCGGCACGTGGAGACGGATTCGGACAACACCCGCGATCACATCGAGGAGTTCATGGCCGTCACCACCTGCCCCGAGTGCGAGGGGACGCGCCTCAAACCCTCCTCGCGGGCCGTCCTCGTCGACGGGACGGCCATCACCGCGGTCAACCGCATGAGCATCGCGGACGCGCTCGATCACTTCGAGGGGCTGGAGTCGAGCCTGACCGAGCGCGAGCGCACCATCGCCGAGGAGATCCTGAAGGAGATCCGGGCCCGCCTCGGCTTCATGGCGGAGGTCGGCCTCGAGTACCTCACGCTGGACCGCGAGGCGTCGACCCTCTCCGGCGGCGAGTCCCAGCGCATCCGCCTCGCCACCCAGGTCGGCTCGGGGCTCGTGGGCGTACTCTACGTCCTCGACGAGCCCTCCATCGGCCTCCACCAGCGCGACAACGACCGCCTGCTCGACACGCTCGAGGGGCTCCGCGACCTGGGCAACACCCTCCTCGTCGTCGAACACGACGAGGAGACGATGCGCCGGGCCGACTCCATCATCGACATGGGTCCGGGACCGGGTCGGCGCGGCGGCGAGGTGGTCGTCCAGGGCGACTTCGACACCGTCGTCGACTCCGAGGAGTCGATCACCGGCGACTACCTCGCCGGCCGCCGGGAGATTCCGGTTCCGGACGAACGGCGCGACCCCGGGGACGGGACGCTCACGATCCGCGGCGCCCGCCAGCACAACCTCGCCGACGTGGACGTCGAGGTCCCGCTCGGGCAGTTCGTCGCCATCACGGGCGTCTCCGGATCCGGGAAATCCACCCTGATGCACGACGTGCTCTACAAGGGGCTGGCCCGGGAGATGAACGACAACACCTCCGTCGACCCCGGCGACCACGACGCAATCGAGGGGTACGAGGCGGTCGAGACGGTGCGGCTGATCGACCAGTCGCCCATCGGCCGGACGCCGCGGTCGAACCCCGCCACCTACACCGGCGTCTTCGATCACGTCCGTGAACTCTTCGCGGAGACGAACCTGGCGAACCAGCGAGGCTACGACAAGGGCCGGTTCTCGTTCAACGTCAAGGGCGGCCGCTGCGAGGAGTGTGGCGGCCAGGGAACGGTCAAAATCGAGATGAACTTCCTCTCGGACGTCCACGTCCCCTGCGAGGAGTGTGACGGCGACCGGTACAACGACGAGACGCTCGACGTCACCTACAAGGGCAAGACTATCGCCGACGTCCTGGGAATGGAGGTCGACGAGGCCCTCGACTTCTTTTCGGCCAACCCCGGCATCCGCCGGCGCCTCGAACTCCTGCGGGACGTCGGCCTCGGCTACATGCGACTGGGCCAGCCGTCGACGACGCTCTCCGGCGGCGAGGCCCAGCGGGTGAAACTCGCCGAGGAGTTGGGGAAGAAGGATTCCGGCGAGACGCTCTACCTGCTCGACGAACCGACGACCGGCCTCCACTCGGAGGACGAACGCAAACTGGTCGAGGTGCTCCACCGCCTCGCCGACGCCGGCAACACGGTGGTCGTCATCGAACACGAACTCGACCTCGTGAAAAACGCCGACCACGTGATCGACCTCGGCCCGGAGGGTGGCGAGGGCGGCGGCGAGGTGGTCGCACGCGGGACCCCCGAGTCGGTCGCCCGCGACGACGCGTCCCACACCGGTCGTTACCTGCGCGACCTGCTCCCCGACGTCGACCTGACGGGGCCGCGGTCGGACCGGCGCAAGCCCGCGAAGGCGGCGAGCGACGACTAGTCCCGAGGATCAGGCGAACGCCCGGCGCACCGCGTCGGCCATCGCGTTCGCCCGCTGGCCGTGTTCGACCTCGTCGCGGATGCCGTTCGTGACGTAGGCCATCGCCACCCCCGAGTCGGGGTCACCCCAGCCGACGATACTGCCCAGGCCGCCGTGGCCGAACGTCGTCCCCGGCGCGAGCGTGCCGTACTTGTCCCACGCGGTCCCGGCCCGCTCGAAGCCGAGCGCGTACCGCCGCGGTACCCCCATCGTCCCGTCCGTCTCGACGTCGGCGTGGACGCTCGTCGCCGTCTCGACGGTGTCGGTCGACAGCAGTCGCGTCCCGTCGAGGGTACCGCCGTTGACGAGGCAGGCGTAGAAGCGCGCCATGTCGCGGGCGGTGCCCACGCCGGTCGCCGCCGGGACGACCGCCCGGCGGATCGACTCGCGGTTGAACAGCGCCGCGGCCTCGGCAGCGCTGCCCTCCAGTCCCACGCCGACGTCCCGGCAGCGCTCGCCCGGTTCGAAGCCGGCGAGCGTCGCGACGTCGTCGGGGTCGCCGTCCGGCAGACCGATCGAGGTGTCGACCATGCTCAGCGGTTCGAAGACGTGTTCGCGGGCGTAGGCGTCGACCGGCTGGCCGCCGACACGTCTGACGAGTTCGCCCACGAGGAAGCCGTAGGTGAGCGCGTGGTACGCGGCGGTCGACCCCGGACGGAATCGGGTGTCGAGGGCCTCCATCGCCGCGACGGCGTCCGCCCAGTCGGTCCACCGATCCGGGTCGTCGTCGAGGGGACCGTACGGCAGGCCGGCTTGGTGGCTGAGGACGTGCCGAACCGTCGCCGTCGCCTTCTCCGTGCCGGGGTCCGCGAACCCCGGCCAATGGTCGCGAACGGGGTCGTCGTAGGCCAGGCGGCCGCGCTCGACGAGGTGGTGGAGACAGATCCCGGCGTACGGTTTCGTGCACGAGAAGAGGACGTGCCGGCGGTCCGGCGTCGTCTCCGGGCCGTCGGGACCGACCGTCCCGGTCGCCAGGTCGAGGACGAGGTCCGTCCCGTCGTACACCGCCAACTGCGCGCCGTGGTGGAGGCCGGTCGCCGCGTGGCGCTCGAACACGCGCCGCACTCGGGTCGGGGGGTCGGCGTCGAACGTCGAAGCCATACGAGGGTGACGGGCGCGGCGGCCGAAAGCCCGTCGCTGAGAACAACCGAACTTTCGGTGGATAAATGAGGGTTGACCCGTTGGAAAGGGATATGAACGCGCGAGGCTGTGTGCTCGCCGCGCTCGTCGTCCTCGCGGGACTCGGTCCGGCGGGCGTCGGGACCGCAGCAGCCGCCGACGAGTGCGAGTTCCCCCTGACGCGGACGGACGCGACGGGGACGGACGTGACGGTGTCCGCCGACCCCGAGACGGTGGTGACGCTGAACCCCAGCGCCGCCCAGACGATGTACGAAATCGACGCCTGGGACGCAGTGGTCGGCGTCTCGACGTACGCCGACTACCTCCCCGGCGCGGACGAGAAGGCGTCGATCGGAACCGGCAACAGCGACGCGACGGTCGAGCAGACCCTCGCCCTGGATCCCGACCTCGTTCTCGCGCCGAACACCATCGACGACTCGGTCGTGTCACAGCTCCGAAACGGGGGACTGACCGTGTACCAGTTCGAGGCGGCCGAGGACTTGGACGACATCGTCGAGAAGACGCGTTTGACTGGTGATCTGGTGGGTGCCTGCGAACGTGCCGACTCCCGCGCCGACGAGATGGAACGGCAACTCGACGTCGTCGAGGGGGCGGTCGACGACGTGGAACGCCCCGACGTCTTCTACACCTTCTTCGGGTTCACCGCCGGCGAGGATACGTTCGTCCACGAGGTGATCGAAACCGCCGGCGGGAACAACATCGCGGCCGAGAACGCCGGGGCGAACGCGGACGGCCTCACGTCCGGCTTTTTCGCCGTCAGCCCCGAGGTCGTCGTCGAGACCGATCCCGCGTGGTTCGTCCTGAACAGCGACGAGTACGACCGCGCGACGGTACCGTCGGGTCCCGGCGGGGTCTACGAAGGCACGACGGCCTACCGGGAGGGCAACGCGGTCGTCCTCGACGCGAACGAGATCAGCCAGCCGGCGCCACGGATCGTCGACGCCATCCTCGACCTCGTTCGCGTCCTCCACCCGGAGGCCTACGAGACCGAGATCCGCGGGCGGATCGACCGGGAGGCACTCGACGGAGAACGCGGGACGACGGCCGAGCGCCTCGCCGACGGGAGCGTCCAGTTGCGGGCGTCGAACGTCGGCCGCGCGAACGAGGTGGGGTTCGCCCTCCCCGCCCGCGAGAACGTGACCGCAGACGTGCGCGCGGCGAACGTCACGCTCGCGACCGTGAACCCGACGTTCGAACTCCGACTGCGCTACGGCGGGAACCACACGGCGCCGAACGGCACCCGCGCCTTGGAGTCGATGCGTCTCTCCGGGAACGGCATCTTCGCGAACGACGTCGACCACCTGAGGCTCCGGGTAGCCGTGAACCGGAGCCGTCTCGACGGGGCCGATCCGGAGACGGTCACGCTCTATCGCGCGGGCGAGGGTGAGGGCGGGAGCGAGAACGGAAGCGACTGGGTGCCCTTGCGGACGACGCGGGTGAACGGGACGGCGACGAACGAGACGGCAGCGAACGCTACCGACGACACCATCGTCTACGAGGCCCGGACGACCGGCTTCCCGACGCTCCTGTTGGCCGTCGACGACCCGGACGCCACGGCGGCGACGAACCGGACGGCGACGGCGACGGCGACGGCGACGACGACCCCGACGGCGACACCCGACGGCGTGGCGTCGACGGCCCGAAGCCCGACCGCCGCGCGAACGGATACGCCATCGACGTCCGGGAGCGCGCCCGGCTTCGGGGCGCTCATCACGGTGCTTTCGATACTGCTCGCCGTCGGGTGCCGCCGATGATCGACCGTCGCGGGACGCTCCCGGTCGTCGGACTCACCGCCCTGGTGCTCGTGGCGGTCCCGGCGGCGGGCGCGGGGGTCGGATTCGGGGAGGCGAACGTCTCGCCGACGGCCGTCTCTACCGGCGCAACCACGACGGTCGACCTCTCCGTGAACGCGACCGGGGTGAACACCGGCGACGGAACGACGGGCGCGAACGTCACCGTGAGCGCGCCGGCGGCGCTCGATCTCTCGGGGGCGACGACGACGGCGTCGGCGACGACGCCGAACGCGACCGGCGTGACGGCGACGGTCGACGCGGGGACGAACGCGGTCGTCGTCTCGTGGGACGACGACGGCGGAATCGCCACGGAGACGGTATCCGTCTCCGTGTCCGTCGACGGCGTCGCCGTCGGTCGCACGGGGGACCACGAGGTGACGGCGACGGTCGACGCCGACGGCGACGGGACCACCGACGCCAGCGGGACGGTCGGCACCGTCACCGCCACCGCGACGGACAGCGACCGGAGCGTCACGACCGCGGGCTCGACGCTCTACCTTGGGGAGGAGGACGTAGACTTGACGGGACTCGACGGCGCGGCGCGGGCGGGCGAGGACGACCGGTTCTACGGCGTCGGTGGCGACGCCGAGGGTGGGGTCGCGACCGTCGACGACGCCGCCACCGCCGACGTGTCCCTGGGCAACGGGTTCACCGCCGGCACCTACGCGTTCGCGGCCGGCGGCCCCCGCGCCTTCTCGGTCGATCGCCCGAACGTGACGGCCGTCGAACTCTACGTCGGCGACACCGCGTCCGGCACCGAGGTGTCCGGGTCGTCCGTGCCACGGAGCGTCGGGACGCTCACGGTCGATCCGACGTTCGACTTCGCGGCGGCGGACGAGGCGAGGGTGACCGTCGAAGACGGTGACGGGCTGAACCTCACCGGCGAACTCGTCGACGATCCGACGGTCGCGAGCGACGACGGGACGGTCACCATGGACGTCTCGGAGCTCTCGACCGGCACCTACACGATCAGGGTCGAGGGCGCTACCGACCTCGATCACGTAAACGGATCGACGACGGTGCGAATCCGTCCCGAAGCCCGCACCGTCTCGCTGAGTCGGACGCGCGTCGTCCACGGCGAGTCGACGGTAGCGACGGTGAGCGGCGCGCCGGGCGCGACCCGGTACGTCCGACTGTCGGGCGACGCCCTGCGCGACGGCCAGTCGGTGACGGTCCCCACCGCGAACGCCGTCTTCGGCGGGGCCGAAGGACTGGTGTTCGTCGACGCCGACGACGCGGCCAACGTCATCTACGCCGTCGTTTCCCTCGACGAGGACGGCTTCGCTCGGGTGAAAATCGGGACGGACCGACTCGCCGAGGGCGACCACGACGTCGCGGTGGCACGCGACGCCACGGCCGACGACGAGGCGACGGTGCCGCTCACGGTGGCCGACCGTGACGTCTCGGTGACGCCCGCACGGTCGACACTGGCGGTCGGCGAGACGGTGACCGTCTCGGGGACGGCCCGCGGCGCCGACGATGTGAAGCTGTACGCCGCCGTCGGCGGCGAGTACGCCCCGCTGTACGAGGACGACGACGAACTCGCGGAGGCACGCGTCCGCAACGACGGCTCGTGGACCGTCGACCTCGACACCCGTTCGGTCCTGACCGTCCCGGGACGGTACCGGATCGTCGCACTCCCCGACCCCGGCGACGACCGCCTGGGATCGACCACCCGTCTGTCCGAATCGACGGTCGAGGACGTCGACGACCGCGGCACCACGACCGTCCGGACGGTCGATCCGTCGCCGTCGGCGTCGGTCTCGCGGTCGTACGCCGCCACCGGCACCGACGACGACGTACGGATCACGGGCCGGGCACCCGGGCCGGCCGAGACCGTCCGCCTCCACGTCGTCGGACCACGCGGCGCGGTCGACTCCCGGGACGTGTCCGTCGACGACGACGACGGGTTCGACGTCGACTACACCGCATTCGACGAGACCGGCACCTACCGGCTCCTGGTCGTGACGGCCGGCCGCGACGGCACGTTCGGCGCCGACGGCGATGCGACGACGGCCGTCGAGGCGGAACTCTCCGGCTCCGAGACACGACGCGAGGCGATTGCCATCCTCCGCGACGCCTACGGTGGCGCCGGCGTCGACGACCGGCTCGTCGCACTGAACGTCACCGCGGCCGACCCCCGAGTCGGCATCGCGGCGGTGCGCGAACGTGACGGGGGACTCGTCGTATCGGGGACCTCGAACCGCGAGAACGGGACGGTCGTCCTCCTCGACCTCCGAGACGGGAGTCGAACCGTCGCCGCCGCCGACGCCACGGTGAACGCCTCCGGCCGGTGGCGGACCGCCGTCGACGCAACCGCCCTCGACGCCGGCCGCTACACGCTCCATGCCGAGATACCCGAGGCGAACGACGAACGGACCGTCGAAGTCGGGACGGCACCCACGGCAACGGCGGCGCCAGCCGGAACCCCGACGCCCGACTCGGCTGGGGCGGGAGCGGCGACACCGACGTCGACACCCACGGCGACCCCGGCCGGCGCCACGGGCGGGACCGCCGGAGCAACCGAGCGGGCGAACCGAGCCGAGACGACCGGCGACGGCGCCGGGTTCGGCGTCGGCCCCGCGCTCCTCACGTGGGTCGTGGCGTGCCTCGTGGCGGCGGGACGGCGGCGGTAAGGCGTCTCCGTCGCAGTCAAAACCCCACGGCTCCAAGCGCCGGTGTGATGTACGTCGAACTCCCCGCCCGGCCGTCGGCCGGCCGCCGATCGCGTCGCGCATGAACGTCCGCATCCGTGGCATCTACACGACGGCGCTCACCCGCCGTTTTCTCGACGCCGATCACGCCGTCGTCGACGCCTCCGACCCCATCCGCGACCGGTTCGACGCGTCGTTCGGGACGGCCCCGTACGACGTCCACGTCGGGACGACCCGGGACCGGCAGGGCGTCGAGGCGACGGGAGACCCCGACGCGGTGGCGACGGCGGTCGAGCACCTGGACGCGACCCGCGACACTTTCGCGTGGCCCGCCGCGGCCCCGAAGGAGGCCGTCTTCGACGCCCGCGTGACCGAGACGCTGGGGAGCGGAGCCGTGTGTGACCTCGGCGACGCGGAGGGCTTTCTCCCCTTCGGCAACGCCACCGACCACGTCGCGGTCGGGGACCACCGCCGCGTCCGCGTCGCGGAGCCGGCGGCGCCGTGGATCGATCGCCGGCCCGTCCTCGACACCGACCTGCGGGTGCGGGCGGGACCGGCGACGCTCGTCCACGGCGAGTCGGGCGTGACCGTCGACACCCGCGACGAGGCGGCCGGGCGTGAACTCGCCGGCATGACGGATCTGCTGGGGATCGAACCGCCCGACGGCTGGGGGCTTCGGTGGAGCGACGCGGCGACCGACGCCGACATGGGACGGCTGGAGGCGGCGCTCTCGCGGGCGGTCGAGCGGGCCCAGGCGCTCCCCGTGGACGACCCGGTCGAACCGGTCCGTCGGCTGGCCGCACCCGCGGCGACGACGTGGGTGTGGTTCGGCCGCGAGGCGCGCTTCGCCCTCGATTCGGACCGGCGGGCGGTGACGACGACCATGACCGGCCACCACCGCGTCAAGGCGGCCTCGTCGGACGCGAGCCGCGCGGTCGACCTCGTGGAGGCGCTGTCGGACGACGACGCGGGACCGGCGGGCGAGGAGTTCCCCTTCGAGGCCGTCACCGACACCTTCGGCCCCGTCGCCGGCGACGACGTCCGCCTCGAACACGGCAAGCCCGACGGCCGGCTGATCGTCCTCGGTCGGGCCGCGGTGACGGACCGCGACCCCGACGGCACGCTCACGCTCCGCCGCGAGATGACCGCCGGCGGCACCTACGACGCCCTCGGCGTCGACCGTGAGGCCGGCGACGTGGCGACCACGAAGGTCCGCGAGGGGCGGTGGTGGTATCCGACCGTCTACCGCGACGCGGACGGGGAGCGCAAGGGGACGTACGTCAACGTCTGTACCCCCGTCGAGTGTTTCCCCGACGCCGTCCGCTACGTCGACCTCCACGTCGACGTGGTGAAAGGACCGGACGGCGAGGTTCGCCGAGTCGACGACGACGAACTCGACGCCGCCGTCGACGCCGGGCTGGTCTCCGCGGACGCCGCCGAGAAGGCGCGGTCGGTGGCCTCGGGACTGGTCGAGGCCATCTGACCGGGCCGACCCGTATCTCTTTGCGCGTCCCCGTCCATCCACGGGTATGCTCACGACCGACCTCTCCGACCGGGTCGCACTGGTGACGGGTAGCGCGAAGGGCGTCGGCCGCGAACTGGCCCTCTCGATGGCCGAGGCGGGGGCGGCGGTGGCGGTCCACTACCACACGAGCGCCGAGGCGGCGCGGGCGACGGCCGCGGTGGCCAGGGAGGAGAGCGGTCGCGCGACGACGGTACAGGGCGACGTGACCGACCCCGACGACGTCGACGCGATGTTCGACGCCGTCGAGACGGACCTCGGCACCGTCGACGTCCTCGTCAACAACGTCGGCGACTTCGCGCCCCGCCACTGGGAGGACATCGACTTCGAGACGTGGAACCGGGTGCTGGAGACGAACCTCAACGGCACCTACCTCTGTTCGAAACGGGCGCTCCCGGCGATGCGCGAGGCCGAGTTCGGCCGCATCGTCAACGTCGGCTACGCGGGCACCGAGCGGGCGCTGGTCTACCCGAAGAACTTCCCCTACCTCGTCGCGAAAACGGGCGTCATCATGTTCACGCGGATGCTCGCCAACGACACCACCGAGGACGGCATCACCGTCAACTGCATCTCGCCGTACGTCGTCGAGAACTCCGACGAGTTCCCCGACGAGGCGCCGCGCGGCCGGTGGGCCTCCTTCGCCGACCTGCGGCAGGTGCTCTTTTTCTTCCTCGATGCCGACAGCGACTACGTGAGCGGCGAGAACGTGGAGGTGGACGGCGGCTGGATTCCGGAGGCGCTCTAGGCGTTCGGGACGTCGTCGGGGTCGTCCTCGACGGAGCGTTTCATCGAGTCGCGGCGGGATTTGGCGTCCCGACCCGTCACCTCGAGCAGGAAGTCGTTTTTCGCGTTCACCGCGTCCTCGGCGGCGTCGGCGTGACCCTCCTCGATGACCTGTGCGGCCGGCTTCTCCTCGAAGTGCACCGCGAGCTTGTCCTTCTTGCCGCTGTACTCCGCCGCACCGGCGACGATGCGCTCGAACACGGGGTTGTCGGGCTCGCCGACCACGAAGAGGTCGTTCCCTTCGTACTCCTCGGTTCCCGTGACCGAGCCGAAGTACTCCTCGACCGTCCCTTTCAGATCCGGCGCGTTCTCGTCCAGAGTTTCCCCGCGACGCATCTTGTACTCCTTCATGCCGTCCGATTCGGAAGGCGACGGTTTACCAGTTTCGTCCTCCCGACGACCGTCACCGCTCGCGCTCGGCGATGTAGCCCTGGTGACACTCGGGACAGATGTCGCCGGCGCGCATCGACGACCCGCCCGCACCCCGGGCGTGACCACAGTTGGGACAGAAGAACTCCGTCTCCGCCGCCGTCGTTCGGTCGTCGCCGACGGGTTCGACCTCCTGGGCGGCGACGAACTGCTTGCCCGCGGCGCCGCCGGCCGCCTCGGTCGTCCCGTTCGCGGCGGTGCCGTCCCCGACGGCGGGCCCCACCTCCTCGTCGAGAGCGACGTCGTCCGGCGCCGCGTCGCCGGGCGCCGCGTCGAATCCCTCGTCCTCGCCCTCGGGGTCGGGCCACCCCTCGCCTTCGACCACGGTCGTGCCGTCGTCGGCCTCCGGGACGGCCGCCGTCTCCTCCGCGTCGTCGGCGGTGTCGGCGGTGGTGTCGTCGGCACCGGGCCACTCCCCGGGCTCCCGGTCGACACTCGGTCCGTCGTCGTCGAGGATAACCGCGTCGTCCTCCTCCGCGCTGGGCGACGGATCGGTATCGGCCTCGGCGGTCGCCGGGTCGTGGGCGGGCGACGGGTCGGCCTCGGCGGTCTCCGACTCGTGGGCGGACACCGGATCGACGTCGGCCTCGACGGCCGGCTCCGACCCCGAGTCCGGATCCACCTCGGCGCCGTCGTCCGCCGGCTTCCCCCCGGTGGCCGGCGTCTCCGCGTCCGTCGTCGCCTCCGCCTCGGCGTCGTCGGCGTCCAGATCGGGCGTCACGCCGCCGCCGAGTCCCGTCGTCACGCCCTCCTCGGTCGGGTCCCGCACGGGGCGGACCTCCTTGTTCTCGCTGACGATCCGGCGTTCCCCACACCGCTCACAGGTCTCGACGGTCCGGTACGTCACGACCACCTCGTCGCCGCGCTCCTCCCGCTCACGCTCCACCTCGCGGTTCGCGTATTCGTGTCCCAGTAGGCACCTGAGTCCCATTGGGCACGGATAGCGGGGGCACCACCAAAAGCCTCCGTCAGACGCCCGTCCGACGGGTGAGCCCGGCGGTCGGTACTGGTAAACCGACCGCGGCCGTTACCACCGCTCATGAAGGCCAAACGGGAGTTCCGGGACCGCGCGGACGTCGAGGTGGCGGTCCTCGACGCGCTGGTCGACCGCGGCGAGGACGGCATGACCGTCTTCGAACTCCGTGCGGCCGTCGAAGTCGACATCGACACGCTCGAAGACGCCCTCGCGGAGCTGAAGTCGGACTCGCTCATCGTCGTCGAATCGAACGACGGCCGGACGGTCGTGCTCCCGGACGACCGCGTCGTCCCCGACCCGAGGGAGGCGCCCGCGGAGGACGAAAGCCTGCTCGACGCCGTCCGCGACCGGCTGGGACTCTGAACCCCCGGCCGCCGTCCACACCCTCGCCGTCGCCACCGGCCAGTCCCGACGCACCCCCGACCGCGGCGCTTTTTCCCCCTGCCCGCCTACGGGTCGTCGATGACACGGGGTCTCCACGCCGACTACGGCGCCGAGTTCGAGACGCGCGACGGGCGAACCGTCGTCGCCCACTACGGCCGTCCCGAGCGCACCCACCTCGCGGTCCGCAACGGCGTCGGCGTCATCGAGATGGACTACGGCGTCGTCGTCGTCGAGGGAGCCGACGCCGTCGACTTCGTCGACAACACCGTCTCGAACCGCGTCCCCGCGGCCGACGGCGAGGGCTGTTACGCGCTCCTGCTCGACCCCCAGGGCGGCATCGAGACCGACTGTTACGTCTACAGCGCCGACGAGCGCCTGCTCTGTTTCACCCCGGCGGAGCGTGCGACGCCCCTCGCCGAGGACTGGAGCGACAAGGTGTTCATCCAGGACGTCTCGGTCCGCGACGCCACCGACGAGTTCGCCGTCTTCGGCGTCCACGGCCCGTCGGCGACCGAGACGGTCGCCACCCTTCTGGCGGGGGCGAGCGTCCCCGAGACGCCCCTGACGTTCGTCCGCGGCTCCCTCGCCGGCACCGGCGTGACCGTCGTCGCGACGGACGAGCAGACCGGCGAGACGGGCTACGAGGTCGTCTGTGCCGCTGACGACGCCGAGGACGTCCTCGACGCCCTCCTCACCCGCGGCACGCCGACGACGCCGGTCGGCCACCGGACCTGGAACACGTTGACCCTCGAGGCGGGGACGCCGCGTTTCGACACCGAACTCGTCGGCCGCGTGCCGAACGTCGCCGGCGTGCGCAACGCGCTCGACTTCGACAAGGGATGTTACGTCGGCCAGGAGGTCGTCTCCCGCGTCGAGAACCAGGGGCGGCCCAGCGAGCGACTGGTCGGCCTCACCCTCGATACCGTCCCCGACGCGGGCGCGACGGTCGTCGACGCCGACGGCGCCGACGTCGGCGCGGTGACCCGCGGCGCCACGAGTCCGTCGCTCGATCGCCCGGTCGCGCTCGCGTACGTCGACAGCGGAACCCTCGAGGACGGCCCCGACCTCGCAGTATCCGTCGACGGCGAGACCGTCGACGTGACGGTGACGGCCCTCCCCTTCGTCGAGGGGAGCGGTCGCTCGGCCCGCCTGCCCCGTTACTCCGACTGACCCGCGTCCGTCCGCGTCGGATCGTCGTCCCCCCGCCAGGGGAGGAGGCCACCCGCGAGCGCGCGGAGGTGTGCCGCCGAGAAGAAGGAGGTCGGCCGATCCATGTGGACCCCGATTTCGCCGTCGAGCGCCCCGAGTCCGAGCCGCTGGACCGGATCGGGCAGGGAGTACGCCCGGCGGATCAGCCCCCCGAGTCGGATCTCGCGGCCGAGTTCGGCCCGCCACGCTCGCTCGTAGGCCGCGAGCGTCGTGGGGTCGTCGGGATCGATCGTCTCGGCGGCACGGTCCGCCGCCGTCATGCCGTAGAGGATGCCGCCGCCGGTGAAGGGTTTGGTCTGGGCGGCGGCGTCGCCGACGAGGAAGACCCGGTCGCCCGTGACGGTGTCGGGCGGACCGATGGGGATCCCCCCCGAGCAGCGGCGATCCGTCTCGACGCCGTAGGCGTCGGTCAGGCGCTCGAAGCGCTCGGTCACGTCGGCGCCGGGCGGCGCCGCGAGGCCGTACTCGACGCCCGCGTCGCCGCGAGGGATACGCCACGCGAAGAAGCGCGGCACCGTCAGGTGGACGTCGACGAAGTCGCCGTGGTCCGGCGTCTCGTCGAACGCGAGGACGCCGTGGAGCGTCTCGGACGGCTCCGGGAGGCCGGCCTCGCGGCGCACCCGCGAGGCGGGACCGTCACAGCCGGCGACCAGTCGCGTCTCGAACGTGACAGTCCCCCCGTCGGCCCGGGCGGTCACCGTCGCGCGGTCGTCCGCGACGGTCACGCCGGTGACGGTGTGGCCCTCGCGCACGTCGGCGCCGGCGGCCCGCGCGGCGTCGGCGAGGGTGCGATCAAGCGCCACGCGGTCGATGACGTTCGACACCTCGTCGGTCTTGTAGAAGGGGTAGGCGCGGGACCCGGGGCCGCCGAGGTGGAAGTTCGCGCCGTAGACGCGGTTCTGTCGGAGGTCGGCCGCGCTCCCCTCGGGCACGTAGTCCCAGATGTCGGTGCTGACGTGGCCGGAGCAGGCGAGCGGCGTTCCTACCGTCCCCTTCTCGAGGGCGAGGACGTCGTACCCGGCCTCGGCGGTCCGGCGGGCGAGGCGTGCCCCCGCCGGCCCGACGCCGACCACGACGAGATCGTACATAGCCGTACTAGCCGCTCGGCGGGACAAATACTCGGCGGTCCGGGTCGTCGCGGCGAGCGCCCGGGCGTCGTCATAGTGTTTATTGTAACTGTTTACCGGTGGTTCGCCGGGACGGGTCGGCGAACCACCGGCAATGACTTACGATAATCACTATCAGTCGTCGGCGGCGGGGACGCCGGCGGGGTCGGTGCCGGTCGACTCGTCGCCCTCGGTCCCGCGGGGGAAGTTGTCGATGGTGTCCGCGCGGAACGCCGCCTCGTCGAACTCGTAGTCCGCGTCGAGGAAGTCGAGCACCGTCCGCGTGTCACGCATGGCGTTTTTCAGACACGTCGAGGCGCCCGGCGAGGGCGTGATGTTGAAGACGATGTCGTCGCCGACGATCTTCGCCTCGCCCATGTCGAGGGACTTCGCCGAGGTATCGACGATCTGTGGACGGACACCCCCGTACCCCTTCGCGCGCTCGATGTCGTCGAGGTCGACGTCCGGGACGACCTTCCGGACGTGCGGGAGGAACTGCCGGCGCCCCACCTCGGGGAGGTCGTACACGAGGTTCCGCAGGACGTAGGGGAGGAGGACCCGATCGGAGAGGATGTTGGCGTAGCTGAGCGCCGCGGCGGCGTTCAGCCCGAACACGTCGAGGAAGTCGGTCACCGTCGAGAGGCGGCCGCGTTCGAGCGCGGGCACGAGCTTCGCGGTCGGCCCGAAGCGCGTGATGCTCGAATCGTGGACGTCGGCGTCGCCGTGGACGGCCGCGAAGGGGAGTTTCTTCATCTGCAGGGTGTATACCTTCCCGTTCAGGAGGTCGTCCGCGAGGAAGAAGCTCCCGGCGACGGGGAGCAACACCTTGTCCTGGCCGTAGCCGAGTTCCTTCGCGATCTGGAGGCTGTGACAGCCGGCGGCGACGACGGCCGCCGAACAGTCGAAGCGGCCGTCCTCGGTCTCGATCGTGTAGCCGTCGAGCGTCGGCGTGACGTCCGTGACCGCGGTCCCCGTGTAGACGTCGACGTGTGGCTCGTCGTCCGCGCGGTCGACGAAGGACTTCGCCGTCTCGCCGTAGTCGACGACGTAGCCGTCGGGGGTCTGGAGCGCCAGGAGTTCGGTCTCGGGATCCCGCCCCTCGACGACAGCGGGTTCGATCTCCGCGATCTCCTCGCGCTCGATCGGCCGCAGTTTGGGGAAGAGGTCGCCGAACCCCTCCTCGTCGTAGCGGCGTTCGAGCTTTGACACCTCCTCGTCGCCGACCGCGAGCACCATCTTGCTCCGCTTTGCGTGCATCTCGCGGTCCGCGTCGTGGTGCTCCAGGTAGCCAGCGAGGAGTTCCGCCCCCTCCTTTACCTCCTCCGCCTTCTCTAAGGTGTAGTTCGTCTCGATGTCGCCGAAGTGGAGGGTCTGGGAGTTGTTCGTGTGATGTGAGTTGATGGCCGCGATCTCCGACTCCTTCTCGATCAACGCGATCGAGTCGATGTCGGTGAACTTCGCGGTGGTGTAGAGGAGCGATGCGCCGCTGATACCGCCGCCGACGATGACCAGATCGTACGTACCAGACATAGTTGCCCCGTGGTAGCTACGTCCACGACTGCGCTCCAGCCTCATAACTCATTTTTTCTCCGTCTCGTTATCGACAATTAACGAAGCAGCTTCTCGACGGGAGACGGCGGCGGCTCACCACTGCTGGAGGGCCCGCGAGCCGTGGGTCCGCGAGAGGACGCCGAGAAACGTCGCGGCGCCGGCGAGGGCGGCGAACCCGCCGAGGAAAAAGACCCACTCGATCCCGAACCGGCCCATCACCCAGCCCCCGGCGAGCGGCGCGAGGACGCTCCCCGGCTTCCAGACGAGCGAGCGGACGCCGAAACTGCTGGCGATGCCCTCGCCTTTCCCCTCGTCGGCGAAGAGAGCCATGCTGGCCGGCTCCCGGACGGCGTCGGCGATCCCGAGCAGCCCGTTCAGGACCAGCGCGGCGACCACGGCGCCGGTCACCCGGCCCGCGGTCGGGACGGAGAGGTCGACGAGGCCGGCGACGGCGGGGGCGAAGGGAAAGGCGAGCGCGACCAGTCCGTAGGCGCCGCCGCCGAGGAAAACGAAGAGGGCCCGCCCCCGTCGGTCCGAGAGCTGGCCGACGACCGGCTGACAGAGCATGTTCGTGAACTTCTCGACGGCGAGGACCGCCCCGACCACGACCGTCCCGTACGCGAGGCCGCCCTGGGCGGCGGAGACGCCGACGAAGATGGGCACCCACTGGCGGACGAGCGAGACGGCGACGGCGTACTGGGCGCGGAAACTCGTGAGCGTCAGGATGCGGCGGTTCAGGGCGAAGTCGGTGAACGCGAACCCGCCGATTCGCGTCCGGTCGCCCTCGACGAACAGACGAACGGCCACCGCGGCGACGAACAGGAGCGTCGCCAGGAGTCCGAACACGACGCGAAAGCCCGTGAGCGTATACAGCACGCCGGCCCCGAGGGTGCCCACGATGCCGGCGGCCATCCGGAAGGCGTTGTACCTGCCGATGCGGTTGGCTCGGCCGTCGTCGGGGGCGAGTTCGCCCACGAGCGCGAGGCTCAACAGCCCGGCGCCGGCGAGGCCGAACCCCTGGAGCACCCGCGCGATCAGGAACCCCTGAACCGTCGTCACGCCGGCGAACAGGACGTACGCGACGACGCTCACGAGGAGGGCCCCGACGAGGAGGGCCCGCTTGCTGTACCGGTCCCCCGCCCACCCCAGCGGGACGATGCCGGCCGTCCGGGCGAGTTCGAGGGCCGTGATGAACAGCCCGACCGTCACCCCCGTCGCCCCGAGCGCGTCGATGTAGTCCGGGAGGAGCGTCAAGACCGTCATGTAGCCGAAACTGGCGGCGAACCGGGTGACGTAGAGCGAGGAGAACTGCAGGTCGTCGCGAGCGATGTCCATCCGGACGCCGCCTCACGGTGAGCACACAAAACCGGTTCGGAACGCGCGCGACGTGCCGACGGCGGTCCGGGCCAAGAAATTAAACGCTGGACGCCGAGTCGGAGGTATGTCGCGTAGACGGGACCCGGTCGAGGAGCGCGCCGGCGCCGACGTCGACCTGTACGACATCGCCACGTGGGAACCGCGCGGGGTGCTCGACGGGGTGGCGTCGGGCATCTATCGCGTCTTCGTGGCGTCGACTCGGCTGTTCGTCGTCGGCGTCGCCCTCCTCATCCTGATCGGGATCGGGGGGCTGAGCGCGCTGACCGATCCACAGATCGGTGCGCTGACGCTCCTCTCGGCGCTCCCGGCGCTCGCGCTCGCGCTCTACGTCCGCCGCTCCGACGTGACCAGCGGCGAACCGCTCTCCGTACTCGTCGCAACCTTCCTGCTCGGCGTGTTGACCGCGAACTTCGCGGCCGTGCTCAACTCCTACTCGCAGGGGCTGTTCGCCGGGTTCGGCTTCCTCGGCACCGCGCTGTTCTTCTATCTCGTCGTCGGGCCCGTCGAGGAGACGGTGAAACTCCTCGCGGTCCGGCTCTACGCCTACGGCCACGACCGGTTCGAGGCCGTCCTCGACGGCACGGTGTACGGGGCCGTCGCCGGCCTCGGATTCGCCACCATCGAGAACGCCCTCTACATCACCCAGAGTCTCGACGCGCCGACGGCCACCGCCGGCCTCGGCCTCATCGGCGTCGGCGGCGGCATCACCGCCGTCCGCGCGCTCGCCGGCCCCGGCCACGTCATCTACTCCGCCTTCGCCGGCTACTACCTCGGCCTCGCGAAGTTCAACCGCGAACACCGCGGCCCGATCATCGTCAAGGGCCTCATCGTCGCCGCCCTCATCCACGCCACCTACAACACCACCGTCGGCATCGGGACGGGGCTGATCGGCTTCGCGACCGGTCTCGGTCAACTCCCCTCGTTCCTGCTCTACGTCCTGCTCTACGACGGGGTCTTCGGGTTCGTGCTCTTCCGGAAGATCCGACGGTACAACCGCACCTACCGCACGGTACACGACGACGAGCGGGCCGAGGAGTCGGCCTTCGCGTCCGAGCCGACGGAGTTCGACCCCTAATCGACCAGCCGCTCGACGTATTTCGCCACCACGTCCACCTCGACGTGGACCGGATCGCCCGGCGCCTTCGACGAGAGCGTCGTCAGATCGTAGGTCGTGGGGATCACCGCGACGCCGATCCGGTCGCCGTCCCGGTCGGCGACGGTGAGGCTGATCCCGTCGAGCGCGATCGAGCCCTTGTCGACGACGTACCGCCCCAAATCGGCGGGCAGGTCGAACTCGAACCGCCAGTCGTCGCCGACGCGTTCGACCGCCGCGACCGTCGCCACGCCGTCGACGTGTCCCTGCACGATGTGGCCGTCGAAGCGCCCGTCGGCGGGCATCGCCCGCTCCAGGTTGACGGCGTCGCCGACCTCGACCGCCCCGAGGTACGTCTTCGCGACCGTCTCGGCCGCCAGGAACACTTCGAACCAGTCGTCGCCGTAGCCCTCGACGGTGAGACAGACGCCGGAGACGCTGATCGACTGTCCCGCCGCGAGCCCGTCGAAGTCGTGACCGATCCGGAGGCGACGGCCCCCGTCGGCGTCGTCGACGCCGATCACGTCGCCCGTCCCCTCGACGATACCGGTGAACATACTCCCCCTTGGCCGCCGCGGGGGTAAGTGGTTACGACATCCGTCGCGGCCGTTTTTTCATCCCCCACCACGTAGCGTCGGCGATGCGACTCGGGATCCTCGACACGCTCGGGCTGGTGGCGACCGTGATCTTCGCCGTCCCGGTGGGGGTGTTCGGGGTCGAGACGGCCCTCGCCGGGCGGCCGATGCTCGGCGTCGGACTGATCGTCGTCGCGGCGCTGATGGTGCTCCTGCCCCAGCGGCTCACCACCCCAACCGACCTGCCGGCGGCAGTCGTCGAACGCGTGGTCGGGGGCGCGGTGACGGAGCCGGACGACGACGAGGAGTGACTACCGGTACGCGTCCGGCGACAGCGACGTGGGGAGGTCACCGAGGACCCGACAGCCCGACTCGGTGACGACGTAGAACGCCCCGATCCGGATCCGGCCGCGGTCGGCCGCGGGGTCGGGGTCGACCGCCGTCGGATCGAGGACGAACACCTGCCCCGCGGCGAGCGGCGTCTCGTCCGAGCGGTCGATCGGGTCGCCCGCGGCCGTGCGGGCCACGGGGTCCTCCGTCGGGGTCAGCCCGTAGGCCCCCAGTTCCGCGACCGCCTCGTCGACGAGTCGTCCGGCGGGGCGGCCGGGTTCGGCGACGCGGGAGACGGCGTCGTGGGCCATCTCGACGGCCACGGCCGCACGGCGGTCCCACCCGCCGCCGCCGTCGACGACGAAGGTGCGGGCGAGGGGGGCACCGAGGACCGCCGGACGGACCGCCACGACGACCGGTTCGCCCGGCTGGATCCGGTCGCCGCTCGGACGGACCCGTGTGTCGGCGTCGCCGCCCGCCTCGGCGACGGCGGCCTCGGCGGCGGTCGCCAGCCGTTCGGCCGTGAGGGGGTCGCCGTCGGCACGGAGGCGACCGTCGACTACCGTGGCTCCGTCGAGGCGGGTCGCCACGGCGCGGTGGCCGGCGGCGACCGTCGAGAGGGCACGCTCCGTCTCGGTGGCGTCGACCACGGCCTCAGGGCTCCGGTTCGGGCACCGGCGTCGCCTGGGCCTCGTCCAGCATCTCCTCGGCGTCCGTCTCGCGGAGTTCGTCGTGCAGGAGGACGCTGATGGGGAGCGTGGGGGCGCCGCCGATCAGGTTCTCCAGCAACACGAGCCGTTCGCGGGCACGGCTCATCCCGACGTAGAACACGCGGCGCTCGTTGTCGGTGAGGAGGGGCACGGGGCTGGTGTGGGCGGTGAACTCCTCGACGCCGGGGACGTCGGTCGGATCGTCGACGCTCGCGGCCATCTGCTCGACCACCTTCTCCGTGAGGTCGGTACAGACGAACACGTGGTCGGCCTCGCGACCCTTCGCGGAGTGGATGGTGCCGACGCGGACGCGGCTCGGATCCATGCCCGCGTAGTCGCCGCCGAAGTAGGCGTCGACGGCCTTCCGCTGGAAGCTCGTCACCTTGCGGAGCATGTCGCCGGCGGCGGCGGGTTCGGGCATGAACGGCGCGTGATCGCTCACGACGTCGGGGTCGATACTGATCTCGGCGATGTCGTCGGTGTCGGCGGCCTCCTCCCGGTCGTCGAGGTGGTCGTAGAAGTCGTCGCGGTCGTTGGTGCCGAACGCCGAGTCCTGGAGCATGTCGGCGAGGCGACGCGCCTCCAGTCCCGTGATCGGCTCGTCGGCGTCGATCTTCTCGACCGCGCGGACGTACTGGGTGAGGCGGTCGGTCCACATCCGCTGGTCGGTCATGACCGAGAAGGGGATGCCCTTGGGGAGGAAGTCGTCGATGAACTGGAACATCTGGTAGCGTGCCCGGAACAGGACCATGATCGTCTCGTCGGTGGTGTCGACGGTGTGCTGGACGTTCCGCACCACCTCGAACATCGAGGGGCTCTCGATACCCTCGACGACGCCGCCCTCCTTGCGGGGGTTGAGGTCCTTCTCCTGGCGTTTCGTGATGTGACGGATCTCGCGGTTGACGACGTTGAGGATGCGCGAGGGGAGCCGATAGGAGTTGGGGAGGACGACGTCCTCGTCGACCTCGGCGTCGAGCAGGATGCTCGGGTCGGCGCCCTGCCACGCGTAGACGACCTGGTCGTCGTCGCCCGCGATCAACACCCCCTCCATGTGCGGTTTCCACTCCTCGTACACCTCGTACTGGAGCGTGGTGATGTCCTGGAACTCGTCGATGACGAGGTAGTCGACGTGCGGGACCAGGGAGCGTTCGGCGACGCGTTCCAGCATGTCGGCGAAGCCGACCAGCCCGTGTTCACCCTTGTACGAGCGCCACGCCCGGATCACCTTCGGCACGTCGATGCGCTCGTCGTCGGCGGGCCAGGTCGGCGTGTACTTGTTCCCCTCCTGGGCGTTGGGGTCGACGTCGGGGGGGAGACGGACCGTCTCGACGTCCCACTGGAAGGGCACGTCGTACCAGTCGGCGACGTCGCGCCGGGTGCGCTGGAGCCACTGGCTCGTCGCGATGATCTTGTTGCCGAGCGTCGTCGACCGGGCGGTTCGGCGGCCGGCGCCGCCGTACTCGTCCTCGTACTCGACGCCGTACTCCTCGCAGAACTCCTGTTTGTCGCTCTCGCCGACCACGTCGCCCCGCGAGAGGTCGAGCAGTTCGTACGCCTTCGCGTGCATCGTACAGACGTTGCCCTGGAGCGCCCGGGGCGACGTATCGAGGCGTTCGGCGAGTCGCTCGCGGACCTCCGCGGCGGCGGCACGGGTGTAGGAGACCACGAGCACGTCGCGAACGTCGACGTCGTCGTCCTCCAACAGGTCGTCGACGCGGTCGAGGAGGGCGGTCGTCTTCCCGCTACCGGGGCCCCCGAAGAGGCGGGTGACCGTGGCGTCGTCGCTCATAATCCGTTCACACGCCCCCAGTCGTGATAAACGACGTGGCTCGCCGACCCGTCAGGCCGCGGGGTCCCAGCCACAGACGGAACAGTCGGCGGCCGACTCGTCGTGCAGCGCCCCACAGTCCGGGCACTGCAGCTTGTTATAGGATCGTTCCCAGCGTACCGGTGTGGTCTCGTGGCCGTTGTCCGCGAGGAACTGGTCGAACAGTTCGTCGTCGCGTGCGCTGGGTTCGGCTGCCATACACGCTATGGTACGCCATACCATTACTTAGTCGTACTGGTGTGGGTAATTGTGACACGCTGACACCTACAGCCCGTACAGCGACCCGTATTTCTCCCTCGCGTAGTCGACGAAGGCGTCGGCGGACACGTCGTCGCCGGTCGCCCGGGAGACGAGTTCGTTCGTCTCGAAGCGCTTGCCGTGGCGGTGGATCCGATCGGTCAACCAGTCGTGGAGCGGGTCGAACTCGCCCGCCCGGATCGCGTCGTCGAGGCCCTCGACCTCCGCCTCGGCGGCGTCGAACAGCTGTGCGGCGATCACGCTCCCCAACGAGTAGGTGGGGAAGTAGCCGAAACTGCCGTGGGACCAGTGGATGTCCTGCAGACACCCCTCGGCGTCCGTCTCCGGCCGGACGCCCAGGTACGACTCCATCTTCTCGTTCCAGACGGCGGGCACCTCCGTCACGTCGAGGTCGCCCCGGATGAGGTCCCGCTCGATTTCGAACCGCAGGACGATATGCAGGTGGTAGGTGAGTTCGTCGGCCTCGACCCGAATGAGATTGGAGGGGTCGACGGCGTTGACCGCCTCGTAGGCCTCGCGGACGCTCGGGTCGCCGACGGCGGGGAACGCCTCGACGACGCGGGGGAGAAAGCCCTCCCAGAACGCTCGCGAGCGCCCGACGTGGTTCTCCCACAGCCGGGACTGTGACTCGTGGATCGAGAGGTCGCGGGCCTCGCCGAGCGGCGTCCCGTGGGCCTCGTCGGGCAGGCCGAGCGTGTAGGTGGCGTGGCCGAACTCGTGGACCGTCGAGAGGAGGGCGCCGATCGGATCGGTCTCGTCGTACCGGGTGGTGATCCGGGCGTCGTAGGTCGTCCCCGTCGAGAACGGATGCGGCGCGGCGTCGAGACGGCCCCGCTCCCAGGGGTAGCCCAGGTCGTCGAGCGCGTCCCGGACGAGCGCCTCCTGACGATCGGCGTCGAACGTTCCGGCGAAGGTGTCGGTCGCCAGGTCGGCGTCGGCCCCCCTGATGTCGTCGACCAGGGGTACCACCGCCTCGCGGAGCGTCGTCAGTACGTCCTCGGCGTGGTCGAGGGGGAGGCAGGGTTCGTACTCCTCGAACAGCACCGCGTAGGGGTCGCGGTCCGGGTCGACGTGCTCCGCGTACCGCCGCTTCAGGTCGAGGAGCTCCCGCAGGTGGGGCGCGAAGGTCCCGAAGTCGTCCGCCTCCCGGGCCTCGCGCCACGCGGTCAGCGCCTCCGAGGACGCCGCGGAGATGCGTTCGACGAGGTCGGTCGGGACGCGGACGGCGCGTTCCTGTTCGCGGCGCACCTCGCGGACGACCGCCCGTTGCTCGGGGGTGAGATCCGCCGTTTCGAGTTCGTCGAGCAGGCGGCCGAGTTCGTCGGCGACGAGCAGGTCGTGTTCGACCGCCGAGAGCGCCGAGAGCTGCCGGGAGCGGGCGGGTGTCCCCTCGTCGGGCATCATCACCTGCTGGTCCCAGGAGAGCAGGTCGGAGGCGTGCGAGACGTTCGCGATCCGGCCGACCCGATCGAGCAGGTCGTCGTAGGCCGCCGGCGTCGTGTCGCTCATGTCCGGACGTGGGTCCGGGTCGTAATCAACCCCCCGCCGGCCCCGGGTGATACCACGGAGTGGTAACACCTATACGGGCGAGGCGTCGACCGGGTGGCATGACGGACAACGCGGGCGTGGAGTCGGCCGGACCGGCCGAACGGATCCGAGGGTACGCCGGAGAGATGGGACCGTCGTGGATCGCCGGGGCCATCGCCGCGGGGCCGGCGACCATCGCCAGCCTGGTGACCGGGGGGGCGCTCTTCGGCTACGGCCTCCTCTGGGTGGTCGTCCTCTCGGCGGGCGCGGGCGCGCTCGTCCAGTACCTGTCGATGCGGCTCGGCCTCCTCACCGAGCGGGGCATCGTCGCCGTCGTCGAGGACCACCTCGGCACGACCTGGGCGTGGCTCCTCGTCGCCGACGCGGTGCTCGCGGCCGGCGTCGCCCAACTGGTCATCATGAAGACCGTCGCGACGGTGTCGGCGACGGTGACGGGCGTCGACGCCCGGATCTGGGGCGTCGTCTGGGCGCTCGTGCTCGCGCTCGGGCTGGCCGGGCGGGGGTATCGCTTCCTCGAACTAGCCGCGAAGCTCCTCGTCTCGCTGGTCGTCGTCGCCTTCGTCGCCAGCCTCTTCGTCGTCCCCGTCGACTACGGCGCGGCGGCGGGGGGTCTGGTGCCGAGCGTCCCCAGCGGGGGCGCGCTCGTCGCGGCCGGCATCCTCGGCGGCGCGGTCCACATCACGCTCATCACGATGCAGTCGTACACGATGCGCTCGCGCGGCTGGACCCGCGACGACTACGGGACCGCCGCCTTCGACGTCGGCGCGTCGATGCTCGTCGCCTTCGGGGTCTACAGCCTCGCCATCTTCCTCGTGGCCGCGAGCGTCCTCACTCCCGAGGACCCCTCGACGGCGGTGGGGGCGGCACAGGCGCTGGGCCCGCTGGTCGGCGCCGACGCCAAGTGGCTGTTCCTGCTCGGTCTCTGGGGGGCCGCCGTCTCGACGCTCGGCGGCAACACCATCGTCCCGCCGTTCCTCCTCGCGGACAAACTCGGCTGGGGGACCACCATCGACGACGCCCGCTACCGCTGGCTGCTCGTCGCCGCCGCCCTCCTCTCGGCGCCGGGGGCGTTCATCGGCGGCGCCGTCATCGGCCAGCTCGTGCTCGTCCTCGCGGTCGGCACCGTCGGCACCCCCTTCGCCATCGCCGTCGTCCTCTACCTCCTGAACTCCGACGCCGTGAGCGACCGGAACTCCCGGCTCGCCAACGTCGGCGGCGTCGCGCTGTTGCTCGTCACCGGCGCGCTCGCGGCCAACTTCGTCCGCGAGCAGGTCGCGGGCGGCATCGGGCCGCTGTCGGGGTTCGTGCTGGCCTTCGCCGTCGCGCTCGGCGTCGCCATCGTCGGCCTCGGCGGCAAGTACGCCGTCGAGGAGGTCGGCTGACCGGCCGTGACCGACGCTCTGCCCCGCCCGGGAACGACCCTGATCGTCGGTCCCTCGAACGCCGGCAAGACCCGCCGGACCGCGGCGGCGCTCGACGCCTGGCTGGACCGCGAGGGGCCCGAGGGAGTGGTCGTCTTCGAGTTCGCCCCGGAACTCGAACGGGACGGGCGGATCCTCGGCGGCCGCCTCGACCGGTTCACGACCGTCCCCGGCGACGTCTGGCACGGCGTCCTCGACGCCCACGCGCCGCGGGCGACCGCCGACGCCGACGCCGAGGCCGTCGAACTGGCGGCCGACAACGCCCGGCGGGCCGCCTCGCTGTTCGACGCCGCACCCGCCGACCCGCGGGCGGTCTTCGTCAACGACGCCACCATCCCTTTCCAGCACGCCGACGGCGACCCGAACCGCCTGCTCGACTACTGTGCGCGGGCCGAGACGGCGGTCCTGAACGCCCTCGCCGGCGACGCCCTCGCCGGCGAGGACCCCGTTTCGCGGGCCGAACGGGAGACGCTCTCGACTTTCCGACGACGGGCCGACCGGGTGGTGGAGCTGGGGAGCGAACCGTCGCGACGGTAGCGACCGCCGCTCGGTCGACCCCGTTAGTCGTCGGCGAGTGGCGTCTCGTCGATTAGGGTTTCCAGTATCTCTTCCGACATCTCGACGATCCTGTGCTCCGCCCGTTCTCCGTGAATGAGTGACCCGATGTCGAATTCGGCGTACGACAGGTTTCGCTTCGAGACCAGCAGCGTCAGCCCGATGTCGAACTCCCAGCCGGTGTACTCCGTGAGGCTACGCCGGTAGGAGCGCCGGAAGAAGACGATTCCCCCGAGCGGCTGATCGGCGCCCGCCACCGAGGGGAAGAAACGCCGTAACAGCGGTTTGACACACTGTACGACTAGCGGTGGATAGTAGTCGGGATCCGCGCGAACGATGTCATTCCCCTGGTCGTGTCGGTCGATCGCCTCGTACAGCCAGTCTGCCGACGGGTTCTCGATATCCCCGTCTATCGAAAAGACGAAGTCCGTGTCGGCCGCGTCGAGGCCGGCGAGGACCGCGTGTCCTTTGCCCACTCGCGTCTCCTTGATCACGTGGGCACCTGCCTGGCCGGCGGCGGTGGCTGTGGAGTCGTTCGAATCGTTGTCGACGACGATCACTTCCTCGACGGGAGCGAGGCCACGAAAGGTCGTGACTATCTTCGGGACGGTCTCCGCTTCGTTGCGACACGGGACGACGACAGTCACCTCGTTTTCGTATCTCTCGGGGGGGCGCCGGTGGTCGAGAACCCAGTCGTCTTTCGGGGATCGAGGCTCGATGGATTGCAGGTGATCCCAGTAGATATCACCGTCCATGAGCTGTCCTTTCTCGTCGAACACCACTCGATACGTGAACTGAAAGAACTCTCCGCTCGTTTTGCGCCAGATCTCGTCGATGTTCCGAACGACCAGTTCGACGCCCCCGAGGGTCCCCTGACCCCAGCAGCCGGCGACTAGAAAGACGACGTCGCCGTCGTACGGATGTGGCAGAAGGGACACGATTCCGTAGTCTTCCATCCGCTCTTTGGGATTCGGATCGGGCGGGTCATGAACCACGTAGTCATTGCTGAGCACACGATTCCGGTCGGTATCGAAATAAAACTCCAACCCCAGATTCCGCTCCGGATTCAGAACGCGTTCGGCGATAGTGTTGTTCACCGGGCCGCCCAACGCGATGACGTTCTTGTCCCGCCAGTCACCGGGATGTTGTTCGGTCACTGACGACGGCGTCCGGTCCGGCGAAGAGATTCCCGCCAGATGTGACGTCAGTTCCTGGAGGGCGCGAGCGTCGAACGGGCCAGTACCCCTAGTTCGGCCCGGATGCCTGTTTTCGGTCGTCGCGGAGATGATGATCGAGTCGTGATCGAGCCACGGCTCCCAGAAGTTGCGGGAAGCACGAACCTCGTATCGGTCGAGCAGATATCGGGCCGAACGATCGGCGGCGACACCGAGAAGTCCCGAAACGAGCGCGATACCGATAGAGCCTGTCACACTCATGACTGCGTACGATGATTAGTCAATAGATAAATATGTTTGTCGCCCTGCAGGCCGCGTGCGGCCCCGTCGGACGTGCAAACGGATCCGACCCCGGGTTAGCCGAGATCCGATTCGGCGGCCCCACGATAGATCCGCACGCACCGCTCGACGACGTCCACGGAGACGCTCTCGGCGTCGGTGTGGGCCTCGCCGGGTTCGGCCGCGCCACAGACCACGCAGGTCGTCCCCGCGGCGGCCAGCCAGCCCGCGTCGGTGGCGTGTGGTTTGACCACCCGCTCCGGGTCCCCCTCCTGGGCCGTTCGGGCTGCCTCGACCACCCCGTCCGCGAACCCGGCGTCGTCGCAGGCCATCGGCGGGAGGTCCTGGTCGACGACCCACTCGACGCCGTCGACCGCCTCCGTCCGTTCCAGCGCCGCCCGGTCGCCGGGGACCGTCCGCTCGTCGACGGTGACGGCACACGACTCGGGGATCACGTTCCAGGCCGATCCGCCCTCGATTTCGGTGACCGCGACGCTCCCGCGTACGTCGTGACCGAGCACCGTCGTCGCCGGGGCGTCGAGGTCCCGGACGACGTCGACGGCGTCGCAGGCACGGTAGACGGCGTTGGCGCCGGCCTCGGGCTCGCTGGCGTGGGCGCTCTCGCCGGCGACGCGGAGCGTGCTCCCGCGCCGGCCCTTGTGGGCGACGGCGACGTCGGTGACGCCCGGCGCTGAGTAGCCGGTCGACCCCTCGCCGACGACGGCGAAGTCGGGGGCGAAGCCGTCGTCGACGGCCGCGCGGGCGCCGACGCCACCCCGTTCCTCGCCGACGAAGGAGGCGAAGACGAGTTCGTGTTCGGGGGCGGCGTCGCGGAAGGCCACCATCGCCGCCGCGAGGCTCCCCTTCATGTCGGCGGTGCCGCGGCCGTACAGGCGGCCGTCGCGCTCCGCGATCACGTAGCCGTCGTCGGCGACCTGTTCGTCGGCGGGCGGCACCACGTCGTGGTGGCCGACGAGCGCGAGCGAGCGCTCGCCCGCGCCGCGGCGGGCGATCACGTTCCCGTGGGCGTCCCGCTCGACGGCGGCGTCGGTCTCCGTGCGGAGCCACGACTCGACGGCGTCGCCCGCGGCGCGTTCGTCCTCGTGGCTCGGTATCTCGGCGAGCCGGTGGGTCAGATCGACGGCGTCGTGCATGGCTCCGCCGAGGGGGGCCGGCCCCTTAGGCCCTGTCGGTCGTGCGGTCGCCGGAACGTCGCTTGAATACGCTTATCCGTCTCGCCGCCCGAATTCCGGCATGAACATCGTCCCGGACACGAGCGCGGTCGTCGACGGCCGCGTGTCCGAACGCGTCGAGTCGGGGGCCTACGAGGGAGCGACGATCACCGTTCCCGAGGCCGTCGTCGGCGAACTCGAGTGGCAGGCCAACGAGGGTCACGACACCGGCTGGGAGGGCATCGAGGAGCTCCAGCGGCTGATCGGCCTGGCCGAGGACGGCACGATCACCGTCGAGTACCACGGCGCGCGGCCCGACGCCGGACAGAAGCGCGACGCCGACGAGGGCGAGATCGACGCCATCGTCCGCGACGTGGCCGCCGACCTGGACGCCACGCTGCTGACCAGCGACGTAGTGCAGGCCGAGGTGAGCAAGGCCAAGGGCCTGACCGTCGAGTACGTCGAACCCCGGGGTCGCGAGGAGGGCGGCGACGAGGGCCTGGAGATCGAGCAGTTCTTCGACGAGACGACGATGAGCGTCCACCTCCGGGCAGGGGCGAAGCCCAAGGCCAAGCGCGGCGCCATCGGCGACATGCATTACGAGACCATCCGGGACGGGGCGACGACCGAGGCGGAGATGAAGGAGTTCGCCCACGACGTCATGGAGACGGCACGGGCGAGTCCGGACGGCTTCGTCGAACTCGACGAGCCGGGGATGACCATCGTCCAGTACCGCTCCTACCGGATCGCGGTCGCGCGCCCGCCCTTCGCCGACGGCTTCGAGATCACCGCCGTCCGGCCGATCGTCAAGACCGACTTGGACGACTACGAGTTCGCCGACGACCTCAAGCAGCGCCTGCTCGAACGCCAGCGGGGCGTGCTCATCTCGGGGGCACCCGGCGCCGGCAAGTCCACGTTCGCCCAGGCGGTCGCGGAGTTCCTCGCGAGCCACGACAACGCGGTCAAGACGATGGAGAAGCCCCGCGACCTGCAGGTCGGGTCCGATATCACCCAGTACACGGCGCTCGGCGGCGACATGGCCAAGACCGCCGATTCGCTCCTCTTGGTCCGCCCGGACTACACCATCTACGACGAGGTGCGCAAGACCGACGACTTCGAGGTCTTCGCCGACATGCGACTGGCGGGGGTCGGCATGGTCGGCGTCGTCCACGCCACCCGCGCCATCGACGCGCTGCAACGACTCGTGGGCCGGGTCGAACTCGGCATGATCCCGCAGGTCGTCGACACGGTGGTCTACATCGAGGCCGGCCGCGTCGACACCGTCTACGACGTGACGACCGAGGTAAAGGTGCCCGAGGGGCTGACCGCCGAGGACCTCGCGCGCCCGGTCATCCAGATCGCCGACTTCGAGACCGGCAAACCCGCCTACGAGATCTACACCTTCAACCGGCAGGTCGTCACGGTCCCCCTCGACGACGATGAGGGGAGCGAGACCGGCGTCTCCCGACTCGCCCGCAAGGAGGTCGAACGCGAGATCCGCTCCATCGCCCGCGGCCACGTCGAGGTGGAGTTGAAGGGGCAAAACGAGGCCGTCGTCTACGTCGAGGAGGACGACATCTCCTACGTGATCGGCAAGGGTGGCGGCCGGATCAGCGACGTGGAGGACCGCCTCGGCATCGACATCGACGTGCGGACCCTCGACGAGCGGCCGGGCGGGAGCGGCGGCTCGGGCGGATCGAGCGGGAGCGACGGGAGCGCCGCCGGCCGCGAGGGCACCGTCGTCACGCCCGAGGTCACTTCCCGACACGTCGTCGTCGACGCGGGGTCGGCCGCCGAAGTGGGCCAGACGGTCGAGGTGCGGGCCGACGGCGAGTACCTGTTCACCGCGACGGTGGGCCGCGGGGGCGAGATTCAGGTGTCACGGGGGAGCGCCATCGCCGACGAACTCGAGCGGGCCATCGACGACAAGCGACGGATCACGGTCGTCCAGGCCTAGTCGCACTCGGCGCAGGCCGCCTCCGTCTCGCCGCACTCCTCGGCCAGTTTCGCCTCGTTGAGTTGATAGAGGTTCTGTCGGGCGTCGGCGAAGTAGACGTCCTCGTCGACGACGCCGATATCTTCGAGTCGTTCGAGCGCGTACCGAACCGTCCGAGCCGAGAGCATCGACTCCTCGACGATCCCCTTCTGGGTCAGCGACCCGTTGTATTCGAGGACCTTGAAAACCAGTTTCGCGCTCGGGGGAAGGTCGTCCAGACCTTCCTCTTCAGTTCCAGCCATCGTGTGATGGAAGCGTAGCCACCGGCATAAATCTTCACGACCGACGCCGGTACGATGGACGACCGACCGGTTCCCCGTATCGAACGCCTTTTGACGCCCGGTGCCGGAGGGGCGTGTATGGCTACGGAAACGCAGACGGGCCTCACGGGACACATTCGTGGGGTGACCGTCACCACGCTCGCCTGCCTCGGCGGCCTCGTCGCCGCGGTGGTCGCGGGCGTCGTCGTCGGGACCGGACCCGAGGCGGCGAGCGACACCCGGGCGCTCGCCTTCCTGGTGGCCGCCGTCGCCGTCCAGTATCCGGTGCTGAAGGCGATCGGCGTCGACGTCTCGGACTTCGGCGCGAAGGACCACCTCTACGTGGCGTTCATGACCTTCGCGCTCTGGTTCATCACGTTCGCAATCCTGCTCACCACTGGCGCCTCGCTCTAACATGGCCGACGACAGCATCGCGGTCGTCGACCTCGACCGGTGCCAGCCGGACCGGTGTAACTACGAGTGTGCGAACTTCTGCCCGCCGAACCGCACCGGCGAGGAGTGTATCGTCACGCTGGAGGAGCGCCACGACGACCCGGACCTCTACGACGGCGGGCCCGACCAGATCAGCATCTCCGAGGAACTCTGTCTCGGCGAGACCTGTGGCATCTGCGTCGAGAAGTGTCCGTTCGACGCCATCGAGATCATCAACCTGCCCTCGGAACTCGACGACGATCCGGTCCACCGCTACGGCGAGAACGCCTTCTCGCTGTACGGCCTGCCGGTCCCCGAGTCGGGGACGGTCACGGGGCTGCTCGGTCCGAACGGCATCGGGAAGTCCACGGCGGTCCACGCCCTCGCAGGCGAGACCGTCCCCAACCTCGGTCGCTACAACGACCCGCCGGAGTGGGAGACGGTACTCGACCGCTACCGCGGCACCGCGCTCCAGAACTACCTCGAACGGCTGATGGCCGACGAGGTGAGCATCGCGCGCAAGCCCCAGTACGTCGACCGCATCCCGGACAGCTTCGACGGGAAGACCCGCGAACTGCTCGCGGGGACCGACGAGCGCGGCGTCGTCGACGACCTGGTCGACCGCCTGTCGATCCGGCCGGTGATGGACCAGGCCATCGACACGCTGTCGGGCGGCGAACTCCAGCGGGTGGCCCTCGCCGCGACGCTGGCCCGCGACGCCGACTTCTACTTCCTCGACGAGATCACCCCCTATCTCGACATCGGCCAGCGGGTGACCGCCGCGAGGCTCGTCCGCGAACTCGCCGAGGAGGAGGACCGCTCGATGCTCGTGGTCGAACACGACCTGGCCGTCCTCGACCTGCTCGGCGACCGCCTCCACGTCGCCTACGGTGAACCCGGGGCGTACGGCGTCGTCACCGACCCCAAATCGGTGCGCAACGGCATCAACGAGTATCTCCAGGGCTACCTCGACAACGAGAACATGCGTATCCGGCCCGAGGCGATCACGTTCGAGGAACACGCCCCCCGCCAGTCGACCACCGGGACGCCCCTGGTCGACTACCCCGACCTGCGGAAGTCCTACGGCGAGGGGGAGTTCTCCCTCGCCGTCGAGGGCGGGACCATCTACGAGAACGAGGTGCTGGGCGTCGTCGGGCCGAACGGTATCGGGAAGTCGACGCTCGCGAAGCTGTTCGCGGGCGCCATCGACCCCGACGCGGGCGAACTCGCCTTCAGTCTCGACATCGCCTACAAGCCACAGTACGTCGAGGTCGACCAGCCGATGCGGGTCGACACCTTCCTCTCGACGATCACCGACGACTTCGGCACCTCCTTCTGGAACACCGAAATCGCCCGTCCCCTCCAGCTGGAGCGGATCATGGAACAGCAGTTGACGGACCTCTCGGGCGGGGAGCGCCAGCGGGTCGCCATCGCGGCCTGCCTCTCGGAGGACGCCGACCTCTACGTGCTCGACGAGCCCTCGGCGCACCTCGACGTCGAACAGCGGGTGCAGGCGACGACCGCCATCCGCCGGTACGCCGAGAACCACGACGCCACGGCGATGGTCATCGACCACGACATCTACATGATCGACCTGCTGGCCGACCGCCTGATGGTGTTCGACGGCGAACCCGCCGAGCGCGGCCACGCATCGACGCCACAGGGCATGCGCTCGGGGATGAACGACTTCCTCGCGGACCTCGACATCACCTTCCGCCGCGACGAGCGGACGGGGCGTCCCCGCATCAACAAGCCCGACAGCCAACTCGACCGGAAACAGAAGCGCCAAGGCGAGTACTACTACGCCCCCTGACGCTCGGGCACCGCACGCACACGACCGCTTCAGAGGTTTACCGCTCCCGTCCCGAATCGTAGGTATGGCCACCGCGACCGACGACGCCGACGAGGCAGCCGAGGAACCCACGCGACCCCGCTTCCGGGGTTGCGTGATCTGTTACAGCGCCGAGTGGCTCGCCTACGGCGCGCGGACACTGTGGCGGTAGGGACAAGCGTTAGGTCCCTCGCCCGCGGCCATCCGCCATGACCGAGGCCGCCGACCTCCTCCTGACGAACGCGGAGGTCCACACGCTGACCCGCCCCGACGAGACCCACGAGGCGGTCGCCATCCGCGACGGGCGGATCGTTCGCGTCGGCGACGCCTACGAACTGAACTTTCTCGCCGGCGTCGACACCCACACCCTCGACCTCGGGGGGCGGGTCCTCCTGCCCGGGTTCGTCGACGCCCACACCCACCTGGACGTTGTCGGGCGAAAGCTCGTCCACGCCGACCTCTCGACGGCCGGGAGCCGCGCGGACGCGCTCGACGCGCTCCGCGAACGGGCCGACGCCGTCCCGGACGGCGACCCGGTCCTCGGGTTCGGGTACGACGAGTCGACGTGGGAGACGGCCGGCCACCTCACCCGGCGCGACTTGGACGCCGTCGACGCCGCGGGGCCCGTCGTCGCCGTCCGCGAGGACCTCCACGTCGTCTCGCTGTCCTCGACGGGTATCGAACGGTTCGGCGACGACCTGCCCGAGGCGGGGGTTCGGCACGAGGGTGGGGAGCCGACGGGCGTGGTCGTCGAGGCGGCCGCCGAGGCGGTCCTCGACGCCCTCGCGCCCGACGAATCGGGGACCGAGCGACTCCTCCGGGCCGCCCAGGAGCACGCGAACGAGCGGGGCGTGACGGGCGTCCACGACATGGTCCGGCGGTCCCACGCGCCGCGGGTCTACCGCGACCTGGCGGCGGCCGGGGAGTTGACCCTCCGGGTCCGGCTCAACTACTGGGCGGACCACCTCGACGCCCTCGTGGAGACGGGGCTGCGGACGAACCACGGCGAGGGGCCGGTCCGGGTGGGCGCGATCAAGACGTTCACCGACGGGAGCATCGGCGGGCGGACGGCGCGACTCTCGTCGCCGTACGCGGACGCCCCCGACGAGCGCGGCGGGTGGACCGTCGGCCCCGAGGCGTTCCAGGACCTGCTGGACAGCGCCGGGGCGGCGGGGTTCCAAGTCGCCGCCCACGCCATCGGCGACGTGGCGGTCGGGGCCGTGGTCGACGCCTACGCCGACGCCGACCCCGCGACCGTCCGCCACCGGATCGAACACGCCGAACTCGCGAGCGACGCGGCCATCGAGCGGATGGCCGACCTGGGCGTCGTCGCCTCCGTCCAGCCGAACTTCCACCGGTGGGCGGGCGAGTCGGGGCTGTACGCCGACCGCCTGGGCGACCGGCGGACCGAGACGAACCGGCTGGGTCGGCTGGCCGACGCGGACGTCCCGCTCGCCTTCGGGAGCGACTGCATGCCCCTCGACCCGCTGGTCGGCGTCGCCCACGCCGTCGACGCGCCGACCGACGCCCAAGGGCTCGGCGTGACCGAGGCGCTGCGGGCGTACACGCTCGGCAGCGCGTACGCCGGCTTCGACGAGGACCGACTGGGGACGGTCGAACCCGGCAAGCGTGCCGACCTGGTGGTCCTCGACGACTCGCCGTGGACGGCCGACGATATCGCCGCCGTCGACGTGGCGCTGACCGTCGTCGACGGCCGGATCGTCCACGAGGCGCTGTAGTCGCAACCTTCTAGTCCGCGCCCCGCGGAGTCGGTCCATGACCGCCTTCTTCGACCGTCTGAGCGAGCGGATCGACCGCGTCGACAGCGTCGTCTCGGTCGGCCTCGACGCCGACCCCGACCGGATCCCCGACTTCCTCGCCGACCGCGACCTGCCGCGGTGGGCGTTCAACCGCCGGATCATCGACGCCACCCACGAACACGCGGCCTGCTACAAGCCGAACGCCGCCTTCTACGAGGACGCCGACGGCTGGCGGGCGCTCCGCGAGACGGTCGCCTACGCCCACGGGAAGGACGTGCCGGTCCTCTTGGACGCCAAGCGCGCCGACATCGGCAACACCTCCCGGCGGTACGCCGATCTGCTCGACGTCGCCGACGCGATCACCGTCAACCCCTACATGGGACGGGACTCGCTCGATCCCTTCCTCTCCCGTGCGGACGCGGGCGTGTTCGTCCTCTGTCGCACCTCGAACCCCGGCGGGGCCGACCTGCAGGACCTCGAACTCGCCGCCGGCGAACCGCTCTACCGGCGGGTGGCAGCGCTCGCGGATCTGTGGAACGAACACGGGAACGTCGGCCTGGTCGTCGGCGCGACGGCGCCGGCGGAACTGGAGACGCTGCGGGCCGAGGTGCCCGACCTCCCCTTCCTCGTCCCCGGCGTCGGGGCACAGGGGGGCGACGTCGAGGCGGCCGTCGAGTACGGCCTCGCCGACGGCGTCGGCCTCGTCAACTCCTCGCGAGGGATCATCTTCTCGGGCGAAGACGCCCCTCGCGACGATCCGGACGCCTACTTCGGCGCGGCGGGCGAGGCGGCGAAACGGCTCAAGGGACGTCTCAACCGCCACCGCTGATTACGTCCGCGCCGCGCAGTCGGCACACAGCCCGGTCGCGCGGTCGTAGTGGGTCCCACAGACGGCCGCCCCGCACCCGTCACAGGTGTCCACGGCCGCCGCGGACTCACAGATCTGACAGAGGTTCGTGACGCTCACGTCCGGCGTAGGGACGCGGCCGGTTTCAGAGTTCGGGGCGGTCCGTCCCGCGCAGTTGTTCGAAGGCGGCCGACACCGCCGCGACGTTGTACATCGTCATCGGGGCGACGAGGACGGCGGTCAGCAGAGGTGTCAGGGGTTCGAGGCCGGCGAGCGCGAGGACGAGACTCGCCAGCCCGAAGCCGACGCCGGCGGCCGCGCCGAGCGCCGCCACGACGACGACGAGGCCGAGGATCGACAGGCGGTTGCCGCGGGCCAGCCCCCAGCTTCGCCGCATCGCGGTGACGAAGTCGTCGCCTTCGACGGCGATATACATCGCCATGAACGCCAGCCCGACGAGCAGGAACAGGCCGGGAAGGATCAGGAAGACGAACCCGACGGTCACGAGGACCGACGTCAGGAGGCCGCCGACGACGAGGTTGGGGAGCGCCCACCCGACCCCGTCGGTCCAGAAGCCACGCGGGATGGCGTCGCGTTCGCCGGCGACGAAGGTCCGGATGGCCACGAGGCTCACCCAGGTGAGCACGAGGAGGGCGGCCGCGACGACGGCGGCCGCGACCGGCAGGGGGAGGCCGATCGGCGCGGGAATCGCAGCTGGGAGCCCGATCCGGGCGTAGAGGGCGTTCATCAGGACGTTGAAGCCGGTCTGGTAGACGGCGTACAGGCCGAGATAGCTGACGGTGAGGAGGGTGCCTGTCCGGCTGACGAGCCGGGAGCCGCCGCTCTGCAGGGCGGCACCGATACGGAGGGACATACGGCGACTCGCCGGGGAACCGACCTGAACCTTTCGCCGGGTCGCCGGCGACGGGCGAGACGCTTACAACGGTGGCGGACGGAGTAGGGGGCGTGGACAGGGACCGGCTCGTACTCGGCCTGGCGGCGGTGTTCGCCGGCGTCACCACCGTACTGGTGGTGCTCGCGTTCGTCAGACAGCTGTTCTTGCTGTTTCTGGCGCTCCCCTTCGCGGCGACGACGTACATCATGTGGAGCCACGCGACGGGACGGCTGGCGGCGCGTACCCGACGGCGGGCGCGGCGGGCGTCGGGAGCGAGGACGGCACGGGCCGGGTCGAACCCCGGCCCCGGCGGCTTCGGCGCCACGGCCCGCGGTGCGGCCGGCCGGGGGGCCACCGGCGGACGGACCGACACCGCGGCCGAGACCGGCCCGACCCGGCGGGAAGCGTACGAGCGGCTCGACCTCGACCCGGACGCCGCCGACGACGAGGTGCGGCGCGCCTACCGGGCGAAAGTCAAGGAGGTCCATCCCGACACCGAGGGCGGCGACGAGGAGCGGTTCAAGCGCGTGAACCGCGCGTACGAGCGACTGCAGGACTGACTCCGGACCGCTCGTGTGTCGAACGTACCCACACGACGGAAAGGGTTTTGCCGGGTGATAGCGTACCACGGTCCATGACCGCCGATCGGGCCGCGCTGGAGCAGGCCCTGGAACGCGGCGAGGAGGAGGGCGGCCCAATCGAGTTCAAGGAACGGCTCTCCCGGGACGTCCACCTCGTGGACGGGCGGATGGAGAGTCTGGCGGCACAGCTTCGCCACCGCGTGCTGTCGGGCGACGGCGAGGCAACCTACGTCGTGGGCGTCACGGACGACGGCCACGTGGCCGGCATCGAACCGTCGGCGTTCTCGGAGTCGATGGACGTGCTCTCCTTGCTCGCCGAGGAGGCAGGGACTCACATCGAGGACGTGGAGACTTGGGGGGTCGGGCGCGAGGACGAGGACGGACTGGTCGGCGTCGCCACGGTCCGCGAGGGTTCCATCCTCGACACGGACGACACCCACATCGTCGTCGGCACCGCCGGGCACGTCGACCACGGCAAGAGCACGCTCGTCGGGACGCTCGTCACCGGGCAGGCCGACGACGGGGAGGGAGGGACCCGGTCGTATCTCGACGTCCAGCCCCACGAGGTCGAACGCGGCCTCTCGGCTGACCTCTCCTATGCGGTGTACGGCTTCGACGGCGACGGCCCGGTGCGGATGGACAACCCCCACCGGAAGTCGGACCGCGCACGCGTCGTCGAGGAGTCCGAACGGCTCGTCTCCTTCGTCGACACCGTGGGTCACGAGCCGTGGCTGCGGACCACGATCCGCGGGCTGGTCGGGCAGAAACTCGACTACGGGCTCCTGACGGTCGCCGCGGACGACGGCCCGACGAGGACCACCCGCGAACATCTCGGCATCCTGTTGGCGACGGAACTGCCGACCATGGTTGCGATCACCAAGGCCGATCTCGTGAGCGAGGAACGGCTACAGGAGGTCGAACGCGCGGTCGAGCGCCTCCTGCGGGACGTCGAGGAGACGCCGCTCCGGATCGAGCGCCACGGCGTGAGCGCCGCGGCCGAGGAGATCGGCGACGTGGTGCCGATCCTGCGGACCAGCGCCGTCTCGGAGGCGGGACTCGACGCCCTCGACGACCTGTTCGAGCGCCTGCCGAAGACCAACGGCGGCGAGGGCGACTTCCGGATGTACATCGACCGGACGTACTCGGTGACCGGCGTCGGCGCCGTCGCCTCCGGGACGATCAACGCCGGCAGCGTCGAGGCGGGCGACGAACTCCTCCTCGGACCGATGCCCGACGGCTCCTTCCGCGAGGTGGAGGTCCGCTCCATCGAGATGCATTACCACCGGGTCGACCGCGCGGAGGCGGGGCGGATCGTCGGCATCGCGCTCAAGGGCGTCACCGAACCCGCGGTCGAACGCGGGATGGTGCTCCTGCCGGCGGACGCCGACCCCACGCCGGTCCGCGAGTTCGAGGCCGAGGTGGTCGTCCTCAACCACCCGACCCGAATCGGGACGGGCTACGAACCCGTCGTCCACCTGGAGACGATCAGCGAGGCGGCGGTCTTCCGCCCCGAGGGTGGCCACCTCCTCCCCGGCGACCGCGGCACGGCGACGGTCGAGTTCAAGTTCCGCCCGTACCTGATCGAGGAGGGCCAGCGGTTCGTCTTCCGGGAGGGTCGGAGCAAGGGCGTCGGGACGGTTACCGACATCGACGGGTAGGAAATGCCCCGTCGTCCCGCTCCGGAGGGCGACGACGGTGCCGCCGCGGGTCGGCGTCCAACACAAGACATTTTACGTAGACGGTATGAACAATCATCCGGAACCCCGGGGATAGCCCTCCAGCGCGCGACACACGTTCGATGACACGTGTCGCATCCCCGGGACCAACAATCATGACAGGAAACAGTACCAAGATCCGCGCGGTCGTTCTCGCGGCGCTCATGGTGTTCAGCGTCTTCGCTGGCACCGTGGCGCTGTCGGGGACGGCTGCGGCCGATGTCAGTAACATCGGTAACACCAACGCGACAGACGTGACCGCTGGTTCCAGCGGTCAGGCGCAGACAGTATCGTTCAACGCCACCGGCGGCTCCGGTGGGACGGATAACTTCACACTGGTATACTCCGGCTCCGGCGCGAGTGACGTTACGGCCGCCGGCATCAGTAACATCGACGTCTCCGGTAACGTCGACGGCACTCCGACAAGTGTGAACAACAGCACGGTCACCAGCAGCGGTGACATCGTGGTCGGCCTCGATAACGTCAACTCGACGTCGCTGACTACCACGAACGCGCTGTCGAACCAGACGAGCGTCACCATCGACGCCACGGTCGACGTCGGCTCGGGCATCACCACCGGCTCCCGGACGCTCGGCATCAGTACGCAGTCGTCCGGTAGCGTCGGCAGCGCCTCGTTCAACGTGAACGTGGCCAGCCCGAGCAACAACCGTGCCGGTAACGCGGACGGCACTGACGACTTCGACACCGCGGACGGTGAAGGCTACATCTTCCCCGGTGCGACGGTCTTCCAGGGCGAGTCCGACGTCTTCCTGGGTGACAGCTTCGACGGCACCCCGACGAAGGACGCCGGGAACGACGAGGGTGTTCCGCTCGAAACGCCGAACATCCCCCAGAGCCAGTCCACCGGTAGCTACACTGACGACAGCGGCAACAGCGTCACTGTCCAGACGCCGCGTGTCACCACGCTGGACGTCCTGAACAGCAACCTCAACGACATCGCCGGCGGTTCGGTCGCGGAAGGTACCAGCCCGAGTTCCGACAGCGACGGTAGCGGTGCTGGTAACCTGACGGTCATCGGCGCCTGGAACTACCAGAACGCCGAGGACCTCGAACTGACCGTCGAGGACGACTCCGGTCTCGACGTGACCGGTGACGTCGTCGACGACAACGTCAACCCGTCCAACAGTCCCATCCGGTCGGCCGGCGACCGCGGGACCGAGTACACGACCGATGATGGTAGCGATCGCGGTGGCGACATCTCCGACAACGAAGTCGCCTACCCGATCGACCTCGCGAACACGGGTACCGGCACCTACACGATCTCCCTCGCTGGCACGGACGACCTCGGCTTCGGTGAGGCGTCCCAGTCCACGACCATCACCGTCACCGGTGACGACGACGCGAACCTCGTGCTCGACTCGGACGAAGTCACTCGCGGCGAGGACGTCCGCTTCGAGATCCAGGGTTCGGACGCCGGTGACACCCACACGGTCATCATCGAGTCCGACGACTTCCGTGACGACACCCTGACTGCGGAGAACGCCGCGCGCATCTTCCGCCAGGTTGGCGACACGGGCGAAGTCGGCTTCGTGAACAACTCCGGTGACACTGCGGTCAACCGCTCGGTTGCGGACTCGACCGGAGTCTCCGGCACCATCGACTACGCGTACGCGAACATCACCATCGACGACGACACCGGTGTCGGCGTCGGTCAGGTCGAAACGCAGTACCTCGACGACTCGGACGTCGACCTCACGCTGTACAACGCCTCGACTCAGGTTCCCTTCGAGATCGGCAGCAACACCGATCAGGAGGGTGAGGACGACGAGCAGACCCTCACCGTCAACGAAGGCGACCTCACCATCGAGTCGCCCGGCGGCACCTACGTCGTCGGCAGCGAAGTCGACATCAACGGCACGGCCTCGGAAGGCATCGACGAAGTCGCCTTCTACGCCCGCCGGAACAACAACTACGAACACGTCCCGATCGACGGGGAGGACACGCTCACCGTCGACGCTGACGACACCTTCGAAGAGGAAGACATCGTCCTCTCGGAGGACAGCGATATCCTGAGCCAGCCGGGCACCTACCGCTTCGGCGCGCTCGACGTCGACGGACTCAACCAGCCCGTGACCGACGACCTGACGACCTCGGAGTTCAACACGAACACGAGCACGCAGATGTCCCTGCGTGTGACCGACACGGAACTGACGGCCAACGTCAAGACCGTGGGCGGGCAGGTCTCGACGACCGACTCGACGGTCAACATCTCGGGCACCGCGTTCGGTGCCAGTAACGTCGACGTGATCTTCGTCGGCGACCGTGGCAACACCTACACCACGGACATCTCCGTGGACGACGACAACACGTTCTCGGAGGACGAGGTCACGATCAACAACGTCCAGGGCTCCCAGAGTGTCAGCGTCCACGTCCTGTTCCCGGGTCGTGACGGCAACTACGGCAACACGGACACGGACGTTGTCGACGACATCGTGCCGAGCGACGGCACGCTGACGGGCGCTCAGGTCCGTGCCCGGATCGTGGACAACACGACTGAAGCAGTCGCGAGCGACGACCGGATGGTCACCTCGACGTTCCGGTACGCCGACGCGCAGTCGACGATCCAGAACGTCTACCCCGAAGGCATGGAAGCCTCGGGCGTCAACCCGGTCGGAGTCGACGACACGATGGTCGTCGAAGGCCAGACGAACCTCCGTCCGGACGACAACTCGATCACGGCCGAACTGCTGACGACCGAGGGCGACTCGGTCGCGCTGTCGACGACCGACGAGTGGTCCTACGACGGCACGTGGTCGACCACCATCGAGCTTGAGGACGTCCAGACGGGGACGTACGACCTCGAAGCCGACGACGGTGAGAACACGGACATCGTCACCGTAGAGATCGTCCAGAACGTCCAGACGGCGACGCCGGAACCGACGGAGACGCCGGAACCGACGCCGACTGAGACGGCAACGCCCGAACCGACGGCCACGGCAACGCCCGAGCCGACGGACACGGCGACCGCCGAACCGACCGACACGCCGACGCCCACCGAGGGCGGCGGCCCCGGCTTCGGCGCCATCGTCGCGGTCATCGCGCTGCTCGCGGCCGCGCTGCTGGCCACCCGGCGCGACTAACTGATCACGACTGACCGCCGAAAGCGGTCACCCGACACGGTCTCTTTTATCGAACTCACCCACACAGCGACGGCCGGGTCGCAAACGATATACCGTCGCCGTCCGCCCCTCGGAACGAACGATGCCCGACCGTATCATGTCCGGTGACCCCGGCGAGCGTCCCTACGGGGGAACGTGTCCGGCCTGCAAGCGGGAGTATCGACGCGCGATCACGTTCACCGGCGACGGGGTGATCAGGGGCGAACTCACGGGAGACGTCTGTATCACGCCAGAGTTCCTGTTCGCTCACTCGGAGATCACGGTCGCCGAGCCCGACGACGACTTCCCGACCAAGGAAGTGGGTGGAATGGGGAACAGACGGGAGATCCCGGTCGAGCCGACGGCGGTGACGGACGTCTGGGTCTCGGCGGATTCGGCGGGTTCCGAGGACGACGGGTTCGTCTTCCCCGACGCGGACGAGGAGTAGCGGGAGCGAAACGGGACCACCGTTCCGGTCGTGTTGCCCGTGGATCCAGCCGCGACGGGGTCAATATCGTGGGGATCGACGATTCGATGTGACACTCGAAGGCGCGACGGCACCCGACTTCACGCTCGAGAGTACGGCCGGCGAACCGGTCACACTCTCGGAGACGCTCGACGACGGCCCGACGGCCGTCCTGATCAACCGCGGCCACTGGTGCAGCTTCTGTGCCGAGCAGCTACAGACGTTCAGCGAGGTGGCGTAGGACCTCTGGTTCCACGACGACATGGACGTCCTTCCGGTCGTGACCGACTCGCTCGGGCCGGCGACGGAGATGCGGGACCGGTACGACCTCGACGTCCAGTTGCTCGCCGACCCGGACGGGGAGGTGGCAGCGAAGTACAGCGGGACCGAAGAGACGAGCCACGGGCTGACGGGGGTCGGCGCGACGTACGTGATCGACACCGACGGGGTCGTCCGGTACGAACAGGTCGCCGACCACCCCGCCGACCGGACGTACGGCAACTACGTACGGTATTTCGTCCGCAACGACTTCGCCGACCCGTTTGGCGACACGTGACGCCGTCGGACCGTCACGACCGGCCCCCGTGACCGCGGCCGAGGGGTTTTGACGCTCCAGTCCCGTCCTCCGGTATGAGCGAACTCGACCCCGGAACGCTGTTGCCGAACGACCGTATGCGCCAGCAGGCCCTCGACGGCGAAGTGACACAGATCCACCGCGGACAGCGGTACGCGGAGTCGGGCGACACCTTCGAAATCGACGGGACGACCTTCGAGGTCGTCGCCGTCGACGCGCGGACGCTCGGCGACATGACCGACGCCGACGCCCGCGCGGAGGGCGCACGGGACCTCGAACACTACCGGCAGATCCTGGAGCGCGCCCACGAGAATTTCGAGTGGGACGACGAATCGGAGATCGTCCGACACCGCTTCGAGCGGGTCTGATCCGCGTTCGGTCGCGGGCGGTCCACCTCCGTCGGCGCGGAGTGGCGTCGCCATCCGGCGATCGTATCGCCCACATCGGCGGCGGCCACGACGGGCTCGGTCACGGGGATCGCGTCGGACGGGGACTTCCGTCGACGGAACTATATGTATTCGTTCGGATACGACGGTATGGCGTCCAGTTCGTCGGGGGATATCTACCAGCGCACCCTGGCCGTCTTCGAACGGGACGAGTACCGGCACGAACCGCTCACCACGCCCGAGGTGGCGGAGGCACTCGACGCGAACCGCCGGGCGGTGTACGAGCGGTTGCAGCGACTCGTCGATCGGGGCGAACTCGAGACGAAGGAGACGGGGTCACATTCGCGGGTCTGGTGGCGGCCGCCGGAGGCGTCGGACGTCGACGGCGCCGAGCGGACGTTACGGCGACAGTCACGGGCGATGGAGTCGGTCATCGACGGAATCGCGGTCGTCGACGAGGGCGGGGGATTCGTCTACGTCAACGAGACCCACGCCGACGTGTACGGCTACGACGACCCGGAGGCGCTGCTCGGTGAGCACTGGCACCTGTGTTACGACGAGTCGGAGATCGACCGGTTCGAGGCGGAGATCCTTCCCACGCTCTACGACGAGGGATCGTGGCGTGGCGAGACGTTCGGGCTGCGCGCGGACGGAACGACGTTCCCACAGGAGCTCTCGCTGACCGTTTCCGACGACGGCGGAATCATCTGTGTCGTCCGCGACATCACCGAGCGGAAAGCACAGGAACGACAGCTCCGGGACGCCCGGCGGTTCAACGAGGAGTTGGTCGAGAACGCCCCCTTCGGGATGTATCGCCTCGACGAGGACCTCCGGATCACCTACGAAAATCCGCGGGCGGAGGAGATCATCGGCCTCCCCGAGGAGAAGGATAGCTCCGACGCTATGGGCATGGACATCCGCAAGCTTCCCCCGATCATCGAGACCGGACAAGCGGGCATATTCTCCCGACTGCAGGAAGGGGAGACGATCGAGTTCGACTTCCCGTTCGAATCCATCTACGGGAAAGAAGCGTACTTCACGGGACGGGCCGTGCCCCTCTATCGCGACGGCGAGTTCGACGGGGCGATCCTGATGGCCACCGATATCTCGGAGCGACGACAGTACGAGCGGAAGCTAGAGCGACAGCGCGAACAGCTCGCGGCGCTCGACGAACTCAACGGCGTCGTGCGCGGTATCACCGAGGCGGTCATCGAGCAGTCGACCCGCGAGGAGATCGAGCGGGTGGTGTGTGATCGGCTGGCGGCCGCCGACTCGTACCGGTTCGCGTGGTTCGGGGCGGCCGACGCGGGCCCGGAACTGGAGACGCGGGCGGCAGCCGGCGTCGACGGCGGACTCGGCGACCGATCGATCGCCACCGACCCGAACGAGATGACCGGACAGGGTCCGATCCGGCGGGCCGTCCGGACGCGGGAGATGCAGATCACCCGGAACGCGCTCGATGACGCAACGTCACAGAAGCTTCGCGAGGCGGCACGAGAGTCGGGCTACCGGTCGCTGGCGGTGATCCCGGTCGTCCACCAGGGGATGTTCTACGGGGTTCTCGGAGTCTGCTCGGAGCGTCCCGACGCGTTCGCCGAGGAGGAGCGGGCGGTCATCGGGCAGCTCGGCGACGTGATCGGACACGCCATCGCCGCCGTCGACCGCAAGCGAGCCCTCATGAGCAACGAGGTCGTCGAACTCACGATCCGGATGCCACGGTTGCTCGACGGACAGCTTCCGGATTCGACCGACGGAACGATCACGATCGATCGGGTGACCCCCGTGGGCGACGACGAGTACCTCATGTACGGGACCGCGACCGGCGACGCCATGGGGACGATACACACGCTCGGGGAGTGCCGGTCGGAGTGGAAGGAGGTACGGACGTTCGACGAGCGTGAGGACGAGGTGCGGTTCGAACAGCGCCTCTCGAACCCGCCGATGACCTCCATCGTCGCCGACTACGGGGGGAACTTCAAGCGCGGCCGGATCGAGGACGGCGTGTACAGCGCGACCATCCAGTTCCCGCCGGGAACGGACGTGCGACGGGTCGTCGCCCGTATCCGGGAGACGTATCTCGACGTCAGGGTCGTCAGCCGCCGACAGGTGGTCCGGGAGGACCCCTCGTCACAGCACATCCTGAGCGTCCTCGCCGAGGATCTGACCGAGCGTCAGCGGACGGCCCTCGAAGCGGGCTACTTCGGCGGGTTCTTCGAGTGGCCCCGGCACCGCTCCGGGGAGGCGGTCGCCGACTCGCTCGACATCGGTGCCTCGACCTTCCACCAGCACGTTCGCAAGGCCGAAAAGAAGCTTCTCGACGTCGTGTTCGCCGAGCTGTGAGCGGTGTGGCCACCCGATCCCAGATTTTGGGTGGCTGAACTATGGTTTTCCAGTGTCTGACACGAGTCATGGATGGCGCACCGCGGCCACGTCGGGACGAGGACGGAGACCACCTCGTTCGCTCGTCGATAATCGGCGACTTGCGCCAGCGTCGGATCCTCTCTCTCCTGTTGGATCGGGACCGGCCGCTGACGGAACGCGAACTCGGCCTTCGCCTCCTCGAGCGTGAGCGCGGCCTCACGTCCGCGGACGCCACCGAGGCAGACCTCGATCCGATCCGGGTCGACCTCCATCATCGGTGTCTCCCGCAACTGGAAGCGGTCGGGTGGATCGAACGGCGTCCGGACGGCGTCGTCATCGACAAGCGACCGTCCGTCGAGTTCGCGGCCCTGTCACTGTCGGACCTGCGAACACCCGAGGACCCTGCCTGGGACGCCGTCAGTACCCTCCTCGTGCGCCCGTACCGAGCGGACGTCCTCGCGCTGCTCGCCGACCGGGGCCGCGACACCGGCCTGCCGGAGCTCGTCACCGCCCTCCGCGAGCGCCACGCCGCGTCCCCCCTCCCCGACGACGACCGGGGCCTCCGGGTCTCGCTCCATCACGTCGACCTCCCGAAACTGGCGTCCACGGGACTGGTCGCGTACGACCCGCCGGCACGAACCGTCACTCCCACCCCCCGTCTGCCGACGTTCGCCGCTCGGATCGACCTCGAGGTCTGAGCGCCGGCGCGACTATTCTCGGTCGCGGTCCCGTCCGTAGTAGTTCGGCCGCCACGGGCGCCGTCGCTCGTGGGTGGTAGAGAGACGGGGTAGGCCGGCCGACGGAACCACGCGTGGAAACGCGGGCTGAAAGGAGTCGACCCGCCGTGCCGTCTCCGAACGATCCGTGTCGCGACCACAAAACACCTCCGGTACGGGCGTGACGAGGCACCGTTCCCTACCGGCCCGTCCCACGACACCGAGAGAGACCTCGCGCCTCACCCCCCGCGATCCGTCGTGGCGGTTTCTGATTTCTCGAATGACAGACGGGATATTTTCCTCCGAGCCGCGAAGGTGGGGAGGAGGACCGGCGCCTCTGACATCTGCCGCCCGTCCTCGACACCCCATTTTTGTCCGGGGGAGCCGATCGGGCCTTGTCGATACCGACACCAGGCGTGCCCTCAGCGATCGGGTGAAATGTCGATGGACTCGCCGGGAGTCCCGCGAGCGAAGCGGACGGCACGTCGACGAATGGAGTGGACTCGCCGGGAGTCCCGCGAGCGAACGGAGTGAGCGAGTGGGACAACGGCGAGTCTATCGACTGGAGCGAACGAAGTGAGCGAACGGAGATGGACTCGCCGGGTAGGAGGCTTCGCTGTCTTGCGATTAGCCCCCTCAGTGGATCGGCGGGGCATCGCTACAGGTCCTCCAACTTGCTCTTCCGAACGGTCATCTTCTCCCGCTTGGTGCGCACGTCGTAGTGCTGGTACAACACCTCGAGAGACACGTCACAGCGCTCACTCACCGCCTCGGGCGAAATCTTCTGGTTCAGGTGGTAGGTGATGCTCCCCCGCCGGATCGCGTGCGGTGACCGGGCGGACGGGCACTTGCTCGCTTGGTGCCGATCACCGAACGCCTCGCAGGTCTCCGGTTCGCGGTCGTGCGGACACTCACCGATTTGGCACGGTTGCGTGAGCTTGTTGACCCACGAGTAGATCGTGTCGCCGGTGGGCCGACCCTGTGCGGTCGTGAGTAGTGGCTCCCGCCCGCAGTCGTCGGTCTTATCGAACCGGTCGGGGTTGTCGAGATAGTCGACAATCGGCTGGAACCAGTTCGGGCCGAGGTAGACCCATCGTTCGCCGTCGTCACCGTTCTTCAACTTCGTATCTTCGTCGGGTCGGTTCGTGACCGCGAGGGCGTGCTCGTCGTGGCGAAGGTCGTCGACGTCGATAGCGCGCACCGCCGACCGCCGCATCCCCGTCCGCCACAGGAGGATCATCAAGACGTGATCGCGGCTCGCGTAGCGATACTCCTCGAGGTAGTCGAGGATATCGTAGGCGCGCGACGCGTCGAGGTGGACGCTCTTCGCCTCGGCGCCATCGGGAAGGCTCGGCGAGTGAACCTTCTCAGCCATGCCGTTCTCGACGGCCTCGATATCGGCCCAGAACCGCAGCGCCTCGCGGATCGTACTCAACTGCTTCTGCAGCGTGATCGCCGCGATGTCGGGGCGTCGCCAGTCGACGAAGCCCGCGAGGTTGCGCCCGGTGAGGTCGTTCAGGTTATCGATCTCTCGCTCCTCGCACCACTCGCGGAAGAACCGGAGGCGGGTCTTCGCGTTCCGCATCGTCGACTCCTCGACGGACGGTTCGCGGTGGCGGAGGAAGCGCTCGATGCCCTCCTCAGGAGAGAGCGGACGGAGGTCGTCGCTCACCGCGACGCACCTCCCTCGTCGGTGACGAGATCGCGGAGGTCGCTGGCGTCGTTGTCGCCCTCGTCTTCCTCGTCGGCCAGCTCCTCGGTGAACGTCTCGACCTCCTCGCGGAAGAGTCGGAAGAACTCCCGCGTCGAGGCCTCGGTCGTCACCGAGGAGTGCTGCTTGGTGATCGAGTTGACGAGCGACTCGAACACCTGATCTTCGTCCTCAAGGACCTCGATGCCGTCGGCGAGGCGCCGGTAGGCGAGCGCCTTCTGGAACATCCGGGTGTTGACGACGGCGTGAATCTCTTCCTCGGAGAGTTCATCGGTGTCGATCACACCGACCCCTCCTTGCGAATGATTTCGAGACAGGCGGGACAGACGACCACGTCGACACCGTGGGTGTTCTCCGGGTCGTCGGCGTCGACTCGAATGAGGTTCGTCCCGCAGTCGTGCGTCTCGTCGAGTTCCGTCTCGTAGGAGGTCACACCGCCGTCGGTGACGAACGAGTGTTTTCCTTCCCAGTCGAACCGAGCACAGGCGGGACACTGCCACCCGCGCGGGCCGGTGGCGTCGTTCGGCTCGGCGAGGTTCATGTCCGTCCCACAGCCAGGGCAGTCGGGTTTCTCGACATGATCGGGGACGGTCACGCCGCCGTCGGTCACGATCTCGTCGTCTCCGCTCACGAGGGCCGTATCCGGCAGGCAAGCGAGATGGTAGAGTTCACCGTCGTATTTCACCGCAACCCCGCGGTCGAGCGGACGGGGACAAGCCGAACAGTCCACGATACCGCCGTCCGCGCGAATCTTCGCGCAGTTCGAACAGACCGGCGGATTGCCCTCGCGGGCGGCGTCGACGCCGTCGGCGTCGGCACGGCAGAAGGTGCAACTGCCGTCGTCAGGTCTATTGGAGCGCGGTACCTCGTCGGTCGTGCGGGGCGTAGCCCCCGCAGAGGTTCCGATCATGGTTCTCACCACGGAACCCTAACGCGGGTGGTGTCCTAGCACCGCCCGCGCTACCGACCAACCTCGGAGAGCCAACTGTATCTCGCGTCGGTTCCGCACCGACACATGTACGTTTTCTCTTCATAAATGTAACGACGCATTATTCGATTAGCAACTCATTACTAATACTGCATTCAGTACAAAAAGAGAGGTGAGTGTGTTAGCACAACGATGATGAGAAAGTCCGCCCCGTGGATGGTACTGTGGGACGACCGTCTACTGGAACTCGCCCGTGCAGAGGGGCACGTCTCTCCAAAAACGGCAGAGGAGAGTGGATACGTGCATATCAGCAACGCTCAAATCTCTCGTCGTCTCTCCAAGCTCGCCGATCACGGTCTTCTCAACCGTCTCCCCAACGGCGTCTACACGATCACCCAACAGGGAGAGGCCTATCTTGACGAGGAACTGAACGCCGAGGAGCTCACCGACGAGAGTGAGAACGGGAACGGGAAAGCCCAAGCGTAGCATGAGCGACGTAATTCGACGCAGTGGCTGTTGGATGGAGTACGCTGATGACCGAATCTTGGAGCATCTCGCCGACGTGTCCAAGGCGAGCGCGTGGGAGATCGCCCTCGAGGCGGGGATGCGGAACAAGCGGCGGTGGATCGAGCGGCGGTGCTGGGTGTTGGTCGAGGCCGGTTTCGTCGACGTATACGAGCGGGGGGAGTTAGATAATCACTACGAGATTACGACGTGGGGTGAGTTGTATCTGGAGGGGGAGGTTGATGCCGAGTTGCAGCGGCCGGTTCCGGCGACGAGGCCGCCCGATAAGGTGCGGCCGGGGTGGTGGGCTGGTTTTGGATAACTAATCATGAAATCAGGAACAAAATACGTTGCTCAGATCTTGTTGACAGGCGTACTTGGTCTGATTTTATTCTCAGTTGCAGATTGGATAGTCTGGGATGGTACGAAGTTTCTGAATGAATTACTTACATATAGCAAATCCCATCAAGCGGCTCTCTCAGTACTAGTATCTACGCTTCTACTAATTGCATATTTGATGCAGTACCTCGTCCAAGATATCCAAGCAGATATAGCTTCTCAGCAGAGTGAGCTGATGAGTGCTGGCTATACACCTATTGTCGGCGTAGTCTCTAGGAAGTGGGGAAAACAGCGTGACGACGATATGGATATCGAAACTCCTGAAGCAAACAAATACTACTTAGAGTTAGCTAATAACGGGAATTCTGCAGCAAGGGATCTTGAACTTTGGATCGGTGTCTATTATAGATTCAACCGATCAAAGACATACTTTTCATCAAATTCTGTTCCACTAAAGAGAACTCAAGAAGGTACTTGGTGGCCAACGGACGTTGGAGGTGCATTATCCGAATCAGAGGGTACCACCGAGTTCGTTGCGGAACCCAAATTAAGAAAAATAGAGAAGTCGTCTCTGTTGAAGCGATCTAAGGAAATTGACGAGACGGAAATTGGCGAGGCACTGAAGACAATTTATAATGACGGGGTTAACGAGGTCTCAGTTGTCTTCAGCGTGACGTATAAAACTGCGACGGGGGAGAATCAAGAAATCGAAGTCGGTGCGTATCAAGAGAAATTGTCACGTTTAGAAAATCATGATTGGAAATTATACTATGCACAAGAATCGACCATCAAATTCGATGAAATCAAATCCAAGTCGCATTAGGTCATCGTCAGAACTAGGACAACCGATTTATATCAGGAATATAGATACTCAGACATGATTCAGATAAACTTGGTGAGCCACATTGCTGTTCGATAACCAGAATTTGGAGGATACTCCAACTGAAGAGGTTCTAGAACAGTTCGTGGACTTCGTCACAAAAACCGATGAAGAGATCGCTGAAGAAGGAAGAAGAAAAGAAAAGAAAACGACCGAATTGAAGCTATATATTGCGGCTAACCGCGGTTTTTCACCTGATGCACTGGGGGAGACGATCCAAGACCTTCTTGTATCTGATGATTTAAATAAATCTCCCCGTGATTTCTTTGAAAGCCACTCTTTCTCCGTAGATTCCATTAATGCCGACGCTTCACTACTCGTTATTTCCACTCCGAAATATAACAGAAAGGATGAATTCTTGCTGATTAATGAGGGAGAATACTTGAAAGTATTGACTGTTGTGAGAAGGAGTATTGCTAAAGATACTATTGAAAAATTGATTCAATATCTCCCTCAGCTTGATCGCATTTTCCTAACTTCAGAGGATCTCAGAGAACTTGTTGAAGAAAACGAGAAGCGCGATTTGTCTGGTTTCACTGCAAAATACGAGCCTTTCTTCAAAGACGAGTATATAAGTGTCCAAGTTCATGGCGGATCTGATGAACACCTCGACAAAGTACAGGATGATTTTGACGCTCGAGCAAAGCGAGTAGTCTTCAGCCAAAGGAACAGCCCAGCTGAAGCGGTGAAGGGTACGGTTAACCAAGACGGCTACGCCTCCATCCCCAGAGTCCGTTCCGGCTCAGGTGAAGTGGGTTTAGAGACGATAGAAAACGTTGTTGAGGCTTGTCAAACCAAAGATAAGGAGAATTTCAAGGTAGAGCACCGACCAGAACGTCTAACTCCTGGTGATCATTATTTCCTATCTCAAGTAACCTTAGACGAATCTACAGACGGTAATGAAACCGATGGCGGACTTCCCGAACCTCTCCGTGATTCCGATCAAGGGAGTGTATTAGATGGGCTGACGATTTGTATATTTGAAGAAGAAATAGAGGACGAGGAATATCCAGATCAGGATGCGGTGGCCGGTAGTTTGGAGGAGGATGTTCTCGAGTACAAGCAGAGATACAGGTACTCCTCTATTGGTGAGAATCATTACCTAGTCTATGACGGAGATCGAGGACAGTCCTTCGAAATTGTAGTGTCAAATAAAGATTTGAAAGTATATTCGAGAAATAACACTACTCAAGAAGGTTTGAGAGACTTTTATCAAATTATAGATGGAGAGTTCAATTCATCATATCGTATTGAGAAGACAAGCAAAAAAATGAGGGCGTAGATGTCGGGGTGGGACAAACAAAAGGAGCATATAACTACACATAATCTCTTCCAATCGGCAGTTTTTGGCGAAGAGGAAGAAGGATTAGTAGATCTCAATTTCCGGGTTGTTGGCGATTTTATGTATATACTGGACACACGTAACGATGTCAATATTGAGCCTCCCTATACCGTACTCGGGACTGATACAGCGATATTCTTCGATTTTATTGAGCCAGGGCAAATCACTTCCGAGGATGTCGAAAGGATAAGCAAATATAACGAAATAAGCCGAGAAGCTGTTGAGAATCATCTTGATCGAGCGCCTATTTCGGAAGATAATCTTGACCCAGAGGAGGTAGAATGGTTTGACCACTGTACCATCCTTCGTCACGAACAATTTATTGATCATCAAGCCGGTTCGGCCGAACAAAGACAAAAGTTGGAGCAATTGAAATCGGAAAGCTGTATTGCGACTGTTTCGCCTGGAACATCTCTCTCGCTAGTGGATTCGGAGGAATTGCGCAATGGGCCGCTCACGAGTTTATTGCAAGAAGGTATATCCGTTCCAGAAAGCCCGCCCAATTTAGTGTATCTTACCAGAGAGATTGAGGATGAGGCGCTAGTACTTGCTATCTGCGAAGAAATCGTCTTAGGGAGCGATCTGTCTGATGGGGGTGTGGCTCTAAACTTCGAAGATGTTAAAGATCATTTCGGGCGGGACATTTCGTATGAGCAACTAGAAAATGCGTTTGAGTATCTCAGAGATATCAATGCTTGCCGAAAGCGGCGGGATGATGGACGATATCTGTTTACCAAATACGCACTTAATCAAGTACTCGGAATTAGAGATCGTCTAGAAAATGAAACTGTGGAAGAACATTTCTCTGAGGATGAAACTGAGACGAGTGAGTCGGAAATATCCGACTTTATGTGATCTGATCCGAGTTCCTCAACTTTCGACCCTTGGGAACGGAATTGGTGTTATTCGTGTGTTCCTGTTGATAAGTGAGCCAACGCCGGATTCTCTGGATCAACACCCTCGATAAACCGAAGCAACCGCTGAACCGCCGCCGGATCTTCTTCGATATTCCCCATGAAGTGAATCATCCCCTGCACGGCCCGATTTTGCTTGTGGTAGTCCCACCGATTCAACTCCTCTTCGAGATCGTCGTCGTCGTCGATCACCTCGACACCGGCCTCCTGAAGCGTCTCGGTCGCCCCACTACCGACCTCCTTACACATCGCGACGACGACCACGTTCGTCCGCCGCGCCAGCTCCATCATCGACCCGAGTTCACTGTGGACGTTCGAACTGTCGACGATGAGGTTCTTCACCTCAACGGAGAGCATCAAATCGGGACCGTAGTAGCCGTCGATATCGCCATATCGATGCTGCCGAGACGAGTGGGCCCACAGCTATATTTGAGGAAGGACTCCATTGAGAGACACAATGAGCGAGGCGTGGTCGCGTGACGAACACCTGGTCGTCCTCAACGCGTATCTGAACGACGGTGTTGGATCCAACGATCCAGAAGCCCGAGAACTAGCGAATCAGCTTGACCGAAGTGAGGGATCTATCACGAGTCGGCTCGCAAATTATCGCAGTCTCGACTCGGACGGACCGGAGGGATTGTCGGGGATTTCTCAGTTGGGTCGTGAAGTCTGGAACGAGTTCCACGAAGACAAGGTGCGACTGGCCCGAGAGGCCGCAGTCGCGAAGGAGCGACTGGCCATCGGTGCCGACGAAGACGACGTCGTCAGGACATCCACGGGAACGTCGGTCACCGTCGTACGGCAGGGACAATCGAGGTTCCGCGAACGAGTCCGTGAGCGGTACGGTGGCGAGTGCCTCCTGTGTGGCGTCGACGATCCGAGTCTACTCGAGGCTGCACACGTCGTCAGCTGGGAAGCCGCCGGTGAGGATCGAGGCGATCCGGCTAACGGCCTTCTACTGTGCGGTACTCATCATCGAGCGTTCGACGAACATATCTTCACGATCTCCGAGGATTACACACTTGAACTCGATCCGGCGTTCGAGACGGACAGTCGATTTCTCGAGCGGACTATCGTCTCACGAGACGGCGAGCGGATTGATTTCGGAGGAACACCTCCAGATTCGGAATATCTTGGGCAGCGGAATGGAAATCAGCGCCTGTGGTAGCGACAGTAGGGACCTGAGCCAAAGTACGTGGCGCTAGCTGAAACATTTCCACTATACTGATTTTGTCGGATACTTTCAGTAGAGTATTTAATAGAAATCCTGCACCTCTCATTTTGCGCTGTTTCCTGTTCTGTGAGCGCTCTGCCAGAATCCCGATTCAACCGCGGAAGAGTACGTTCTGACTTGACCACGGGGGGTCGCGCGTCGACAAATCCGGCACCTCTGGTTTTGCACACGAATCACCCCGATACTCCGATCGCTCATATCAGAAAACAGTAACAAAGTGTGCAAATCGGGCCGGTCTCCGCGCCGATCACGCCGGAGGCCCGACCCCTCGATAGAGGAAGTATATAAACAGGCCACCGTTCAGCAACCTTAGCGAAACGACTAGGAGCCGGTGTGTGCAAAATCAGAGTATGCGTATAAGAATGGACGACGAGCGGGAGGACCGACTCCGGCGACTCATGGAGAAAACCGGGGAGTCGACGAAGGCCGGCGCGATCGACGCCGCGATCAAACACTACCTGAACGACCTCGAGAACAAGCGGCGAGTCGCCGACGAACTCCCGACCGAGTTCATCGAGGAATTACACACGCCCTGGATGCCTCTCGAACGCGAGACGAACGTCGGACAAACCGAGGATTAGAAACCGGAAGCGACGGCGTCGGCGCCCATTTTGACGATAGTCTCGAATAGGTCCTGAACGAACGCGAGGAACGGACCAGGGTGCGGGTCGAGCCACCCGGCCCCGATCGCGACGGCCAGCACGACCAGGGAGACGACGACGTAGGTGAGCGTCGAGGCGGTGAGGGTGGCGACCGTCGTCGCGAGGCCAGCGCCCTTGTAGAGGTAGAGGGCGAGGACGACGAGGCCGGCCGCTCCCATGACCGAGCCGCCGACGCCGAGGGCCTCGAGGAGACCAAGGAGGAGACTCACGACCCTTTCACCACCACCGGCCGACCTCGGAACTGGTTGTAGGCCCACCACACGACGATGCCGACCGCCGCGATACCGGCGATCGGCCCGACCGATTCGATCACGTTCGCGAGCGCCGTGGAGACGCGACCGGAGTAAAACTCGATGATGAGGAGTGCCGAGCCGACGCTCCCGATCCCGGTGATGAGGCCGCCGGGGAACGGCACGGCACCGACGAACGGGACGCGCACGCCCGTCGGCCCACCCACGCGCCGCTGCAGCACGTAGAAGCCGGCGGTAAGGACTCCCCAGGCGATCACGACGACGGTCGGCGACGAAAGAGGGTCGCCGGAGTCGCCTCCGACGTTCACCGGCCCGACCACACCACTATCACTCGAGACGACATCTTTCAGGAAGACGAGCGTCTCGGCGGAGTCGTCGTCGGTGAGGGTGAGCGGCGAGTTCGCCGTTCCGTCGTCTCGAACCACGTCGTTCGTCTTGGACTTGAGGACGTAATGCGTCGAGTCGGCGGCATCGACGAAAGTGAACTCGACGGTGTCTCCCTCCTGGTCGCCGGGACGCACGGAGAACTGCGGTTCTTGCGTTCGCGGCTCATCGACGGAGAGGCGCACCTCACCGCTCGACGGATTCACCGAGACGGGAATCGTCGAGATTCGCGCCTCGGCGCCGGCCGAGGCACCGGGCATATAGACGTAGTTGTAGCCGTCGGCGGAAATCTTCGAGTAAGGGTCGGCGTTCGACCATGACTCTTTGTAGACGTAGTGAACGCGCCTCGAGTCGGGCGTGGCACCGACCGAGATATGAGCGTCGGTCGACCAGGAGTCGATGCGAATCTTCGAGTCGAGTCGCTCGCCTTTCACCGTTGGTTCGACCACGGTGATCACGCCGTTGATGACGTTGACTCGACGGCCGGTCGTTCGGACCTCGACGGTGTCGCCGCCGTTCATCGAGCCGAGGTCGACGGTGAGGGTCGTGTTCGAGAGGGAGTAAGACGATTGACTCACCGAGGACCACGTCCCGCCGTTAACTCGCTTTTCGACGTTTTTGATGCCGACTACGTTTCCGGCGAACGGAATTGTGAGCGAGGCCGACGAGCGGTCGCTCGCGAACGTCTTACTCACGTTGTAGGATTCCGACCACTTGTTCGCCGAGTAGTTCACCGACTGTTTGTCACTCGCTTCATGTCGGTAGTTGAGGTCGACCGACGCCGCCGGAGCATCGGAAGATAGCGACGCGTCGGCGACCGAGATATTGACGGTGTTGCTCGACTCGACCCACGAGTCGTTAGTTTCGAGTGAGGCCGTCGAGCCGTCTGCCAGAGTGCCGCCGTAACTCGTCGTGTGGCCGTTGACCGTGACGCTCGGATTTTCCGGAACAGTTGTCTCCTCATATGTCGCGGAGACATCGACTCCAAGGGACCGCCCGGAATACGAAACACCGAGCGATGTAGTTGAGAGGCTTATAGGGACGGATTTAGTGGCCGACTCGCCGGGGGCGAGGTCTCCGAACGGGACTGCGGACTCACCGGAAACCTCGGCATTGAGAGCCGTCTCATGGGCTGCATATCGCAGATCCCCCGCCTCGTCGGTCGTACCAGGCCCTGTGGCTATTGCATTTTCAGGAGCCGATGCTGTTCTGATATAGAGTTTGTCCGTTGTCCCGTCGCTATCGGTTGATTTCGTGATAAACTCGATTTCATACGTATTCCCCGCAGATACGGAGTAATTGCTAATGTCGATTGTTTGACGGCCAGTCGACCATGACGGTTGCCATGTTGATTTAACTACCGTGCCCTCTCCGTATGTGGTGTCCGCGTTTCCTGGCGCAATCCTAATCTCAACATCGGCATTGTAACTGCTCCCTGACGTGCTACTGATATTAGGCTTAAGAGTTGATATAGTTGCGTCCCTCTGTGGTTGAATCTCGATAGACGATGACTGTGTGTAATCTGGGCTATTATCCCCCACAAATTTTCTCAATCCCTTCTCAGAGGTTCCGATGGTCTCGTATGGATTGAACAAGTCAGATGCCGCGACCGTCACAGTTGCGTCACTCGGGGGTTGGTTTCCTGCGACCGAGAGCGAGAGCGACGAGCCGGGAGAGACCCAAGAAGATTCCGTATCGTTTTCGCTCCGGCTTCTCCCGGTGACGTTGATCGAGAAGTTCGAGACGGAATCAATCGAACTCACGTCGTAGTTAACCGTCGACCCGTCGGTATAGGTGCCACTCACGGAGACCTCACCGGAGAAGGTAATCGAGTTACTCGAGAAGTGCGGCACCTCGAAGACGAGCATCCCCGCATCGTACTCGACGGGCCGCGACCACTTCGAGCCGTCTTCGTGAGTGCCATACACGCGCTCGGGAGTGTAGCCGAGCGCGTCTTTCACGGCCTCGGCGCCAATCGCAACCCGCCGACCCTGCGAGTGGGTGTCGTCTTTGAGGACGAGCGTAAGGCTCCCGCTCGACCCGGCGACGGAGCCGTTCTCGAGATAGTCGCTCGCGCGATCGGGAGTCGTGACAATAACCCGGAGCGTCTCGGCGTGTTCGCTCGCCATGACGTTGCCCTCGAGGTGGCTCGCGTTGATCGGCGGGTTCGAGCCGACCGGCACATCTTCGCTTACGTTCGCGTCGGGAACGGTGACCATGCCGCTCGGAACGGCGGCGGCGACGGTGACGAAGGGACCGGCGAGGCTCGCGACCAGGAGGACGGCGACGAGCACGTTCACCGCTCGCTCACCACGACCGGTGAGGAACTTCACCGCCACCACCTCGGGGGGGACCCCTGTAGCCTATCCGAGACGCGCGCGCGTAACAGGGAACGCGAGCGAGCGCGCTCGGACTCGAGCGGGTGGTTCACAGAGTGGCCGATATTCGAGATTTTCTCGATATCGAGGCGATCGAGTCGATCACTCATCCTCTCACCTCGAGGTCGACCGAGAGGGTTCGGTCGTGGGGTGCCGGGATATCGTCCCACCGAACCTTTCGCTCGAAGTTCTGTTCCGTGAACGGGAGGCACTCGCCGATATCGTACCGGGAGGCCATGTCGTTGTCCATCGGGACGGAGTCCATCCCGATCACGTCGTTCTTGCTGGTCGGATTCGCCGAGCCGGGCATCGAGATACGCCACCGGATTTTGTGACGAATCAGGTTGTGAATGTCGCGTTCGGAGTGGCCGAACGCGAACAGGGAGAGGCCGTATTTGCGCGCGTCGACGAAGGTGTCGCGCAGGAGTTCGACCTTCTGGTAGGTGGCGAACTGGTCGGACCTCGCCGCCTCGGGAGCGATATCGCCGATTTCGTCGAGGATGAGCGACTGAAAGTCGTTCGGCCCCTTCTCGACGCGGGCGAGGACGTAGGCGAACCACCAATGATTCAGCGGGTCCTCTCGGTCGAACAGTCCGCGATCGTCGCCGGGCGCCTCGTAAGTCCGTTCGGGCGCCTCCTCGTAGACCCATTGGCACCCCTTCATGCGAGGGTCCGGGTAGAGAACATGGAACTGTCCGGGTTCGAGGAGTTGTCGGTTCACCTGAACGGGGTCCTCGTAGCGCTTCACCTCTCGGACCATGTCCTTGAGGTCGACCTCGAGGGCATCGTGGCGCGGGTTCTTGGGGACGAGTTCGGCGCTCACGTCGACGCCCTTCGGGACGAGCACGGTGGTCCACGGCGCGAGCGGGAGCCACTCCGAGCGACTCGTCGAGCCACGCCACACGACTTTCTCCTCGTTGACCTCGAGGAGTCGAACCGACCAGGAGAGGCCGAACGTCGACTTACCGCAACCGGGTTTCCCTGTCGCGAGGAAGTCGGTACCGCCGGCGTCTTGGTTCCGGCCGGCGTCCCAGGTGTGTTCGAGGGCGTTCGGAACGACGTTCGGATACTCGAACGCCTCACGGTCGTAGGGAGCGATGCCGAACTCCTCACGCATCGAACGCGCGTCGGTCCATCGGCCTCCCTGGCCGGTAGCCTGTTCTGTGTAGTCGATAGTATCGGTGAGATACTGGTCGGGGTCGTTCGCTTTGAGACTCATAGGTGTGCCCCCGTGGAGGGGTCTTTGTCTTCGTCGGGCTGTTCGCCTGCGCGGCCGACGAGGTCGCGCACGCCGCGATTGAACGCGGGCAGGAGATACGTGGCCGCGAATAATTCGCGGGCGCGCTCGTCGGCGCTCGCGTCGCTACAGAGCATCCGGCGGGTCGACGGTTCGACGTAGCACCGACGAACGAGGTCGCCGTCGACCTCGCCGTGAGTCGCGAGTTCCATGTCGCGACCCCACTCGAGGATATCGCGCGGCTCGTCGAAGCCGTCGAGCACGTCCTCGAGGACGGTCGACTGATTCTCATCGAGTTCGTCGACGGCCGGGCGCATGGCGATGAATCGCTGAACCTGGGGGTCGTGGCCGGAGGTCTTCGACTCCTGCGCGGAGTCGATGTATTCACCGGCGTCTTTCCGCAGGTGTCGGAGTGCGCGGTGGTAGGCCGGGGCGATCACAGTCGCGGCGAGGCGCTCGCGCAGCTCGTCGACGGTGCCGGCCTCGATGTCGCGGTCGCGAGCGGCAGGAACGAGCATCGCCGAGAGAAGCGCACGCTCGCGACTGTCGTCGAAGCGTCCTCGGAACTGTCGGGAGAGGTTCTCGATGAACGCCTGTCGAGTGCGGCCGAGTGTCCGCACGCAAAGGCGTTGCATCCAATCGAGCACGTCTCGGCGGCGTCGGAACCCATCGTAAAGCTCCGTCTCGAGTTGTTCGAGGTCGAGTTTGAGGCGGACGAGCGACGGTCGAACGAACTCGGTCGCGTCGCCGCCGGGGCGATCGGGCTTACTCATCGGCGGCCTCCTGGTCGTCGTCGGGGCCGAACTCGAAGGCGCTCCCGTCGACGGGGTCGCGGTCGCGGTTCATCGAGTCGGCGCCGTTCGTCGAGTGCATGGCCTCGATGAGCGTCTGGTCCTGATCCTCGAGGGCGGCCTCGACATCTTTCTGATTCTTTGCCTTCTCTCGAACGCGCTTCTGCCGGGACTCCTGTAGGGTCTCGGCCTCGTCGGCCTCTTTCTGCAGATACATCGAGGAGATCCACGCCGACCGGAGGTGAGCGGGAGCCGGCTCGACGCGCGCATAGCCGTCGGTGGCGTCGAGGTAGAGGACGGCGCCGAGCACGATCGCGCCGAGGGCGCCACCGACGCCGGCGAGTTGGCCGACGTAGTGGTTCAGGCCGAAGCCGGCGACGGCAGCCGCACCGAGGACTAAGAGCGGGTTCGCCGACCACTCGAAGCCCTCCGACTCGTACTTGAGCACGTCGTCGGCGTTCGGGGAGACGACGTAGAGTTCGTCGGCACTCCCTTCGGTATATTCGATGCGGGTGTCGAGGTGTTCGTGGCCTTCGAGAGTCGCCGTCGAGCCGAAGACGCGAGCGAGGAACGCTCCGAGGCCTTTGCGAACCACCGCAATCTCCTCGTCGGGAGTTTTGATGATTCGCTCCGAGCGCTCGCGGGCCTTCCGCGCGTCTAAGGCGTGTTCGCCGGAGGCGTTGCGAGCCGCCTCCGGCTGCGGCTGGATGAATCGAGCGTCGCTCACCCCGACCTCGTAGGTCTCGAGGACGACCACGCCGATCACGCCGATCGAAAAGGCGGCGATGATATGCGGGAGTTCGACGAAGACGGCGGCGAGGCTCCCGAACAGGGAGAAGACGCCGACGCCGGAGCCGATGAATATCAGGAACATCCACGGTCCGTATCCCCACATGGGACCGACGCCGGCGCGCTCGAGGGCGCGTTTGACGAGCCACCCAATCGCGAAGGCGCCGGCGAGCGTGGGCGCGATAAAGTCCTTCAAAGCGGAGATGAGGTAGTCTCCCTGGTCGTTGATGCCGGCACTCTGCGCATAAGGACTCGAGTGGTGAACGAGCGTCCATCGGGCTTCGTCGGGCGCCGAGGCGAGCCACATCGTCATGCGGACGGGGTCCTGGTGTTCGGGGAGATCTATCTTCGCGGTCGGCCACCCCTTACCGAGTTGGACCTCGCGAGTGACGACGGAAACGTTCGCGGCGACGGTCTCGGTGGTGGTCCCGTTCTCGGTCTTCACGGTGCGGGTCTCTCGCTCCCAAAACGCGATTTTGACCGTGGCGGTCTTCGACTCTGAAGCCGTCCGAATCGAGTTCAGATAGACCTCGTCGGAACGGATAGTGTTGGTCTCGACGAGGTCCTTCTCGTCTTGCCACGGCTTCGAGGCCGGCGTGTGGGTTAACCAGTAGACGTGACCGTCGGCGATGCGCGCGCTCGCCTTCTTGTAGTGGGTCCCGTCGCGAGCGAGTTCGTCGACGGTGAGGTCGTTCGAGGAACTCGACTGTGCGTCGACTCCCACGGCGAGGAGTGGCGCGGCGAGACTCACGACCAGGAGGCACCCGACGAAGACGGTGAACGCTCGGCGTTCCATCTACTCGGTCACCTCCTGGGGAACGCGCCGGTCGAGGCTCCGATCGCCGGGCCGCCACCCGAACAGGAGTCGCACGGTGAGGCCGCCGGCGAGAGAGAGGGGGAGCGCCGCGATGCCGAAGGCGGCGACGCCACCGAAGACGAGCGCGAGCACGACGGCGATCGCGCCGAGGCCGAACAGGACGGCCGAGACGAGCACATACACGTCGTAGGCCCGGATGCGGGAGGGGTCATCGACGCTCATCTACTCGCTCACCTCCCACCGATCGGACTCTTTGCTGCAGCTGTGGCAGGTGTGACCGGCGCGGAGGACACACACCGCCTGGTCGGCCCACTTCACAGCCACCGTGCCGGTTACTCCGACTATCGCAGCACCGAGTAGAGCACCGCCCGTAGACGTGCCGGGCTGCATGGTCGCGTAAGCGAATACGACAGCTGTCGCGAGGGCGGCGATCGGGGCGAAAACCTCGCGTCGAACGGCCGGATCACGGAGCGCCTCAAGGGCGCCGAGGTCACGACCGAGCATATCGAGGTGTCGAGAGGTCTCCTCAGCGAGGGGGGCCTCCGTCTGAACGATCGTCACACCGCCTCACCTCGCTCCCGGCGAGCGACGAACCAATGCACGACGACGGCGAGGCCGAGCACGGCGCCGAAGGCGGTCGACTCGAGGACGAGCGGCCACGTAACGGCGACGAGGATGCCGGCGTACAGCATCGTGACGTGAACCCCCGAGATAAGCACGGAGGCCGTCCCGGCGTCGGAGCGACTCGAGAGGGTGATACTCGGGTCGTCGTCGGTCGCGAACAGTCGGCCGTAGAGGGTATAAGCGAGTGCGACACCGACGACGATCGCGACGGCGATGCGAACGGAGCGAAGTTGCTCGAGGAGTGGATCGACGGCGTCGATCGCGAGCGGACTAAGCACGGGAGCCACCTCCCGAGTATCGTGCCCAAAGGACAAGGACGAACAGGAGTGTCGCGATCGCCGCGAAGATGACCGGGTCGGCCGGGATGAGGCCCTTGAGGCCGGCGAACGCGATGAGGCCGGTGATCGCTTGACCGAACAGGGCCGGCGCTTCGATCGCTTCGTTGAGCATCGAGCCGGTCATGAGCAACTGATTCGCGACGGTGACGGTGATAGTGAGGACGACCGTGAGAAGCGAGCCGAAGGCCCCGATAGTGCCGCCGAAAAACGAGTCGGCACGGTCGCCGGCGCCTTCGATCGCCTCAGCGGTGTCGTTGGCGTCTCGATACTCGTCGAGGAACCAGTAGGTGAGGAGTCCCGTCGCCGCGAGGCCGATGGTTAGAACGAGGTTACCCCCAAAGGCTTCGAGGACGGTCCCGACGAGAGAGTCGAGCGGGCCGAGACTCACACCGAACGGCATGATTCACCTCGCGAGAGGGGTCGAGTCGTCTGATTGGTGGTGTCGGTCATAGTCGGGTGTCGAGGTTCTGGTACACTCCGTACAGGAGTTTGGTGCCGTAGAGGACTCCCCCGACGACGGCCGCGATTTCGAGCGGCGCCGACGGAATGAAGTCGACTCTCGGGCCGAGCGTGAAGCCGCCGATCGACAGGACGGTGAACAGGCTCCCGGCTTTCGCCCACGCCACGGCGGCGAGGGCGTTGAATAACGGGAGGTTCAGGAATCCGCCGAGGACGGCGACGAGGCTCGACGCAACCGTGAGCGGATGCGCGATAACTCCCCGGAGCGTGAGTGCAGTCATGAGTCGTTACTACCTCCGATATACTCGATTGCGAACGATGCGGCGGCGTCGAGGATGGACCCGATCACGGGAACGGCGCCGAGGGCGTCGCTCGCGGCGACAAGTGCCGGCGGAATCGCCCGGATGACGAGCGCCACCTGCAGCACAATTACGCCGACGATAACGAACGGTGCCGCCGGCCCGAGAAGGTCCGTCGAGGCGCGGGCGATCATGAGGTTCAGATCGACCCAGCCGCCGACGACTGGCCCGACGATGCCCCCGATAGCACCGCCGAAGGAATCGGCCGCTTTCCGAATCGCGTCGGCGACGCTCGTGAGGGAGTCTCGGCCGACGGCGCCGGTCGCCGAGGCGAGGCTCGCGACGACGCCGACGATAAACGAGACGACTCGCTTGCGGATGAATAGAGCCGGAGCGCTCCCGAACGCGATGAGAGTGTCGGCGTAGGGAGCGAGGTCTGATATCCAATCGGGGAGAGTGCTACTCAAGAGCATCCCTCCCGTAGACGGCGATCATGGCGAGGCCGACGACGATCGCGACGGCGGCCGGGAACGCGAGCGGGCCGAGGCTGGCCTCGCCCAAGAATCCGCGAGTGGTACGGTAGGCGAGGTCGAGCGCGTCGGTCGGGCCGGCAAAGAAGCCGGTAGCGAGGCCCGCAAGAACGTCGCGAGTCGCGTCGATCGGACTCCGCAGGAACGCGAACAGCGCGCCGATGAGCGTTGAGGCTCCGGCGGCGAACTGCGCGCCGATATACCCGAGTGCGGCGGCGGCGAGGCGCTCGCCGTTGATGCTCGCGCCGTCGACGAAGGGCGTCGAATCACTCACGGGTCACACCTCCGGCGAGCGTCGCTCGAGGTCGGCGCGTGTTGAATCACTCCTCGTCCTCGTCGGTTCCGATGATCGGGAGGTCTGTGCCGGTGAACAGTCCGAGAATCGAGTCGGACGTGAAGGGCATTTCGAGGTACTGCAGTAGGAGGTAGATACCAGCGAGCACGGCGCCGATCGACGCGGGATAGGCGAACGGGCCGAGGGCACCCCACACGCCGGTAAGGAACGCCTCGGTTGCGGCGCCTGAACCGGCGCCGATCACGTCGGCGCCACCGACAACGAGGGCCAGAATGAACTGACCAAAACCGTCGATGAACGACGTTGTCGGGACGATTATCACGTCGAACAGGGCGCCGATGAGTTCGCTGGTCTTTCCGAGGAACTGCAGCACCGGGTAGATGAACGCCGCGAACAGGATTCGCTGAACGTTACTCTCCGCGATAGACCGTAGGGATTCGAGCGGCGGGCCGGGAGTTTCTGCCACGCTCAATACCCCCTAAATCAGCCCTTTGATGCGGCCCCAAATCCCACCGAGGGCGGCGATGATGCCGCCGATGATCGGGATGTTGACCCCGCCACCGGAATCCCCCATCGGGCCACCGACCACGCCGGCCGATTCGATCGCGTCCCTCTCGTCGCCGGTGACGAGATATTTCGCGTGGACGGCGATTTTCTGGCCGGGCTGAATGGTGGTGTCGAGCGAGACCTCGTCGCCTTCGTTGTCGAACATCGAAGTCGAGTCGGACCACGTCGAGATATCTCCGAACTCGGTGTCTGAGACGCCTTCGGCGGTCTCGACGGCGAGATACCGGTTCGAGGGGAGTTCGGTCTCGGCGACGAGTTCGGCGTTCGAGTAGGACAAGTCGTAGGCCGAGGGGAGTTCGAGCCGATAATAGAGATTCACACGGTCGGAGAAGGACGGGTAGCCGTCGGCGGCGGTGAAGTTAACCGAAACGTCGGAGGTACCGAGGTCGGCGGTGCGGAACTTCACCGGCATCGTGAGGCCGTGAATCGACCCCTCGTCGAGCGCGTCGGAGAACGTCGAGAGGTCGTCGATCGCGATCGTGCCGGTCGTCTTGTGTTCGGTGACGGTCTCGGTCTCGAGGTCGTCATCGTCGTCGGTGTCGACCTTGCGTTCACCGAACGACCACGTCGACATCTTCTCGACGTTCAGGGCGGTGAGGGTCACGTCGCCGGTGCCGCCGACAAAGTGAATCTCGACGGACTCGATGTTGTCGAACGTGCCGTCTCCGGCGGTGTTCGTCGCCATTTCACCGAGTTGCCGCTGGTAGACGTAGCCCTCGCCGGTGCCGGTCGCGATCACGTCCTCGTCGAGAGAGGCCGAGCCGTTGATGCGGGCCGTCTTGTAGTCGCCGTCGGAGTCGACGACGCGCACTTGTACCTCGGCGCCGCTCCCGAGGGAGTTCACGTCGAGGACGAGCTGCAGGTAGCGGTTCGGCTCGTCGGAGCCGACAGAGAAGTTCGAGTAAGTTGCCGAGTCACCGGCCGCCGAGGCACTCACGCCGATCGCCTCGACACCGGCGGCCGGTTCGGTGTCGCTCACCGTGGCGCCGTTCGCGGTCCACTCGCTCGCGTCGAGTCCCGACGCGGAGTTGTTAGACTCGTCGGATTTGCGCGGGAACTCGCCGAGTGCGGCGGCATCGAGGTCACTCGCCTGAAACTCGAACGTGTTGTTTGCCGAGTCGTTCAGGGTTCCGGGTAGTGTTGCCTGGGTCCCGTCGTCGGCTTCGTAGGTGAGCGGAGAGTCCCAGGAGAGTTGATGCACGTCCTTCGTTACGTCGGCCTCGAGGCGAGCGCCCTGCGTGTAGTCGCTCGAGGAGTTGACTTGTGCCATCGCTGCGGGTGCGACCGCCGATACCAGGAGAAGGGCGACGAGGCCGATCGCGGGGAGGCTACGTCGCACGGTCGTCGAGCACCTCCTGGGGCGCGCGGAGATAGTCGTCGTGTTCGATACGTCGATCGGCCACCCGGATGCGGGTGGGGGGTTCGCCGGTCATACAACCACGACCGGGGCATCGGCCCCGGATAATCGCGCGGAGGGGCCGGGTGTTGATATGTAAGTCGAGTATAACGACTTGAGTAGTGGGCCGTGTAGTAACTCGCGGCAATGTTTATCTGATAATGTGAGTCATAACAGGTTGCAGTCCCACCTCCCATGAAGCGACAGATTGCGGATAGTCGGAAGTTGAACGATGCGGGCAACAGCGTAACGGTATCCTTACCGAAACGTGAACTCGAGACCTACGGAGTTTTGAACGGGGACGGACTCGCGGTCGACGAAGCGTCTCCGTACCTCGATATCGAGCGGGGTGTGATCGGCATCGAGGTACCGATTCCGTCCGAATAGCGGTCTCATCTTTTAGAATCGAGCCGTCTCGTTTATGACCGGGGAGAGGAGAGTGTCGCTGCCGGCACGAAAACGGCCCCCGGAAAGTCCCACCTCCCTGGGGGCCGACTCGGAGACGTTCTCCGAGCGGTCGTATGTCTCACTATTCTTGTATAACGGCTTTGGGGAGTTTCCCGTCTAAAGACATACTGCAAACTGGTTTCCGATTTGGTGGGGGGTATCCGACCCCTTGTGTTTTCGAGGATGAACCGGTTCACGCCACGAGTCGGCCGGAGCGAGGTGGTTCGGCGGTAGCGGCGCGCGTTCTGCGCGCCGCGTTATTTCCTCTCCTCCTTAGAGGCATTGTCGTAAGCGGATTCCGCAAACCGGTTTCGGCGGCGCTCGCGCCTCACGCCCCGAAACGGCTGTTTCGCGAGCGGCGATCGACGGCGCTCGAGGCCGGCTCGACGGCGTCGACGGTCGCGATCGCGTCGATCACGCCGAGCGCCTGCGCGTCGATCACGCCGAGCGCCGGTCTAAAGTGAAAATCGGCGCGTTCACGCCGCTAATGCCTGAAAATTATTGACGTCGAGGGGTAGAAACCGAGCGATGCGACTAAGAAAAGAGCGAGCGCCGGCCGAGGTCGTCGCTACCTCGGCGGGCCGAACTCGCGGATTCTCACGTCCTCCTCGTCGCGCCGGTGATCGGGCGACTCGAGTTCATGCTCGAGGTCGAGGAGGTTACCCTCCCACTCCGAGAGGTAAACGAACTCGCCGCGATCGCCGTCGGCGTCCTCCTGGTCGTCGGCGCGTTCCTCCTGGTCGCCGTCGCCGGCGTCGCTCGACGAGCCGCACCCGTTCGCCTCGCCGTTCTCGCGCGCCTCCTTTCGCTCGCGAGCACGTTCTTCGCGACCGAGCCGGCGCGCGGAGATAGTCTCCTCGTCGAAGTGGGGGGCGATTTTCGAGTCGATTAACTCCGAGACCTTCTCGTAGAGGTAGTCGGCGTCGAAGGCGATGATCGCGGGGTTCCCGACCGTGACCAGGAGGCCGAGGTCTTTGAGTTCGCCGACGTGATACTCGATATTCGACCTACTGTAGCCGGTAGCCGAAATGAGTTGCTCGTACGTAGCGCCGTAGTTCTCACAGATAATCGAGAGGATATCATACTGCGCGTCGGTCTGATACTTCATCGCCGCCGACCAAACGACCGGCTCGAAGCGGCTGTAGAAGCGACGAAGGTCCTCGCGACGACCGTCGGGGTGAGCGACCTCGACGGTCGGCTGTGTGCTCGGCTTAAAGTAGTCGTCGGCGACAAGGTCACCGTCGTCGACGCCGGCCCACTCGAGGTGAGAGAGGACGAGCCGACGGAGCGACTTGAGTGTAGAGTCCCACTCGGAGAGGTGAGCCGTCGAATCGCCGGCGAGACTCGCCTCGAGCTTCGGATGGTGAAGTGGGTCGTCGCGAGAGCGGTCCTCCCAATCGGTCGCCTGGTAGCACTTGAGTTCTCGAGAAAGACGTTTTGTCGTCTCCTCGCCGTCCTCGATCGCGTCGACCTCGAGGGCGTCGAAGCCGAGCCGGTCCCACCGATCGGAGGTAATACGGGCTTCCATCCACCCGGCCTTGTCTCGGCGTTTCCAGGTCTTCACCTCGGCGCCGCCGCCCACGTCGATGAGGTTCTCGCTCTTATCGAGGCACAGTTTCACCGGATGTTTCTCGTCGATATCGAACCGGACGTGAGTCTCGAGCTTGAAGATGCGCGCCGAGTCGGCTTTCATATCGCCCACGTCGACGAGGTCGGGGTCGCCACCGAGGCGCTCGAGGGCGTCGGAGAGGCAGGTAAAGAGCCGGTCGATCACCTGGCCGGAGCGCTCGACATACGTCGTTCGGATTCGGAGACGAGTGCCTTCACCGTACGGAATCGAGTAGTCGTTTCCGTCCTTGTAGGTGAGGTCCTCCGCCTGGGGCTGAATATCAATCGAGCACGACGTAGGGGGTTTCTTGAGTTCCTCCTCACCATCCTCGTCGGTCTCACGACGTTTCAGCGTAAGCTTGTATTCGTACCATTGTTTCCACTCGCCGGCCGAGTTCTCTTTACCAGCTGTCCATCCGCTCGATTTAAAGACCCAAACGTAGTCTCCGTCGGGGAGAAAGTCGGGGTCGGCCTCGACAATTTTCTCGCCGCCGGCCTCGCCGATCACGTCGCGCCACACGTCGCGACGGGAGTGGTTGTAGAGTTCGAGGCCGTCGTCGAGCACGACCGAGACGCCGACACCGTGAGTGATCGAAGCGGTCCGTCGAATCTTCGTCGCCGTCGAGCCGCTTTCGAGGTCCTGGGGAACCACGTCGGCGCCGAACTCGCCGCTCGCGAGGGATTCCGAGTCGAAGCTCATAGTTCGCCGGCCCCCTCAAAACAAACGTCCATCCCGGTGTATCCACAGTTAAGGCACTCGTACAGGTCGGCTTTCTGCAGGTCGTCGGTAGGCTCCGTAGCATATCCCTTGTCGATCACGCCACCGACGCCAGCGAATTTACACCTCGGACAGACCGGGTTTTCAGGAGCGGTCATCGGCCGAGGACCTCCTGATTCGGAACTAACCCCCGGATGCGGGGGCCTCTCTCGGGAGCGAGTCGAACGACTCCCCACCCGGAAACGTCGGGGGCGATCGCCGGCTCGCGGCGAGCGAGGTCGGCGTCGAGCGGGAGGACGAGCGAACAGTAGTCGCACGCCCACCCGAAGACCGGCACCTCGTCGACGCCGAGCGCCTCGAGGCCGGCCTCGTCGACGAGGTCGGCGTCGATGCGGTGCGGCCTCCTGGTCGAACTCACATCGCGGCTGCAGGAGGGGCACTCGAAGCGACCTCGCGAGGGGTCGCCGTCGATCGGCGCGACCTCGGCGGCGATCGGGAGCGGTGCCTGGTCGTCGAGCGTCTCCTCGTCGACGGGGAGCGAGCCGCGCGGGCCGGGGTCGGAGTGATGCGATTCGCTCATGGGTCGACCTCCTCGAGCGCTTCGCCGCAGGAGGAACAGTAGGAGTGTCCGACGAAGACTCGCGAGCCACAGTCGGGACACTCATAGGAACAGGTTTCGCGATAGGTCATCGGTCGGCCTCCTGGTCGACGGCGTAGTTCGCGAGCGGTTCGGCGAGGTCCGGCTCGAGGACGGTCGAGAGGGAGGACCCACGCCGAATCACGACCACGTCGGCGGTCGGGATGTAACGCGCCTCATCGGCCACGAACTCGTCCGCAGGGACGCGCGCGCCGCGCTCCCACAGTACCGCCGGCTCGAGCGAGGGGGCGGCCGAGCGGTCGAGCCACCGCTCGCGCAGGTGACCGGAGACGATGGGAGCGGCGCTCATCGGTCCTCACCTCCGTCGGTCGCGACGGCGCCGTTCGAGGCGATCGCGTCGAGGTCGCCGTCTCCGTCGCCGGCCGGAACACACTCGAGGCACGCCCACCCGACGCCGTCGACGGGCCGGCACCGGCGGATGCGGCCACAGTCGTCACACGGGCCGAGCGGCGCGTGTTTCCGCAGGTTCATCGGCGGCCCTCCTGGTCGGCTTCGAGATACTGTAGGGCGTGGCGAGCGTGATAGCGGGCCTCGGAGTCGTCGCTCGCGTCGAGCACGTTCTGCAGGTGACGCTCGATATCGTCGCCGGCCTCGAGACCGCGAATCGAGCCACCGTCGGGCCGGAGGGTGTCGCCGTCGTCGTGGTCGGCCGGATCGGCGCCACAGTAGGGGCACTCGGACTCACCTTCGTGGAGGTAGCCGCACCGGGGACACTCCTCGCGACCGCCGTCGGCGCTAAGGTCCGACGCCGCCGAGGCAACCTCGTCGCCGTTCTCGTCGATGAGGTACTCGTGGCTCGTGTTTTTGAGGTGTTGGTAGTGCTCGCCGCAGTCGTCACACTCGATCGCGCCGACTCGCGGGGTCGCGTAGCGAAGGCGGCCGCCACACTTGGGGCACGTCTCGGCGCGGAAACCGCCGTCTTCGGCTTCGACGAAGACCTCGTGACCACCGTCAGTCTCGACACCGTCGGCTCGGCGGCATCGGTAGCACTTGACACCCTCGCCGCTCGTCCGGCCGCCACAGGAGGGACACTCCGGGTGGTCGTCGTCTCGATGCTTGGCGCGTTCTGCGGCGCGCTCATCTATCTCACAAGCACGACACTTGCGTCGCGGCGTCGGCCGACCGCAGGTGACGCACCCGCTCATCGGTCGACCGCCTCCTGTACCTCGGCCGCATCGGCCGCTCGCGTCAGGATGTTCGCGAGTTCCCGACAGTCCCTCGCGGAGAGGTTCGCGAGGAGGCTCATCTCGACCGCGTTACCCTCCTCGAACTGCGCGAAGAAGGCGACGACGCCGGCGTTCACCTGGTCGACGAAGAGCGATACGTCGACGCCGTCCTCGTCCTGATAGAACGTGTGGGGCGTCTCGAAGCGAGCGAGCCCACCGGCTTCGATAACGGAAGACCCACCGTCTGTCTCGACACTATCGCCGCGATCGACGCCGTCGCCTTCCCGATCGCCGCGATCCTCAACGAGCCACGTCGTCGAGCGACCGTTGTGTGACCACTTCTCGGCGTGAAGACCGGCGCGCTCGGCGGCGGCTTCGAGGTTCCGACCGATGCGCCTCGCGTTCGCGTCGAGGTGTTCGGCGAGGTCGCTACTGTGGAGGTACGCAGTTGAATCGTCTCCGAGCTGTTCATGCAGGAGGGCCGCAAGGTCGTCACGAAGTTGGTCGGACGGGTACTCGGAGCCGCCCGAGTCGGTGTCCGCCATCACGCCGTCCACCCCCGATTTCCTTCGATAATATCGGTGGACTGCGTGGACCCGGATTCGGTTGCGGAAGTCCTTCGATTCGAACGGCGATTAGTTGCGGCTTCGTCTCCAACGCAGAATACCGTAGTCGCGACGCTACTGCCGCTTATCGGCGTAGTTCGACAGGAAGAAAGGGGGTAGTGGACTCGCCGGGATTCGAACCCGGGGCCTCTTCCTTGCGAAGGAAGCGATCTGCCACTGATCTACGAGCCCGCACTGTGACCCAGCCGTCGGGCGTACTTGTAAGCTTCTGTTCGGACCGAAAGGGCGATGAAACGCCTTAGCGCCGTGCGATCAGTCTTCGAGGACGATCTCGATGCTGACGTCGTTCGGCACCTGGATGCGCATGAGCTGACGAAGCGCACGCTCGTCCGCGTCGATGTCGATCAGCCGCTTGTGGACGCGCATCTCCCAGTGTTCCCAGGTGGCCGTCCCCTCGCCGTCGGGGGACTTCCGCGACGGGACCTCCAGGGTCTTCGTGGGCAGCGGGATCGGTCCGCTGAGGTTGACGCCCGTCTTGCTCGCGATCTCGCGGACTTCGTCGCAGATGCTGTCGAGATCCTCGGGGCTCGTGCCCGCCAGGCGAACGCGTGCCTGCTGCATCTATCGCTCGTTGACCGAGAGCACTTTGCCGGCCGCGATGGTCTGACCCATGTCGCGGATGGCGAAGCTCCCGAGTTCCGGAATCTCGGACGACGGCTCGATGCTGAGCGGCTTCTGCGGTCGAACCGTCACGACGGCAGCGTCGCCGGACTTGATGAAGTCCGGATTCTCCTCGGCGACCTCGCCGCTGGCGGGGTCGAGCTTCTGGTCGATGGACTCGATGGTACACGCGACCTGCGCCGTGTGGGCGTGGAAGACCGGCGTGTAGCCCGCCGTGATCACGGACGGGTGCTGCATGACGACGACCTGCGCCTGGAACGTCTCGGCGACCGACGGCGGGTCGTCGGCCGGGCCACAGACGTCGCCACGGCGGATGTCGTCCTTACCGATGCCGCGGACGTTGAATCCGACGTTGTCGCCGGGGCCGGCCTCGGGCACCTCTTCGTGGTGCATCTCGATGGTCTTGACCTCGCCACCGACGTCCGAGGGCTGGAACGACACGTTGTCACCGGTGTTCATGATCCCCGTCTCGACGCGGCCGACCGGGACCGTCCCGATGCCCGAGATGGTGTAGACGTCCTGGATCGGCAGGCGGAGCGGCGCGTCCGTCGGCGGCTCCGTGGCCGGCAGGTCGTTCAGGGCTTTGAGCAGCGTCGGGCCGTCGAACCAGTCCATGTTGCCGGACTGTTCGGCGACGTTGTCGCCCTCGAAGGCGGAGATCGGGATGAAGGAGGCGTCCTCCGTACCGAAGCGGACCTGCTTGAGGAGCTGCTTGACCTCCTCGACGACCTCGTTGTAGGTGTCCTCGCTGTAGTCGACGATGTCCATCTTGTTGACGCCGATGATCAGCTCGTTGATCCCGAGCGTCCGCGCGAGGAAGACGTGCTCGCGCGTCTGGGGCGCGACGCCGTCGTCGGCCGCGACGACGAGCACCGCGTTGTCGGCCTGGGAGGCCCCCGTGATCATGTTCTTCACGAAGTCACGGTGACCCGGACAGTCGACGATGGTGAAGAAGTACTCGTCCGTGTCGAACTCCTGGTGGGCGATGTCGATGGTGACACCACGCTCTCGCTCCTCGGCGAGGTTGTCCATGACGTAGGCGAACTCGAAGCCGCCCTTGCCCTTCTCCTCTGCTTCCTCGCGGTACTGCTCGATCACGTGCTCGGGTACGGACCCTGTCTCGAACAGGAGTCGCCCGACGAGCGTGCTCTTGCCGTGGTCGACGTGGCCGATGATGGCCAAGTTCTGGTGCGGTTTGTCACTCATAGTGGAATCACGCGCTAAGGCGCTTGGTGACGACTATTTGCCGCGAATCACCTAAAACCATTTCGATACACGCCACAGAGCAGCCCGCCGCTGTCTTGCGGTTCGTGACACCGTACCGCACGACTGCGGGGTGACGGGAGGGCTACTCCAGTCGGCCCACGTCCGAGAGGATGGCCGTCGCCGTCTCGGGCCCCCCCGCGCCGCGGCCGCTGAGGTGGAGTTGGCCGGCGTTGACCGTCTCGAACTGGACGATGTTACGCGTCCCCGTCACCGCCAGGGCGTCGTGCTGGGGGACGAGTCGCGGTCCCACGCGGACGCCGTCGGCCGTCGCCTCGCCGATCAACCGGATCGTCCGGCCGTCCTCCGCGGCCAGGTCGAGCGCGCTCGCCGGGATGTCCCGGATGCCTTCGACGTCCGCGTCGGCGAGGCTGTACACTTGCTCTCCCTCGCCGAGAACGTTCGCCAGGATGACGAACTTCAGCGCCGCGTCCGTCCCCTCCACGTCGAATGCGGGGTCGGCCTCCGCGACGCCCAGGTCCTGTGCCTCCGCGAGGACGTGTTCGTAGCCAAGTCCCTCGGCGGCCATCCGCGAGAGGATGAAGTTGGCGGTGCCGTTGAGCACGCCACGCGCCGCCGTGATCTGTCCGGGGCCGAAGTCCGCGATGGTCGAGAGGATGGGGATGGCGCCGCCGACCGCCGCCTCGAACTGGACCGTGCCCGCACTCTCGGCGTCGAGTGCCATCAGGTCCGCGTACCGCTCCGCGACGGGACCCTTGTTCGCCAGGACGGCGTGTCGGTCGCGTTCGAGCGCCGCCTCGACGTGCGAGAAGCCGGGTTCGGCGTCGCCGAGCGTCGTCGGCGTCGCCTCGACTAGGACGTCGTACTCCGCGGCCAGCGCGTCCTCGGGGTCGGCCGATCCGACGACGCCCTCCGCCTCCTTGCGGTCGAAGACAGTCTCCGCGTCGAGTCCGCCGGGGTCGACCGCCGCCGACCGTGAGTCCGCGACGGCCGTCACGGCGTGGCCGTACTCCGGGGCGAGTTCGACCACCGAGCGGCCGACGGCGCCGACGCCGATCACCGCGAGTCGGAGGCTCATTCCGCCACCCCCACCAGCGGTTCGATCACGTCGAGGTCCTTCTCGTCGGCGACCTGCCGGACGTGCTCGAACACCTCGTCGGACCTGCCGGTCCGGGTCGCCAGCCTGAGACGCGCGCTGGAGGCGCCGCTACGGCCCTCGGGCGCCGAGAGCGACAGGTCCGCGAGCGCCGCGTCGGTGCTCGATTCGATCCGCTGGAGCGTATCCGAGAGGTCGGTGTCGACGATGTCGCCGACCAGCAACAGCGTCAGTTCCTCACCGTACCGCTCGGCACCCGCCTGAATGACGTTGACCCCCTCCGCGCGGAGGGCGTCGACGATGGTCTCGAACCGATCCGGCGGGCACTCGACGTCCACCTCGACGGGGATGTGTCCCCGCGGGGTGAGGTTCCCCCGCTCGTGGAATATCGAGAGGAGGTTCCCGCCGTTCTCGGAGATGGGGTGGAGCGCCGACAGCAGTTCGCCGGGCTTGTCGACGAGTTCCAACCGGATCGTATGGGTCTGTGGACGCTCGCCGCCGTCCGTCCGTTCTCCGTCCACGTCGTCGGTGACGGCCTCGGTCTCCGCGTCGCCCGCGTCGACCATTCAGGCCGTCACCCCCGCGGCACGTCCCGTCGACGCAATAATTGTAATCGGCGACGGGGAGGGGCCGCGGGGTAGCTCCGTGCCGACACGTCGACTGCCGGTGTTCGTGCCGCGAGGCATGGTACACACTGTGCCGGTGGGGTATAAGATTGCATCGGTCGCGGACGATTCAGACCGTGGACGACTGTGCGGGGGCCGCGGCATCGTCGTCCGCCATTTCGACTGCGGCCGGGACTGCGGCCCGGTCGTGGACGAGCCGAACGACGGTTCGCTCGCCGTCGGTGTCGAAACACAGATCCCCGCCGGCGGCCTCCGCGACCGATCGGGCGACCCAGAGGCCGAGCCCGCTCCCGTGTTTGAGCTGTGTGATCTCCTCCTCACCCGAGATGACGACGCGTTCGTCCGCGGGGACGCCCGGGCCGTCGTCCGCGACGTCGATCCGAACGGCCCCGTCGTCGGCGGTGTCGGCGCTGACGTGGACCTCCGAGCCGCCGTGTTCGACCGCGTTCTCGACGAGTTCGGCGAGTGCCCGTTCGATGCTGTCGTCGGCCCAGATCCACAGGTCTCGCGGCACGTCGACGGCGACCTCCGCCCCGTCGGCCGCCGAGACGTCGTCGACGGCGTCCGTGGCGACGTCGTGGACGTTCAGCCGTGCGTTCGGCGACGACCGCCGATCCAACGCCTCGACCATCGCCTTGGTCTTGTCGGCGAGTCCCCCCACCTCCCGGGAACGCCGGCTGAGCGTCTCGGCGGTCTCGGCGAGCGACGGGTCGTCCAACTCGGCCGCCAGCTGACGTGATTGACCGATCAACACGGTCGCGTCGTTCCGGAGGTTGTGCCGGAGGACGCGGCTCAACACGGCGAACTTCTCGCGTTCGCGCGCCAGTTGCTCCGCACGCACTCGCCTGGCGTCGTGGACGCCGATGATGACGTGGGCGGCGGCGCTGATCGCGAGGACGTTCCCCGCCGCCAGCGCGTCGGCCGGCGTGACGGTCCCGAGCGCGCCGCGGTAGACGCCGTGTGCGAGCAGGACGGTCCCGAGGACCACGAGCCCGAGGAAGTTCCACGTGGCGATCCGAACCGCGTTGGGCGTCGAGAAGTCACTCCGATACAGCAGGACGCCGGCGGCGACCAGGCCGAGACAGACGAGCGTCCCCAGGACCGCTAACCCGGCCCCGACGATCGGTTGGGATCCCACCAGAAACGGCGCCAGGTTCGGAACGAACAGCGCGACGCCGGTCAGACCGACGACCGCACACGAACCGAGCCGGGCCAGCCGTTCCCGGCGCCGCCCCTCGGCGGTCGGTCCCGGGCCGAACAGTCGAACGAGTGCTCGGTCGATGCGGGCGAGTACTCCTGTCATCGGCGGAGCAAGGCAGAGACGGGTCATGAACCTGTCCGCCGAGTTATCGTCGTTGAGAGAAGAAGGGCGGCCGACGGCGTAGTCGACCGACTGCGCCGTTAGATGTAGTCGACCGACGGCGGCAGTTCCAGCTTCATACCCTTGCGCTCGCGGATCTCTTCGATCAGGTCCGGCTGGAGGTTGTCGGCGAGCACGCGGAAGCCGGCGTTCTCGGTGTTCCACGACGCGCGACCCTCGGTGGCGCTCCGGATGTCCGAGGAGAAGCCGATCATCTCCTCGACGGGCGCGATACCCTCGATGACCATGAGGTCACCCTCCTGGTACATGTCGTCGACGCGGCCACGGCGGCCCTGGATTTCGCCGGAGGCCGCACCCATGTGCTCCGAGGGGACGTCGATGCGGACGTCCTGGATGGGTTCGAGCAGGCGGATCTCGCCGTCGATGAGCGCGCGGTGGACGGCCTCCCGGACCGCGGGGATGACCTGTGCCGGACCGCGGTGGATGGTGTCCTCGTGGAGCTTCGCGTCGTGAAGCCGGATGAGCGCACCCTGCACGGGTTCGGCCGCGAGCGGGCCGTCGTCCAGGGCTTCTTCGAGCCCCTCGACGACGAGTTCCATCGTCTCGTTGAGGTGCTGGATCCCCTTCGTGTCGTCGATGAGGATGTTCGTCCCGTGGATGTGCTCCACGTTCTGGGAGGTGTCCTTGTCCATGCCGGCCTCCTGCAGCGCCTCGCGGCGCTCCAGTTCGGGCATGTCCATCGAGACGTTCCCGAGCTGGATCTCGTCGACGATATCGTCGCTCAGGGGCTCGACCGTGATGTAGAACTTGTTGTGGCGGTTCGGCGAGACGCCCTCGACCTCGCCGGAGGCCTCCTGGGGTGCCTCGCGGTAGACGACGATCGGTTCGCCGGTGTTGATCGGGATACCCTGGTTGCGCTCGATGCGCTGACCGATGACTTCGAGGTGGAGTTCGCCCTGGCCGGAGATGAGGTGTTCGCCGGTCTCCTCGTTGATCTCGACCTGAATCGTCGGGTCCTCCTTGGCGACCTGCTGGAGCGTCTCGATGAGCTTCGGCAGGTCGTCCATGTTCCGGGCCTCGACGCTCTTCGTGATGACCGGTTCGCTGATATGTTCGATGGACTCGAACGGCGTCATCTCGACGCTCGACACCGTGGAACCGGCGATAGCGTCCTTGAGTCCGGTGACGGCGGCGATGTTGCCCGCAGGGACGCGCTCCACTTCCTCGCGCTCGCCGCCCATGTAGATGCCGACGCTCTGGACGCGGTTCTGCCGAGCGGTGCCCGAGACGTACAGCTCTTGGCCCTTCTCGATAGTGCCGGAGAAGACACGCCCCGCGGCGATCTCGCCGGCGTGGGGGTCGATCCCGATGTCCGTGACCATCAGGACGAGTTCGCCGTCCTCGTCGACCAGCCGCATCGTCTCCGCGAGGTCGGACTCCGCGTCGCCGCGCCAGATGCGCGGGATACGACGGGGCTGGGCGTTCAGCGGGTTCGGGAAGTGCTCACACACCATGTCGAGGACGACGTCGGAGAGCGGCGTCCGCTCGTGGAGTTCCTGCCGCTTGTCCGCGCGTTCGAGGTCGATGATGTCGCCGAAGTCCATGCCCGTCCGCTGCATCGAGGGCATGGACACGCCCCACTTGTACAGCGCGGAGCCGAACCCGACCGTGCCGTCCTCGACGCCGACGGTCCAGTCCTCGGTGATGTCGTCCATCTCCTCGGTCATGCCACGGATGAGTTCGTTCACGTCGTGGATGACCGACAGGAGTCGGTCCTGCATCTCCTGGGGGCCCTCCTGCAGTTCGGAGATGAGTCGGTCGACCTTGTTGATGAACAGCGTCGGCTTGACGCCCTCGCGGAGCGCCTGTCGGAGCACCGTCTCCGTCTGGGGCATGGCGCCCTCGACGGCGTCGACGACCACGAGCGCACCGTCGACGGCGCGCATCGCTCGGGTCACGTCGCCACCGAAGTCGACGTGGCCGGGGGTGTCGATCAGGTTGATCAGGTGGTTGTCACCCTCGTACTCGTGGGTCATCGAGACGTTCGCGGCGTCGATGGTGATGCCGCGTTCCTGCTCGTCTTCCTCCGTGTCCATCGCGAGCTGTTCGCCCGCGGTGTCCTGGGAGATCATGCCCGCACCGGCGAGCAGGTTGTCCGTCAGCGTCGTCTTGCCGTGATCGACGTGAGCGGCGATGGCGATGTTCCGGATGTTCTCCGGTTTGTCCATCAGCCGTTCACATTCTTGTACGATCTTCTTTCGTCGGCCCATTACAGTCCCATACCGCCAGGAGGGTCAAAAGGGTAGTGCTTTGCCGGCAACGAAACCGCCGATTTCCGGCGGTTAGCCCCGCGTGTTACGTGATACCACGAGTCGGCTCGTCGGACGCCCGGACCGCAACCGTCTTACCGGTCTGACCCGTGATAACGGTAAGCATGGACGTACGCGTAGGGGCGGGCGCGCCACCGGACCCGTTTCTCGGCGCCGCCGACCTGCTCGCCACCGAACACGACCTGGATCGACCCGTTCGCGTCCGCGTCCGGGACGACCCGGACGAGCGGACCTGGACCGCACACTACGACGACCACCACGTGCTCAACATCTCCCGGCAGGCCGCCACGAGCGCCATGGCGCGGGAACTCGCCCTCCACGAACTCGCCCACATGGTCCGGTACGAACAGGGCCACGCCTCCCACACGCAGTCGACGGACGAGGCGCTCTTTCTCGCGCTCTCCGGCCGCGACGTCGAACGCCGGAAGCTGACCCACTGCTATCAGATCGCCAACCACATGCGCGACATCTACGCCGACGACATCACCCTCTCGGTGGCGCCGGCGGCCAAACTCGTCCAGTTTCTGGAGTCACAGCTCGCGGCCGCCGTCGCCGACGCCCCCGGCCCCGGTCCCACCGGCGCGGCCGCCGACTCCCGTCGCGTCTCCGTCGGCGCCGACCCCGACATCACCGCCGTCAACGCCGCCTTCGCCCTCGCCTTGGTCGAGCGCCACGGCCTGATCGACGCCGAACACCGCCTGTACGACCTGGCGCGGGCCGCCGCCGCCGACGCCCCGACCGTCGGGATGGAGACGTTCAAACGCCTCTTTCGCACCCTCGGCGAGGACCCAAGCGAGAGCGACTTCCGTCGCGACCTGGTGACGGCGACCCGGGAGTACGCCCTCGACGCGGGGCGGGCGGCCGACTAGCGGCCCGCGACCGCCGCCTCGAACACGTCGATCACGTCCTCGCGGTCCATCGCCCGAGGGTTCCGCTCGATGTTGTGCTCGGAGTGTTCGAACGCCACGTCCGCGAAGTCGGCGAAGGCCCCTCGGTCGAAGTCGTCGAACGCCGCGATGCTCGTCGGCACGTCCACGTCTTCGAGCAGGTCGAACGTCGCCTCGACGCTCCGCTCGGCGAACGCCCGTTCGGACTCGCCGGGGCGTCGCTCCGCGCCGAGTGCCGCCGCCAGGTCGGCGAACCGATCGACCTCCGCGGGCACGTTGTACCGCATCACGTGTGGCAGGAGGACGCCGTTCGCCAGTCCGTGGCCCAGGTCACACTCCATGCCGAGCGGGTAGGTGAGCGCGTGGACCGCCCCCAGTCCGGAGTTGACGAACGCCTGCCCGGCGAGCGTGGCCGCGAGGCTCATGTTGGCCCGGGCCGCGTCGTTGGCCGTCCCCTGCGTGACCGCGGGCCGGAGGTTCTCGGCGACCAGTTCGACCGCCCGGAGCGCCAGCGTGTCCGTATACGGCGTCCGCAGGAGCGTGACGTAGCTCTCGACGGCGTGTGTCAGGGCGTCTAGCCCCGTCGCCGCGGCGACCCCCGGCGGCAGCGTCGCCGTCAGATCCGGATCGACTGCCGCGAGGTCGGCAAAGAGGTGTGGGGAGAAGACGACCTTCTTCACCCCGCCCGCGCGCTCGTCGGCGAAGACGCCGATGTGGGTCACCTCGCTTCCCGTGCCCGCCGTCGTGGGCACGAGCGCCAGCGGCTTCGTCGGGTTCGGGACGTTGTCCATCCCCAACAGTTCGCGGACCGGACGGTCCGTGGCCGCGAGCGCCGCCGCGAACTTCGCGGTGTCCATGGAACTCCCGCCGCCGACGCCGACGACGACGTCGTGGTCGGCCACCAGTTCGGCCGACGCCTCGACCATCGACAGCTTCGGCTCCGGGGCGACGCCGTCGTACACTGTCACGTCGACGCCCGCGGCCTCGAGGCGGGCGCGGGGCCCGTCGACGACGCCGGTCGTCGACAGGTGCTCGTCGGTGACCAGCAGGGCCGAGTCGGCGTCGCGGTCGGCCGCGAACGGTTCGAGGGCGTCGATCGCCCCCGACCCGTACTCGACGTGGGCGGGGCTCCGGATCGCGTGTGACGTATCGAGGGACCCGATGTCCGACATATCCGCTCCGTCGGACGGGAAGTAAGTAGCTCTTCGGGCGTTACCGGGCGGCCGCGGCGACCCGCTCGGCTTCCTCTTTCTGGTTGATGGCGTAGGTGCCGACGTCGTAGTCGGCGGCGCCCATCAGCTGGTTCGCGAGCGCCTCGGCGGCGCTCGTCGGCGTCTTGTACGACCCGCGGTAGGTGCCCTCGGCGAGGAACTTCAGGGCCTGATCGACGCGGCGCTGGGGGGCCACGTCGACGGCCTGCGGGACGGAGATGCCACCGTACTTCAGGCGGACGGTCTCCTCGCGCGGCGCGGCGTTCTCGACGGCCGTGACGAGGACCTGTACCGGATTCTCGTCGGTGCCCTCGTGGACGAGTTCGAACGCGTCGCGGACGATCCGCATCGCCTGTTGTTTCTTGCCCGTGTTCTCCTCGGTCTGCATCAGGCGGTTGATCAGCCGCTCGACGACGGAGATCTCGCTTTTCTGGAACTGCTTGGAGGCGTGCCGACCCATCGTGTGGGCGATGGGGGTCACGTTGATGTACCGCTTCGTACTCGGATCGGCGTACGCGATGTCGTCGGTCTCCCAGACGCCGAACAGCAGGGCGTCCGTCTCCGTCTCGTCGCTGCCGGCCGGGGCGTCCGGATCGGGGGTGTCGCCTTCGCTCTCGGACATTATCGGACCGGTTTCTCCGCGTTACCGCGCACGAGTTCGATGAGCGAGACGCCGTTGACCTTCTCGACCTTGTAGTTCACGCCGGAGAGGTCGCCCATCGCGCGACCCTTCGCGCCGCCGATGCCGGCGATGGTGACCTCGTCGTGTTCGTCGATGAAGGAGATGGCCCCGTCGCCGGGACAGAACGCCGTCACCTGCTTGCCGTTCTTGATCAGCTGGACCCGGACGCACTTCCGGATCGCCGAGTTGGGCTGTTTCGCCTCGATGCCGACCTTCTCGAGGACGATGCCCCGTGCCTGGGGCGCCCCCTCGAGCGGGTCCGACTTCTTCCGGAGGCCGCGCTCGCGTCGCGCGTACTCCGAGTCGGACCACCGCCGCGTCTGGCGGTCCTTCTTGAGTTTGCGGGCCGCATATTTGCCGTTCGCCATAGTGCAACCTCGTTGCCGACGGAGCTACTTAAGCCTCCCTTTTCGGTCGCGGCGAAACCGTCTCAGAACGCGTTAGGGCACCCGCTACTCCGATCTGAGGAGTTCTTCAGTAGGAATCGGCGTCGGGAGAACGACGATGAGCACCGAAAGAGCGTCGAGAACCCGTGAGAGACGGAACGGCGGAAGGCTTATTCCGCCGTCCCGGGGAGACGGCGTATGCCCGCTCGCCGTGCCGCCCTCGCCCTCCTCGGAGGAACCCTGGCCGCCGCGCTGTCCGGCTGTCTCGGCGACGACACCGACGACCCGGAACCGACGACGGTGACGAACCGGCCCGTCGACGCCGCGGGATCGGTCCCGCAGTACCAGGTCGACGCCGGGAACGGCGGCCGCCTCGACGGCCCGACGCCCTCGTCCCCGACGGTCGCCTGGCGGCGGACCCCGGCACGCTACGACGCCAGCCAACCGGTCGTCGACGGCGACGCGGTCTACGTCGGCTTCGACGGCGACCTGGTGAAACTCGCGGCCGATACCGGCGACGTGGCGTGGACGGTCGACGCCGGCCACGCCTCGGACGCCACCCCCGCGGTCCACGGGGACGTCGTCTACACGACGGTCTGGAACGGCGGCGAGTCCGTCCCTCGCGGGCTGGTCGCCGTCGACGCCGCCGACGGCACGGTGCGCTGGCGTGCCCTGACCGACAACGACGTGAACGCCTCGCCGACCCCGACGGACGACGCCGTCTTCGTCGGCGGAGGATACGAGAACGGCGAGGTCGCCGCCGTCGAACACGACGGGACCGTCAGGTGGCGGCGCGACCTCGGTGCGTACGCGGCCGCGCCGGCGACCGTCGGCGACCGGGTCGTCTACGCGACCGGCGAGTCCGCCTCGGCGGTCGCCCTCGACGCCGACACGGGCGAGACGGTCTGGGACCGGTCGCTCGACGGCCGCGCCGTGGCCGCCCCGACCGTCGTCGGGGACGCGGTGCTCGTCGCCGACGAGTCCGGGCGCGTCCGCGCGCTCGACGCCGCCACCGGGGACCGCCGGTGGCGTACCGCCGTCGACGACCGGGTCACACACTCGGTCGCCCGTGGCGACGGGACGGCCGTCGTCGCCCACGGCGGCGGGGTGACGGGGCTCGGGGTCGAAGACGGCGAACGGCGGTGGTGGACCGAAATCGACCGCGATCCGACTGCGCCGGTGGTGGTCGGTGGGACCGTCCTCGTCGGGGCAGGCCGGGCGGTGATCGCACTCGGGGCGGACGGGGTGGAGCGCTGGCGGGTCGAGACACGGGAGCGGAGCTACACGGACGTCGTGCTCGGCGGCGTGACCGGGTCGCCGGTCGCCGTCGACGGAACGGTCCTCGTCGCGACCCAAGCCGGGGACGTGTACGCGCTCGACGACGGGTAGTCAGGTCAACTGCACGTCGTCGAGGTCGTAATGCCGGCTGGCGAGCCGCCGGGCGGTCTCGATGTTCCGCCCGTCGCGGCCGATGGCGGCGCCGCGGTCGGCCTCGGGCACCTCCGCGTAGGCGATCCGGTCGCCCTGCTCGCTGATCGTGACGTGCTGGACCGCCGCCGGGGCGAGGGTGTTGGCGACGAACGCCTCCGGCGTGTCGGCGTCCTCGACGAGTTCGACCGAGCGGCCGAGCGTCTCCTCGACCGCCCGTACCCGCCGGCCGCCGGGGCCGACCGCGTCGGCCATCTCGCCGGCAGCGACGAGGAAGACGACCCGATCCTCGTCCTCGTAGACGAGGCAGTCGCGGGCTGTCGCGCCGGTCTCGTCCTCGAAGCAGGCGATGTACCGACGGTCGCGATCCGACAGGGTGATCCGCATTATCGGGGTAAGGACGTCCGGATACCGGCGGGTCCCGCGTCCGCGCGCCGCCGGAACCGACGTTCGTTCTCCATCGCTAGTCGTCCGAGGGCTGTGCGCTGAACGAGCCCATCCGGAGGTCGACGTCGCCGGTACCGATGGCGACCGGCTTGCCGACGATGACGTTCTCGATGACGCCGTCGAGTCGGTCGCGCTCGCCGTGGACGGCGGCGTCGAGCAGGTGGTTCACCGTCACCTCGAACGCCGCACGGGCGAGCACCGACTCCTTCGACCCCGAGATGCCGTGGCGGCCGATGGACTCGATGGTGCCGCGGTTGGTCATGATGTCCGCGACCAGCATCAGGTGCCGGACGTTCACGTCGTCGAGGCCCTGCTCCTCGAGGGTGTCCATCGTCTCGTTGATGATGGCCTCGCGGGCCGCCTCGACGCCCAGATTCCGGTAGATCTCGTGGATGTTGTTACACGTGGTGCGGGAGGCGTCGACGCCCTCGATTTCGATCACGTCGCCGAAGGCCGACCCCTCGGTGTAGAGGACGAACTCCTCGCCGTCTTCGAGGGTCTCCTTGCGGATGACGACCCGGGAGACCTCCTCGATCCCCTTGAACACGACGTCGCGAAGCTCCTCGACGAGCTGGAGCAGTTCGCGATAGCTGGGTTCGGAGGGACCGAACTCGATGAGCGTTCCCGAGCGGCGGGTCGAGACGCCGAGCGCATCCTCGATGGTCTCGGCGATCCGGGCCGCCACCTCGTCGACGTCGTCGACGGTCGGCCACCGCTCGATCAGCGTCTCCTCGTTGAGGTCGACCTGGACGAGCATGTCCGCGACGTTCGTCGAGACGTCCCCCAGCGAGAGGATCTTCGTGGACTCGATGGACCACACCACCTCGTGGGCGCGCTCGCGGTCGGTGGCGTACTCCTCGTCGAGGTACACCGTCATCATCGGCGTGTCGGGGGTCTTCCGGGCGTCGACAAGCTCGATCAGCCGCGGGAGCCCCTGGGTGACGTCGATCTCCGCGACACCCGCGTAGTGGAACGTGTTCATCGTCATCTGGGTCCCCGGCTCCCCGATGGACTGGGCCGAGACCGTCCCGACCGGGTCCAGCGGGTCGACCCGCGTGTCGATGTACTTCGTCTCGGTCGCCTGTGCGATCTCGTTGGCCTGCTCGGTCGTGATCGGCCCGCGCTCCTCGACGGTCTCGTAGATCCGGTCTTTCAACCGCCGAGGGAGCTCAGTGTCCTCGACGACCGCCTCGATGTCCTCGGTGACGTGTTCGTACTCGGCGTCAGTCATCCGACTCCACCTCCATGCCCTGGGCCTTGTTCAGCCCGGGGCCGGCGTACTCCGAGAGGTTCGTCGGCGGCTCGCGCCCGCCGAGGAACTGCTCTTTCTCGGCCTCGGAGTCGAACTCCGCCTCGATCACGCGGTCCGCGATCCCCTCGACGTCGATCGGGTTGTCGTCGTTGGAGGAGACCTTCACCGGACTGGTGCCGTCCTCGCCGAACTCGAACTGGACGATGGTGTCGGAGGTGTCGCGGACGGTGCCGTCGTACTGGGACTCCAGTTCCGACAGCGCGTTGATGAGCCGCCGCTGGAGGTAGCCGGACTTCGAGGTCCGGACCGCCGTGTCGACCAGCCCCTCGCGGCCGCCCATGGCGTGGAAGAAGAACTCCCGCGGGGTCAACCCGTCACGGTAGGAGTTCTCGACGAAACCGTGGGCCTCGGCCGAGAGGTCGTTGGGCTGGTAGTGGCTCAGCGTGCGGTCCTCGTAGCCGCGGTTGATCCGCTCGCCGCGAACTGCCTGCTGGCCGACACAGCCGGCCATCTGGGTCAGGTTGAGCATCGACCCACGGGCACCCGAGCGGGCCATGATGACGGCCGGGTTGTCCTCGTCGAAGTGCTCCTCGGCGATCTCGCCCGCGCTGTCGCGGGCCTTGCCGAGCGTCTGCATGATCTTCATCTCCAGGGTCTCGTCGATGGTCCGACCCGGAAGGGACTCCAGATCGCCCGCCTCGTAGCGCTCGATCAGTTCGTCGATGCGCTCGTAGGCGTTGCCGATGGCATCGTCGACCTGCTCGTTGGCCGCCGGCGGGATCGACTCGTCGTCGATACCGAGCGAGAACCCGAAGTGCATGATCGCCCGCATCGCCAGCGCGGCCACCTCGTTGATGAACACGCGGGCGCGGGTCTCGGAGTACACCTTGGTGAGGGTGTCGACGATCTCGCCGCCGAACGCGCCGACCGCGTCCTCGTCGATGGTACCCGAGACCAGCTGGCCGTCGACGATCTCGACGGTGTCGCCCGCCGACGACGTGAACTCCAGGTTGAGGTCGTCGGGCAGGAGCTCCGAGAAGACGGTGCGGCCCGTCCAGTAGGGCTCGCCGTCCTCCTCGTCACCAGAAGCGACTGCTTCTGGTTGGCTCGCGAGAGCGCCGCTCTCGCGAACGCCGTCGGCCGGCGGGAGTTCGTCGACGCTCGTCGCCCGCAGCAGGTCGAGCGCCTGCGTCTCGGTGAAGCGGGGGTTGTCGTGGGTCAGCAGGTAGGTCCCGCTGATGTGGTCCTGGATGGCCCCGATGATGTTCTCGCCGAATCGCGGGCTGAGGATCTGCTCTTGGACCCGCATCAGCACGCGCGCTTCGGCCCGCGCCTCCTCGTTCTGGAGGGCGTGCATGTTCATCTCGTCGCCGTCGAAGTCGGCGTTGTACGGCGGGCAGACGGTGGTGTTCAGCCGGAAGGTCTTGTACGGCATCACGACCACCTCGTGGGCCATGATCGACATCCGGTGGAGCGACGGCTGCCGGTTGAAGATCACGATGTCGCCGTCGACGAGGTGGCGGTTGACCTCCCACCCCTCCTCGACCTTGGTGGCGAGCTCCTCGCAGTTCTTCTCGGTCACCTTCAGCCGCCGGCCGTCGGGCCGCCGGACGTAGTTCGCGCCCGGATGGCCCTCGGGGCCGTTGGCGACGTACTGCCGTGCCTCCTCGACGTTGCGCTCGGTGACGTTCAGCGTCTGGGTCATCTCCTTGGCCACCCGGTCGGGCACCCCGACCTCGTTCAGCGAGAGGGTGGGATCCGGACTGATGACCGTCCGGGCCGAGAAGTTGACGCGCTTGCCCGAGAGGCTCCCGCGGAACCGGCCTTCCTTCCCCTTCAGGCGCTGTGAGAGCGTCTTCAGCGGCCGGCCGGAGCGGTGCCGGGCCGGTGGCGTCCCGGAAATCTCGTTGTCGACGAACGTGGTGACGTGATACTGGAGCAGCTCCCAGAGGTCCTCGATGATGAGCTGGGGGGCACCCGCCTCGCGGTTCTCCATGAACCGCTGGTTGATGCGGATGATGTCGACCAGCTTGTGCGTGAGGTCGTCCTCGGAACGCTGACCGTTGTCGAGCGTGATCGACGGCCGGGCCGTCACCGGCGGCACCGGGAGGACCGTCAGGATCATCCACTCGGGGCGCGAGCGTTCGGGGTCGATGCCGAGGACCTCGATGTCCTCGTCGGGGATGTCCTCGAACCAGTCGCGGATGTCGGAGGGCATCAGCTTGTTCATGTCCTCCTCGGTGAGGTCGACGTCGAGGACCTTCTCCAACTTCTTCCGCGTGTCGCTCTTGGGGCGGAACTCGCCCGCCATGATGTCGTTGATGCGGTCGAGGTCGACGCCGACGGCCTCGGCCAGGTCGCGGGGACTGGTCCCCTCGTCGTCCTCGTCGTCGGGGTCGGGCTGCATCGCCTCCGCGATGCGCTCGGAGTAGTCCCCCGCGAGGACGTCCTGCACCTCGTAGTAGGTGGTCGGCTTCTCGTGTTTGATGTCGTGCATCACGCCGTCGCAGTCCGGGAACGGGCAGTAGCTCTGCTTGCGCGCCTGCCGGACCGCCGACTTCAGCACGTCGTTGGGATCCTCGCCGAGCTCCAGATCACGCTGGAGTTGATCGCGGTACTCCTCGCGTTCCTCCTCGGTGAGCGCGAGTCGACCGCACTCCCGGCACGTCGAACGCAGGAGCCGACGGATGAGCTTCGTGAAGCCGACGTGGATGACGGGCGCCGCGAGTTCGATGTGACCGAAGTGACCGTTACACGACCCGGAGTGCTGGCCGCAGGTCCGACACTCCAGCCCGGGATCGATGACGCCGAGCCGCGGGTCCATCAGCCCCATGTCGATGGGGTAGCCGTCGTCGTCGTAGGTGTCCGCGGTGATGACCTTCGTCGCGGACATGTCTCGGTACGTCTCCGGGTCCATCAGCCCGAACTGAATACCGCCGATCTCCTTTGGTGTTTGCATTGACATTTTTACACTGCGTCCTCGAGTTCCAGCCGCGGTCGGATGCCGAGCGCCATCATCTCGTCGAGGAGGAGCTTGAACGCGTAGCTCACCTCGAGTTCGTGGATGTCGTCCTCGTCGCCGGTGGAGGGGTCGTACACCCGGCGCTGATCGGTGTCTTCGACCGCGACCATTCCGGTCTCGGCGCTGATGTAGACGCTCTCGCGGTCCGAGGAGTCGAGTAGGCGCTCCTTGAGCGCCATCGCCGCCCCGTGACCGATCAGTACCTCACGTTCCATCTCGCCCACGCGCAGGCCGCCCTCGCGGGCGCGACCCTCGGTGGGCTGGCGGGTGAGCACCTGCACCGGCCCGCGGGAGCGGGCGTGCAGCTTGTTGCTCACCATGTGGTAGAGTTTGTGATAGAAGATGGTGCCGACGAAGATTTCGGCCTCGATCTTCTCGCCGGTCACACCGGAGTACATGATCTCCTTCCCGGAGGACTCGAAGCCGTGGTCCTCCAGCGCAGCGCGGAGATCCTCCTCGTCCTCGCCCTGGAAGGCGGTGCCGTCGACGCGGCGACCCTCCAGGGAACCGACCTTGCCGCCCAGCATCTCCAGCACGTGGCCGACCGTCATCCGGGACGGGAGCGCGTGGGGGTTGAGCACCAGGTCGGGGACGAGCCCCTCCTGGGTGAACGGCATGTCCTCCTGGGGCGCGAGGTGGCCGACGACGCCCTTCTGGCCGTGGCGGGACGCGAACTTGTCGCCGAGTTCGGGGATCCGCTCGTCGCGCACGCTCACCTTCGAGAGCTTCGAGCCGTCCTCGCCCTCCATCAGCGTGACCGTGTCGACGACGCCGTCCTCACCCGAACGCATCGTGACGCTCGTCTCGCGGCGCTTCTGGGGCGACAGGCCGCCCATGTCGTCCGGCTCCTCCAGGAACCGGGGCGGACTGGTCTTACCCAGCAGGACGGAGTTCTCGTCGACTTTCGTCTCGGGGTTGACGAGGCCGTCCTCGTCGAGGTGGGTGTAGGCGTCCTCGCCGCGGGCACCGCGGACGTCCTGGCTGGGGACCTCGAAACGGTCCTCCTGGCCGCCCGGATACCGGCGCTCCTCGCCCTCGTAGGTCCGGAAGAAATGCGAGCGGGCCAGGGCCCGGTCGACCGACCCCTTGTTCATGACCAGCGCGTCCTCGATGTTGAACCCCTCGTAGGACATGACGGCGACGACGAAGTTCTGGGCCGCCGGCCGCTCGTCGAAGCCGATCTGCTCCGTGGTCTGGGTCTTGACCATGGCCAGCTGGGGGTAATGCATCAGGTGCTGGCGCGTGTCCGGCCGAATCCGATAATTGGCCGCCGGCAGTCCGAGGGACTGCTTCATCATCCCCGCACCCATCGTAATCCGGGGCGAGGCGTTGTGTTCGGGGTAGGGGATCATCCCGGCACCGATCCCGAAGATCAGCTGCGGGTCGATCTCCAGGTGGGTGTGTTCCTCGGTGATCTCGTCCTCGTCGACGGCGACGTAGATGTCCTCCTCCTCCTCGGCGTCGATGAACTCGACGTAGCCGCGGTCGACGAGCTGTTCGAAGTCGAGGTCGCCCTCCTCGACGGCCTCGATCTCCGCATCGGTGAGCAGCGGTTCGCCGTCCTCGACGACGATCAGGGGCCGGCGGGCCCGACCCGCGTCCGCGTTGATGATGACCTCGCGGGTCCGCTCCTTGATGGAGACGTTGACCATGTCGCTGACGTCGCCCCGCCGGCGCGCTTCGCGGATCTGTTCTGCGAGCTGTTCGGGGTCGGGATGGGTCCCGACCAAACTGCCGTTGACGTATACTTTCGCCTCGCGTGCCTGAGCCATGTTAATCCGCCATCGAGTCGACGCCTTCGATTCCGGGGATGCCCTCGACCCCCATCGACGCCAGTTCGCGCTTGAGTCCCTGTTCGTCCTCCACGTTCTGGGAGAGCTCCATCGCCTGTGCGAAGTTCTTCACCAGTCCGCAGTTCGGCCCCTCCGGCGTCTCGGAGGGACAGATGCGACCCCACTGGGTCGCGTGCAGGTCCCGCGCCTCGAAGTGTGGCTGGGACCGCGAGAGCGGCGAGCGCAGGCGCCTGAGATGGGAGAGGACGCCCATGTAGTCGGTGCGGTCGACCAGCTGGGAGACGCCCGAACGGCCGCCGACCCAGTTGCCCGTCGCGATGGGGTGTTCCAGCCGCTCGGTCAGCACGTCCGACCGGACGACCGTGTTGACCGTCAGCTGCCGGTTGCGCATGTTCGCGCGTTCGAGCTGGTATTTCACGTCGCGGGCCAGCTTGTTCAGCGCCGTCCGGAACAGGTCGCGCATCAGGTCGCCGCTCACCTTCAGGCGCTTGTTCGCGTAGTGGTCCTTGTCGTCGGCCTCGCGGCGCTCCAAGGCGAGTTCGAAACACGCCTCGGCCATCCGACAGAGGTAGTACGCCTTGTTGATCCGGACCTCCTCCTCGTCGACGCCCTCCTCGTGGAGATGCGGCAGGAGGTAGCGGTCGATCACGTAGTTGGCGCGTTTGAGCTGGTAGTTCTTCCCCTGGCCGCCGGCGACCCGCTTGCCGAGCGTCTCGATGGCCTCCTCCTCGCTCTGGACTTCGGCCATCTCCAGGTTCTCCAGCATGAACTTCACGATCTCGGGATCGTCGCTGACGCGGTGGACGATCTCCTCGTCGGATTCGAGGCCGAGCGCCCGCACCAGCGTCACGAAGTCGACGCTCCCCGAAACGGAGGGGAAGGAGACCTCCAGGATCCCCTCGCGATTGCGCTCACAGAGCACCAGCGCGCGGTAGCCCCGTCGCTGGCTGAACGTCTTGGCGACCTGGATCTCGTCGCCGTACTTCGTGTCGTACTCCGCGAGGATCTTGTTCGGCGCGAGGTCCTCGCTCGTCATCAGCACCCGCTCGGAGCCGTTGACGATGAAGTAGCCGCCCGGATCGACGGGGTCCTCGCCGATGTCGATCAGTTCCTCGCGGGTCAGCTCCGCGATGTTACATTTGCGGGAGCCGACCATGATCGGCATCCGGCCGACCTTCGTCTCGGTGGAGTCGACGACGACTTCCTCCTCCTCCTCGCCGCCCCGGACGATGGCCATCTCCATGAACACCGGCGCGGCGTAGGTGATGTTTCGCAGGCGTGCCTCCTGCGGGTAGAGGAGTTCCTCGCTCCCGTCGGCCTCCCGCACCCGCGGCGTCTCGACGCGCACGTCGCCGAGTTCGACGAACACCGGCTCCTGGCCCTCCTTGTCGCCGATGTCGGTTTCGATCCGCTCTTTCTCGTCGACGACTTCCTGCATCCCCCGGTCGAGGAAGGCGTTGAACGAGCGGAAGTGGTGTTCGGCGAGGCGTTCCTGTGAGAAATACTCCCGTGAGATGGTACGTCGACTCTCTCGGTTCATTCGACCACCAGTCGGTACACTGTCGCCTGATCAGTCGTTCGCGAGTCACGGACGATTTCGATCACGTCGCCGACCTCGGCCTCGTCGGGCAACGCGGGGTCGCTCGATTTGATCTTCGGCAGGTTGGTTTTGCTGACGTTGTACTCCGCCAGTACCTCGTCGACCCGATCCGGGTCGTCGAGGACTGTATGCTCCGGAACCAGTTCGTGTTGGCTTACGTCTACCATGGATGTTCGGGTGGAGAAGTTATCACGAGATACTACGGCGCCTTTGTAGGCCCACCCATTTAACGCTTGCTAAGGAGGGCGAAGCAAAGCTATTCGACCCGCCGACCCCCGGCCGGCGAGCGACGCTCGGTACGGGGTGACACACGCTCTCCCGGTACAAAACCGTTCCGGCGCGGGTCACGTCACGACGGCACACGGCGCCCCGATATGGCAAGTCTTATTTCCCAGTCCCCGGTTGGTGTAGATGCGAAGGCCCGGATGGTGTAGTGGCCCATCATACGACCCTGTCACGGTCGTGACGCGGGTTCAAATCCCGCTCCGGGCGTCTTTCTGCCGACGCCGACGACGAACGAGGAGCGTAGCGACGAGTGAGTGCTGGCGTCCGCGAAACGCTACAGCGGATTTGAACCTGAGGACGAGCGACCACCGCGAGCGAAGTCCTCCGGGTTCAAATCCCGCTCCGGGCGTCTTTCTGCCGACACCGACGACGAACGAGGAACGTAGCGACGAGTGAGCACCGGTATCGGCTCACCCGACGACGAACGCGGCGACGAGACCGAGCAGGATCAGCAAAAAGATCAACAGTACCCCGAGGAGCATGACTCGGTCCGCTCCGTTCATGCCGAAACCGTAGGTGCTCCGTGGACAAAACGTGTGTGTGTCGCCGTTCCCGGGGGCGATCCGTCCGACGCCGAACGTTTACCCTCGCCGGGGTCGAAGCCGGGGTATGGGCGAGCCCACCTGTTATCTCGACTACTGTCCGACCTGCTCGGCGCCGGTCCCCGTCGTCGAGGGCGAGTGTCCCGACTGTGGGACGGGACTGGACGACTGACCGGCGCGGTCGCTGGCCCGCGGGTCGGCGCCGCCGTGGGGCGTCTCCCGGCGCCGCACCTGCACGCCGTGGACCGACTCGGTGGCGTCATCGACGACGACGGCGCCGCCGGGGGTCGTCGGCAGACGCTCGCGGAGCGTCCCCGAGAGGTAGGTCGGGGCGGCGGCCGCCAAGGCCTCCACGTCGGCGGCGGCGGTCAGCCGGTGGGCGATCAGCAGGTCCGCCTGCGAGACGGCGACCGACGGGAGCGCGCTCGGCCGCTGGGTGGCCGCGACCAGCGAGACGCCGGGGGTCCGCCCGCGGGTCACCACCGTCTCCAGCGCCGACGCCGCCACGCCGTCGGCGAAGGCGTGGACCTCGTCGACCATGAGCCAGGGCAGGCGGTCGGGGCAGCGTTCGACACAGACGTCGTACAGGCCGCGAGCGACGGCACGGACCAGCGCCGCGGCCGGTCTGTCGTCGAGCCCCGAGCAGTCGAGGACGGTCGCCGCACCCGAGAGGAGGGCGTCCGGCGCGAGGCCGTCGGGGGCGAACACCCCCCAGGAGTCGGCGAGGTCGAGGTGGTTGCGGGCGGCGCGCCGGACGTCGCCGTCGACGGCCGCCGTCTCGACCCGATCGATCATCGCCGCCAGGGAGTCGGCCGCCGCCGCCGCGTCCCAGAGCAGGGCGCCGACGGGGTCGGTCGGCGAGAGGTCGAACAGCGCGGGCCAGGCCGGCGGCGGGAGCGTCGCCGCGGGGACCGTGGGTGCGTCGACGGCGTGTGCCGGCACGGCGTCGCCGACGGCGAGGCCGTCGAAGCCGCCCATCGGATCGACGACGACGGGGGCAACCCCCGCCGCCCGCGCCGCGTCCTCGGCGAGGACGCCGAGCGTGTGTGACTTGCCGTACCCCCGCTTGCCGACGATCAACGCGGCGTGCGGACGGTCCAGGTCGAGCCCGACCGTCGCCCCGTCGCTGCCGTCCGCCGCACGGTAGCGCCCCAGTCGAACCGCCGGTCCCGTCCCCTCGTCGCGTCCGAGTACGTGCACGACGGGGAGTGGCCGCCCGACCGTACCTAAAGCTCCGCCCGGAGGTTCAAATGCGAGGGCGGAAGCATGCCGGGCCGTGTTCGAATCGTTCCGAGCGGATCGACGGGCCATCGAGGGGTTACCGATCAGGCTGGTCATCGCGCTGGTCATCGGCGTCGCCAGCCTGAGCGTCATGATGAACATGCTGACCGGGATCCAGGGGTTGTCGACGACGGAACTCGACGTGCGGCCGGAGCCGGAGGTGGTGAACCCTGGGGAGCGGTCGCTCGAACTGACCGTCGTCGGCGCCGACGGGTCGTCGGTCGCCGACGCGACGGTGATCGTCAAGGCCGGGAGCGCCGACCTCGACGGGGTCCGGACGGCGACCACCGGCGAGGACGGGACGGCGACGGTCACGGCGACACCGAGCCTCCGGTCGAATCAGGACGAGGGGACGCTGGTAATCGAGGTGAAACCGCCGGCCGGGAGCGGCTACGTCGACCGCCGGGGGAACGCGAAGGTACTGGTGGTACGGGGGTAGGCGGCCGGCGTCCGCCGCTCAGCGACGGTGGTGGCCGCGGCCGCCGTCGAGCCGTTCGTCCCAGTCGATCCACTCCTGTTCCCACCCGGTCGGCGCGAAGTAGCCCTGCTCGGCGAACTCGCGGTCCTCGCGCTCGGTGCGGTTGCGGGTGACGCCCCCCGCCTGTTCGCCGTCGACGAGCAGGGGTGCGAGCGTCAGGGGGCCGAACTCCTCGACGACCGCGTACCCGTCGGCGGAGTCGTCGGCTTCGACCGCGACGAGCGTCGGGTCGGGCGTCCCCATCGGCATCACGAGGCGGCCACCCGGGGCGAGCTGGTCGACCAGCGCCCGCGGCGGGCGGACCGCTGCCGCCTCGACGAGGACGCGGTCGAACGGGGCGTACTCGGGGAGGCCGTCGGCGCCGTCACGCCGGTCGACGAGGACGCCCTCGTAGCCCGCCTGCCCGAGGTTGTGGCGCGCTTCGAGGACGAGTCGGCGGACGATGTCGACCGCGTGGACGCGTCGCTCGCCGACGAGTTCCGCGAGGAGGGCGGCCGTGTAGCCGACGCCGGCGCCGACGACGAGGACGGTGTCGTCGTCCTCGACGGCGAGCGCCTCGACGAGCCTGGCGACGGTTCGTGGCGCGAGGACCGCGGTCCCGGCGTGTTCGCCGCGACGGTCGTCGTAGGGTCGGTCCTCGACGAACGCGTGCCGGGGGACCGATCGCATAGCGACCCCGAGCGACTCGTCGAGGCCGCCGAGGGCGTGGTCGAGGCCGTCGACCATGTCCTCGCGCAACACCGTTTGGTCCATGTCGGGACAACGGAACGGGTGCTTATGCATCTATTGAAACCGGGGACGACCGGGACGGGGACGGCCGACGGTCGGGGACTCACTCGTCGCTGGTCAGTTCCGAGACGCTCCCGTCGATCTCCGAGACCATCGCGGCTTGCTCCTCGGTACTGGCGACGATGTCCGTGACCGAGTCCGACACGGTGTCGGCCTTGCTCGCAGCCTGATCGACCATGCTCGCGATCTCCTCGGCGCTCGCGGCCTGTTCGTCGGTCGCGTCTGCGACCTGGGTGATGCCGTCGGAGGCCTCGGTGACCGCTTCCGCGATGTCCTCGAAGCGGGCCATCGCCTCCTCGACCTGGTCGACGCCGCCGTCGAGGCGGTCGGTCGTCTCCTGGAGGTTCGACATCGTGCGATCCGTCTCGGAGCGAATCTCGGCCACCATCTCCTCGATCTCGCCGGCGTGGTTCTGGGAACGCTCGGCGAGGCTCTTGACCTCGTCGGCGACGACGGCGAACCCCTCGCCGGCCTCGCCGGCCCGCGCCGCCTCGATGGAGGCGTTCAGCGCGAGGATGTTGGTCTGCTCCGCCAGGTCGTTGATGACGTCGACGATCTCGTCGATCTCGGCCATCCGTCCGCGGAGGGCGTCGACGTCGTCGGCAACGTCGTCGGCCGAGTCGCCGACGGTCTCCATGACAGTCATCGCCTCCCGCGCTGAGTCGCTCCCGCGATCCGCGAGTCGCTCGGCGCGAGTGCTCGTCTCCGCGACCTGCTCGGCCGTCGAGGCGACCTCCTCGACGGTCGCACTCAGATTGCTGACCTCCGACGAGATGCGGGTGATGTCGTCGGCCTGTTCGCTCGTCAGATCGTTGATCTGCTGGGCGGAGGTCGCGACGTCGTCCGCGGCCCGGTCGAGTTCCGCGATATCCATCTCGATCTCCTCGATCAACGCCTCGATCCGTGCTCCCATCCGGTCGACGTTGTCGATGATGCGGAGGAAGTCGTCTTCGAGGATCGTCTCCGCCGTGTCGAACTCGACGGTCGCGTCGAACGTTCCCGTCTCGTAGGCACTCATCGTCTCGATGAGTGCGTCGAACAACTCCTCTAGCTCGCGCTGGTGGCGGGCCGACTCGGAGATATCCTGAACGATCTCGATGACGCCGGTCAGGCCGTCGTCGTCCGCGAAGATCGGTGCGGCGATGAACCAGATGTCCCGTCCGCGAAGCGTACTCTTGTCCTCGTAGACGTTACCGGCCTCGCTACTGAGGAGCGCGTACTCCTCGTCGGCCAGTTCGACGTCCTCGTACGCGACGTGTGTCTCGGCCGGCGCTTCGAGGACCTTCTCCGCCAGCGTCAGTTTCGTCTCGTCCGCGTAAACCTGGCTCCCGAGTTCGCGTTCGCCGACGATGTCGTCCGCGGGGACGCCGAGCAGATCGGCGATCTGTCGATCCCACGCGACGACCGTTCCCGACGCATCGAGTGCGAACGAAGGGAGGTTGAACGCTTCGAGAACGCTTTGCAGATCGAACGCCTGGGCAGTCGATTGGCGGGTCGTGGCCCCACTCATCTCCTCACTGGCTACAACGGAGCATTAATAAAAGGCGGGTCATGATTCTCGACCGATAGGAATTACCCCGCCTGTCGTGGGGATTCACGGACGGTCGCGGCCGCTCAGTCGTCGCCCTGCATGGAGACGAACCGCACCGCGCCGTGGGTCTCGCGGTCGACGCCGCCGTCGGCCCGCCGGGTCAGGCTGACGAGTACCTGCCGCCCGCGGCCGACCGGGCCGACGATCCGGCCGCCGGGACGCACCTGCTCGACGACGGGTTCGGGGAGCGACGCGGGCGCACACGTGAGATACGCCCCGTCGTAGGGAGCGTGTTCCGGCCAGCCGTCGCGGCCGTCGCCCACGCGGACGCGAACGTCGTCACCGTAGCCCAGGCGGTCGAGTCGGTCGCGCGCCTCGCGGGCGAGGGCGGGTTCGTACTCGACGCTGTAGACGGTCCCGTCGCCGATGACCTCGCTCGTCACCGCGGCGTGGTAGCCACAGCCGGTGCCGATCTCCAGGACGTCGTCGCCGGAGTCGGGCGCGAGCAGGTCCGTCATCGTCGCCACCATGTGCGGGGCGCTGATCGTCTGTCCCTCCCCGATCGGGAGGGGCCGGTCGTGGTAGGCCGCGTCGCGGCGCTCGTCGGGCACGAACTCGTGGCGGGGGACGGCCCGCATCGCCCGTTCGGTCTCGGGGCGCTCGATCCGCCCCGCCTCGATCAGGCGGTCGGCGAGGGCGTCGCGGGCGCGGTCGAAGTCGGTGGGCATCCCGCCCGTCACCACGCCGACCACGCGGCGGAGGTGACGTCACGGCCGTACACCCGCTTCGTGTCCTTCGCGAACACGGAGTCGCCGTCGTGGTCGAGTTTCTCGAAGCGGTACTCGGGGGCGTCGTCACGCACCTGGACGCCGGTGATCTCGAACTCCTCGTCGCCGAACGCCGCCGTCTCGCCGACGACGAACTCGTGATCGCCGGGCACCGAGACGGTGACGCTCCGGGAGTCGTCACGCCGCCCGTCGTTCGGGTGGACGGTCACGTTGACGCGGACGTTGTCGACGGCGCGGGTCCACAGCGTCGCGACGTCCTCAACCGTCGCCTCCTCGGCGCGGGTGTCGCCGCCGACTTCGATCGAGGTGATCCGCACCTGCATGATCGCCTCGGCCGTGTCGACGACGAACTCGTCGCCCACGGCGACCGTATCGGCGGGTGGCGCGTCGACGGTCGTCGACAGCGACTCGTCGTCCTGTGAGACGATCACGTCGAGTTCGACCTCGCGGGGCGGGTCGTACCGCTCCTTGTGGACGTGGTCGCAGGCCGTACACCGGACGGTGACGTGACCGCCGGGTTTCAACACCTCGTGGACGGTCGGTTCCGTCGTCGAACAGGAGGGACAGGCGAGTGCGACGCGGTCACCCGCGTCGGGGCCGGGATGGCTCATGGCTCGACGTAGCCGGTCAGGCGGTAAAAATCCGCCCTTCCGACGACGGCCGTCGACGTGCCCGCCGACGGGATCAGAAGACGAACCGTTCGAGCAGCTGTCGGGCGAACGGCGGTCGACGGTCCGCCTGCGGGTAGACGGTGACGGTCGTACAGCCCGGACTCGGGACCGTCGGCCGGTCGTCGAACAGGGCGTTCCGGAGCCGGTGGTCGGCGCCGGTGCGCACGAGCAGGTCCGGGGACGCGAGGTTCCCGCCGTCGGTGCGGAGCGTCTCGGAGCGGACGGGGACCGACAGCAGCGACGACAGCTCGGACTGGTAGTCGTCCATCGTGCGGCTGTGTCGGTCCGTCCCCCCGTCGTCGGGGTACCAGAGCGAGATCCGACCGTCGTTCGCGGTGGCGACGGCGTCGGCCAGCGCCACGGCCCGCGAGTCGTACGGCCCGCCGTCCCCGGAGAGGGCGACGTGGGTCGGGGCGTCGTAGCCGACGTTGTCGACGAGGAACACGTCACAGGACGCGTGCCGGACGACCCAGTCGACGGGGTCGCCGAGCAGCCGTGATCGGAGGCGGAGCGGTTCGTGTTCGGCGAGGATCGCGTCCATGCCGTGGTGATCGGCGAAGTTGACGACGGCGTGTTTGGTGTCGTGGCTGACCACCTCGTCGGCCTCGACCGCGACGTCGAACTCCGCGCCGAGGGCTTCGACCCGGGCCTCGAAGGTGCGATCGGCCGCCGACTGGACGGTGGCGTTCTCGGTGAGCGGGGCCTGGTCGGGAATCTCCTCGAACCGAACGACGACCACGCGCCCGTCGTGTGGCCGGACGACGTCCGCCGCCAGCGCGACGAGGGAGCGTTCCCGCTCCGCGCCGACGGCCTTCGTCAGCGCGACGAGCACCTCGTGGGTGTCCTCGGTGGCGGCGGACTCGACGTCGGCGAGCGCGTTCCGTCCGACCTGTCGCCGGATCGCGTCCGTCGCGACGCCCTCGCGGCGCACCCGCGGGCGGACGTAGACGAAGTACCAGACGACGCTCCCGACCGTGATCACGAGGGCGCCGAGGAGCGCGACGGCTCCCATCTGTGTCAACAGGAGCACGCCCGTGATGGCGCCGAAGATCTGCATCCAGGGGTACAGCGGCGACGTGAACTCGGGGTCGTAGTCGGCGTTCCCCTCGCGGAAGGCGACGACCGCGACGTTGATCAGGGCGAAGACGATGATCTGGAAGGCGCTCGCCAGTTTCGCGATCTCGAGTATCGGGACGAAGGCGATGAGCGCGAGCAACACCACACCCGTGAGCGTGATCGAGGTGACCGGCGTCCCGAACCGGTCGCTGACGCCCGAGAGCGACGGCGGCGCCAACTTGTCCCGGCTCATCGCGAAGGGGTACCGCGACGAGGAGAGGATGCCGGCGTTGGCCGTCGAGACGAGCGCGAGGATGGCCGCGAGGATGACGGCGACGACACCCGCCTCGCCGAGGGTCACCTCGGCGGCGACGGCCACCGGCGTCAGCGACCCGGCGACGCTTCCGGGGTCGGTGATCCCGACGAGGACGGCGACGATGGCCACGTACAGGACGGTCGTGAACGCGAGCGACCCGAGGATGCCGAGCGGGATGTTCCGGCCGGGATCCTCGACCTCCTCGGCGATGCTCGCCACCTTGGTGACGCCGGCGTAGGAGACGAACACGAGACCGGTCGCGGCCAACAGACCCCCGAACCCGGAGCCGAAGAAGTCCACGTAGTTGGCCGACTGTACGGCCGGAGCGCTTCCGGCGGCGAACCAGCCGAGCGCCGCCAGCATGACGACGACGATGGCGACCTGGAGGCGGCCGGTCTGTTTCGCGCCGACGAGGTTCACCAGGATCAGGACCGCCGCCAGTCCGAGGGCGACCGGCTTCAGCGGCAGGTCGAACAGCAGGAGCAGGTAGGGGACGCCGCCGACGAGCGCGAGCGCACCCTTGAACGAGAGCGAGAACCAGGTGCCGACGCCGGCGACGGTGCCGAGCAGCGGGCCCATGCCGCGCTCGATGTAGATGTAGGTCCCGCCCGCCTCGGGCATCGCGGTGGCCATCTCCGATTTCGAGAGTGCGGCCGGAACCACCAGCAGTCCCGCGAGCAGGTACGCGAGGACGACGGCGGGGCCGGCGATTTCGAGCGCGAGCGCGGGTAGAATGAAGATGCCGCTGCCGATCATCGCGCCGATGCTGATCGCGAGGACCGACGGGAGGCCGAGGTCGCGTTCGAGTTCCTTCATGCGTTTTCGCGTACCGGTCGCGTCAGTTCGTCCACGAGGGCGGTCGAGAGAGCGGTCGACACACAGAACGGATCGTGGCCGGCGGCGGCGACGACGTCGTGACGGTCGGGGTCGTTCACCCGGACGACGACGTCGGCGACGCCGAAGTGAGTCCGGACGAGTTGGGCGAGGAGGAGGTTTCGTTCGTCCCGGGGTGTCGCGACGATCACCGTCGAGCCGTCGCCGATATCGGCCGCCGCCAACTGCTGGAGATCCGTCGGATCGCCGCGGACGACACGGTGGTCGGCCGCACCGTCGGACCCCTCGTCGACGGCCGTGACGAGGTGCCCGTCCGCGTGGAGGGAGCGGGCGATGGCTGCGGCGACGGGACCGCCCCCGAGGACACAGAAGTCGACCCCGGAGCCGTCGTCGGTCGTTTCGTCGGTCGAACGTCGGAGTGAGCGTATTTTCATGGGCTCGTGGCTGGCAGGCGTCGGTCGTCGCAGCGACGTGGTCACATCCCAATTATATCACGGAACCACATAAACTAGCCGGTCTAATCAACGATCCGTCAAAATAGTTCGTCAATATTCCCGATACCGTTACCGGACTGCGGAGGAGGTGGCCACGGACGAGGCCGTCGCCGTCGGCCGGTGTGACGGACACGCATAAGTCGCGGTGACGAGAGGGAACAGTCATGAAAGACGGGGAACTGGATGCCATCGATCGCTCCATCCTCTACTATCTCCAGCAGGACGCCCGGCGGACGTCGTCGAGCGACATCGCGGAGAAACTCGACCTGTCCCCGAGCACCGTGCGGACGCGACTCGGTAAACTGGAGGAGAGCGGGATCATTCGAGGGTATCACATCGACATCGACTACGACCTGGCGGGGTACCCGCTGTACACGAAGATCATCTGTACGGCGCCGGTAACGGAGCGGGACACGCTCGCGAACGCGGCCCGGAAGGTCAACGGGGTCACGGCCGTCCGCGAGATCATGACCGGCAAGCGGAACGTGTACGTCAACGCCATCGGAAAGACCCACGACGACCTCAACCGGATCGCCGGCGAACTCGACGAACTCGGCCTCGAAATCGTCGACGAACAGATCATCCGCGACGAGTACGTCTGCCCCTACCACGGGTTCCTCGACGGCGAGGAAACCCTGGACGAGGACGCCGAACCCTGACGGCGGGCGACGGTCTCAGCCCCCTACTCGACCGTCGGAAGTTCCACTTCCGTCCCACCTCGCGGTTTCACCGCTCGGTTTCCGGGAGGTCTACGACCTCCCCGTCCGCGTACACCGTCGGCTCCCGAAGGATTCCGTCGAGGTGAAGCGGTGCCTCGACGTCGCCACCGATGCTCGCGTCGTCGCCGATGGCGACGTGGACGGTCCCCGCGGCCTTCTCGTCCAGGAGGACGGAGCCGACGAGGTCGGTCACGCCGACGTTGGTACCGATGCCGAGTTCCGCGAGGTTGGCGGCGTCCCGGCCGACCTGCTCGCGGCCCGCTTCGACTTGCTCCTGGACGGCGTCGTCGGAGATGTGAGTGACGTAGCCGTCCTCGACCTCGAACCGGATCGGCTCCTCGATCAGCCCGTGGGGCATCATCGTCCCGTCGACGACGTAGGTCCCCGCGGCCGTCTCGGGGCTGACGAACACCTCGCCGGCCGGCAGGTTCGAGAAGTCGCCGCCCTCGTGGACCATCCCGGTGTCGGTGAGCCACTCCCGGTCGCCGGGTTCGACCGTGAGGTCGGTGCCGGCGGGCGTGGTCACCCTGATCTCGTCGGCGTCCGCGACGCGGGCGTGTACCTCCCGGCAGTGCCGGGCGATGGCCGCGTAGTCGGCGTCCAGGCCCGCGATCATCACGTCCTCGGTGATCCCCGGAAGGGTCGCGACGCGGGCGCCGGCGTCGGTCGCGTGCTTCCGGGCCCGGGTGTGGCTCAGGCTCTTCGTCGTCGGTGCGAGCACCACGTCCGCGTCGGCCATCGCCGCCGCCACCGGGGCGGGCGGTTCGGTGCCGTGTTGCTCGCCCGGCGGGTACCGGAGGACGACCGCGTCGTCGGTCACGTCGCGGGCGACTTCGTAGAGGGTGTCGCCGATGTGGCGGCGCTCGTCGTCGGTGACGACGGCACAGGACTCGCCGGCCTCCAGGGCCATGCACTGGTGGACCGCCGTCTCGGCGGCCTCTCGGAGCGCGTCGGACATGGGAGAACGGACGCACGCGGCGGGGTTATCCCTTGCCCTCCGCCCGCGTGAGAGCGGGGGGACGGAGGACAAAAGCACTATTCGCTCCCGGACCATACCACGAGTATGGTCGACCCGATCCGCGTGCTCCACGTCGACGACGATCCGGAGTTCGTGGAAATGACGGCGACGTTCCTCGAACGGGCCGACGAGCGGATCACGGTCGAAACGGCGACGGCCGTCGACGAGGCACTCGCCCAACTCGACGGGGCGGACGTGGACTGTATCGTCTCCGATTACGACATGCCCGGCCGGAACGGCATCGAGTTTCTGGAGACCGTCCGCACGGGACGGCCGAAGCTCCCCTTCGTCCTCTTCACGGGCCGTGGCTCGGAGGAAATCGCGAGTCGAGCCATCTCCGCCGGCGTCACCGAATACCTCCAGAAGGGAGGCGGCACCGACCAGTACACCGTTCTCGCCAACCGGATCGAGAACAGCGTCCGGGCGTTCCGCGCCGAGACGGCGGTGAGCCGCACCGAGGAGCGGTACCACAACCTGGTCGATACGGCCCCCATCCCGATCATCGTCTTCGACCGCGACGGCGTGTTGGTCTACTCGAACGACGCCGCCGTCGACTTCCTCAACGCCGACACGCACGCGGGCCTGGAGGGATCGACGTTCACCGACTTCCTCCACCCGGAGGACCGAGAACACGCGAGCGAGCGGTTCGAGCGCCTCATGGAGGAGGGGATTCCGCTGCCGGAAGTCGAGTTCCGACTCAGGGCGGTCGACGGGGAGATCAAGCCTGCGACCGTCGCGACCGCTCCCGGGTACTACCGCGGCGAGAAAGTCGCACAGGCGATGGCCTACCGGTGACCCGCCGCGGCTCGAAACGATTATTGCCGTCGCTACGCGACTCCGCGCTATGACACAGGTCGGCGTCAACGGCTACGGAACCATCGGCAAGCGCGTCGCGGACGCGGTGACGGCACAGCCGGACATGGAACTCGTCGGCGTCGCCAAGACGCGGCCGAACTTCGAGGCGGAGGCGGCCGCGCGCAAGGGGTACCCCCTCTACGCGGCCGTCCCGGAGCGCGCCGACCGGTTCGGCGAGGCGGGACTCGACCTCGCCGGCGAAGTCGAGGATTTGGTCGACGCCGCGGACGTCGTCGTCGACTGTACGCCCTCCGGCGTCGGCGCCGAGAACCGCTCGCTCTACCGCGACCACGACACCCCGGCCGTCTTCCAGGGCGGCGAGGACGCGGACGTGGCCGAGGTGAGCTTCAACGCCCGCGCCAACTACGCCGAGGCCGTCGGCGCCGACTCCGCGCGCGTGGTCTCCTGTAACACGACGGGGCTATCCCGCATCCTCGCCCCGCTGGAGGAGGCCTACGGCGTCGGGAAGGCACGTGTCACGTTGGTCCGTCGCGGGGGCGACCCCGGACAGACCGGCCGCGGACCGATCGACGACATCCTCCCCGACCCGGTGACCATCCCCTCCCACCACGGACCGGACGTGAACACCGTCTTCCCCGACCTCGACATCGACACGCTCGGGATGAAGGTGCCGGCGACGCTGATGCACACCCACAGCGTCAACGTCACGCTGGAGAGCGAGGCCGACGCCGCCGCGGTCCGTGAGCTGTTCGCCGACGAGTCCCGACTGTTCCTGATCCCCGAATCGGCCGACATCGACGGCTCGGGCAAGCTCAAGGAGTTCGCGAACGACGCCGGCCGGCCCCGTGGCGACCTCTGGGAGAACTGCATCTGGGCGGAGTCGATCACCGTCGAGGGCCGCGACCTCTACCTCTTCCAGGCGATCCACCAGGAGAGCGACGTGGTGCCCGAGAACGTCGACGCGGTCCGGGCGCTCACCGGCGGCGCCGACGCCGCGGAGAGCAGGGCGACCACCGAGGACGCGATGGGCGTCGGCATCGACTACTGATCCGGGGCGAAGGTCGTGCCGTCGGTCACGACGGCGTGACTTTTGCCGTTCGGGTGTCTAGTCGTGGGAACATGAAACGAAAGAAGTCCATCCGTCAGGGGAAGCTAGTAGTCGTCGGCCTGCTGTTGTTGTTCGTGCCGGTGTTGATACTCGTCGCGACGCTCGCGTTCCTCCTGGTCGCGGAGGGCCTCGTTCTCGGCGAGCTGTCGGTCGTCGAACTGCTGGAACTCTACGTGATCGAACTGCTCCTCACGGCCGTCGGCGCGTACCTCCTCTTTCGGTTGCTGGGGTACTCGATCGATGCGCACCTTCCCGGCGCACGCGAGGAGACGGGCGTGGACGGGGCAGTCGATGAGGAAGCGGCCGACGAGAAACCCGTCGAAGTAGAGTGACGGGAGCGGGAAATCAGTCGTCCCGTGACAGCGCCTCGACGCCGGGAAGCGACTGCCCGGTGAGCGCCCGCACGTAGGCGCCGCCGGCGATGGAGACGTGAGAGAAGTAGTCCTCGTCGAGGCCGTAGAGTTCGATCGCACGGGAGGTGTCGCCACCGCCGATGACGGAAAAGCAGTCCGTCGAGGCGATGGATTCGAGGATGCCGACGGTGCCGTCGGCGAAGCGTTCGTCCTCGAACACGCCGAGGGCGCCTTTCACGAAGACGGCCGCGGAGTCCTCGATGACCTCGCCGTAGTCGCCAACGGTGGTCGCTCCCACGTCGAGCAGCGGTTGGGTCTTCTCGACGCCCTCCACGGGAACCTCCGCCCGTTCCTCGTCGCGTTCGTACGCCAAGTCGGCGGGGAGACGGATGCGATCGGCCCGCTCGGCGAGGAGCTCGCGGATGCGGTCCTCGTTGTCCGCCCACTGGTGGTCGTAGAGTTCGCCGTCGCCCACGTCGTAGCCCACGTCGTAGCCGGCCGCCCGGAGGAAGAGTTCGCCGACGATGCCGCCGAGCAGGTAGTTGTCGACCCCCTCGTCGAGGGCCGACATCACGTCGATGACGTCGGTGGCCTTCGCGCCGCCGAGCACCATCGTCACTGGGCCGTCGAACTCCCGGTTGGCGATGCTGGTGTTGGCCTCGTACTCCGCCTCCATGACGCGTCCGGCGTAGGCGGGGAGGTGGCGCGGGAAGCCGACGAGCGAGGCGTGCGAGCGGTGGGCCGCCGAGTAGGCGTCGTTCACGTAACAGTCGAACTCGGGGGCGAGCGATCGGACGAACTCGCTGTCGGCGTGTTCCGTGGGGGATCTCTCCGGGAGTTCGTCCTCGCACATCCGCACGTTCTCGAGCAGGAGCACTTCGCCGGCGCCAAGGTCGCGGATGGCCGCGACGGCCGCCTCGCCGTGGACGTCGTCGACGAATGCGACGGGTGTCTCGACGTACTCGGCGAGGAGGTCCGCGTGCTGGTCGAGCGAGACGAAGGAGTCCCGGCCCGGTCGGCCCTGGTGGGCTATGACGACGACACGATGTTCGGCCTCGACGAGTTCCCGCACGGTCCGGGCGTGGCGTGCGAACCGCCGATTGTCCTTGACGATGCCGTCCTCGACCGGCGAGTTGAGATCCAAGCGGACGAGGACGCGTTTCCCGGACCCGATATCGTCGAGCGTCTTGAACATGTGCCTCGTCTCGTGGATGGCAGGTCGAGTATTTCAAACGGGCGATTCCGCCCGAACGAGCGTGTGAAATCCCCCCGTGGGTACCGGCGACGGAAAGTTTTTGACCGGGAGCGGTCTACGGTCGTCCATGAGAGGCGACGACCGCGACGACCCGTTCGGCGACATCTTCGACGAGATCGAACGGATGATGAACGAGATGACGGGAACGGGAGGCGCCGTCGGCGATGGCTCCGGGTTCTCCTCCGAGACCCACGTCGACGTCTACGACGAGTCGGGGCAGGTGCGGCTCGTCGCCGACCTCCCTGGGGTCGAGAAGGAGGGGATCGAGCTGAAGTGTGACGGCAAGACCCTCACCATCAGCGCCGCGTCTCCACACCGCGAGTACGACGAGCGCGTCCGCCTTCCCGCCCGCGTCGACGAGCACTCCGCCTCGGCCACCTTCAACAACGGCATCCTCGAGGTCACCATGGACAAGCTCGGCGACTCCGCCGCCATCGACGTCGAGTAGCGCGGTCCCGCGTTACGCCTCCGCGGTCCGCCGGATCAACGCCGCCAGCCGATCGTAGAACTCCGGGACGTACTTCGTCGCCGCGTCGACCGTCGGTCGCGCGTTCGTCTCCGCGACGACCGCCCGGTCGTCGGTCACCAGCAGGTCCACGCCCAGATAGTGGACGTCGAGCGCGTCGGCCGCCCGCTCGGCCAGCCGCCGGAGGGCCGGATCGAGGTCCACCCCAGCCGCCTCGGCCCCCCGGTGGACGTTGTGTTTCCACCGCCCCGCCGCCCGGTCGGTCTCGGGGAGTCGCCGCTCCACCGCCCCCGCGTACGCTCCGTCGACGACCATCACCCGGTAGTCGCGGGCGTCGGGGAGGTACTCCTGGAGGAGGAAGGTCTTGTCGCCGGTGGCGCGGTAGTCGTGGACCAGATCCAGGTAGTCGATCACGCCGAGCAGCGAGTCGAGGTCCGTCGCCTTCGTCACGCCCGTCCCGCGGGTCGTGGAGTTGGGCTTGACGACGACCGGCCACGACAGGTCGGCGGCGGCGTCGGCGACAGCCTCGGCGTCGACGGGACTCGAGACCATCGTCGTCTCGGGGACGGGGAGGCCCGCCGCGCCGAGCGTCGCGAGGACGCCGCCCTTGTTCCGCGAGGTGTGGACCGCCTCGCGGCCGTTCACCCACGCGAGGTCGTGGAGCGCCGACAGGGCGGCGCCAGCCTGGGTGCGCGAGGGGAAGACGAAGCCGACGTCGAACCGCTCGTCCGGGGGCGCCGAGAGGTCGATCGTCCGCCCCTCCGCGGGGAGGTGTGCGACCTCGATACCCCGGTCGGCGAGCGGGTCGCACAGCCGGTCGAAGGTCTCGGCGCGGGTCGTCACCGCGAGGCGGAGCATACCCTCAGTGACGGTGGCGCGGAGAAAAGTCCGAGGGTCGGATCAGGCGACCAGCAGTTTCTCGCCCTTCTCGACGACGATGCGGCAGGGGGGCGAGATCTTGTTGTACGAGCGGCGGAACGCGTCCTTCACCGTGGCGGCGTCCTCGGGGTCGCAGTAACAGGTGAAGACGGTCTCGTTCGCTTGGATGCGGGCGGCGGTGCCGACCGGCTTGCCGAACGCCTGTCGCATCCCGTCGGAGACACGGTCCGCGCCCGCGCCCGTCGCCTGCTTGTTCTCGCGGATGACGTGGTGGGGGAACTTCCGGAGCACCATCTTGTAGTTCTCCTGGCCGACCTCCTTCAGGAGGCGGCGGTTGGCCGACAGCCGGGAGGCTTCGAGCGCGCCGTGGCGGATCTGACACTCCTCCTCGACTTCGAGGCTGATGTGGACCGGGTAGTCGTCGGGGTCGGTCTGGAGGTTACCCATGTTGTGCTGTGCGATCTTGGAGCCCGGGATGCCCGTGATGTACTCGCGTCGCGTGTACGGGCGCTTGCTGAGTTCCCGGTACATGGAGGCCGGTTTGTCCGTCATGATTACTTGTCGTAGCCGAGGCCGAGGCGGCGAATAAAGCCTTCGATGCCGTACGACGCCGGCAACGGGCGCCTATCCGGTGCTCTTCATCCCCGCGGCGATCCCCTTGACCGTCAGGCGGAGCGTCCGCTCCTCGGAGGGGGTGCGGTCGTCGCGGGCGAGCAGTCGCGTCTGCAGCAGGTTCAGCGGATCGACGTAGGGGTTGCGCCGATCGAGGCTCTTCCGGAGCCACTCCTCGCGCACCAGGTCGTCGCGGTCCGAGACCGTCAGGGCGAGCTCGACCGCGCGCTCGTACTCCCCGCTGATGCGCGGGAAGAAGCGGTCGCGCAACTCGGCGGGCGCCAGTCCCGCGTACACTTCCGCGATCTCCATGTCCGTCCGCGCCATCGACTGGGCGGCGTTGTCGAGGGTGGTCTTGAAGAACGGCCACCGGTCGTACATCCGCCGGAGCGTCTCCATCGATCCGCCATCGTCCAGATAGGCGTCGATACCGGTCGCGAGGCCGTACCACCCGGGGATGATACACCGGGACTGCGTCCACGAGAACACCCACGGGATGGCCCGAAGGTCCTCGACGGTCCGGTCGCCGGAGCGCGAGGCCGGCCGCGACCCGAGATTGAGGTCCTCGATGACCGTGATGGGGGTCGCCGTCTCGAAGTAGGGAATGAACCCCTCGGTTTCGAGGAGGTCCTTGTAGGCCTCCCTGGCGGCCGTAGCCATCGTCTCCATCGCCTCGGTCCACGCGTCGGGGGTCTCCTTGGCCGGCCCGTCCATCGACTGGTGACGGGCGCGCATCTGGGCGTCGAGCATCCGTTCGAGGTTCCGCTCGGCGATCCGTGGGTTGCCGTACTTCTCGGCGATGGCCTCGCCCTGTTCGGTGAACTTGATCTCGCCGGTGACCGTCTCGACGGGCAGGGCGAGCATCGCCTCGTGCATCGGGCCGCCGCCGCGGGAGATGGAGCCACCGCGCCCGTGGAACAGGCGCATCTGCACGTCGAACTCGTCGGTGATGCGGGCGAGACGCCGCTGGTTCCGGTAGAGGTCCCAGTTGGCCGCCAGGAAGCCGTTCTCCTTGTTCGAGTCCGAGTAGCCGAGCATGATCTCCTGGGTGTCGCCCCGACAGTCGAGCGCCGCGGCGTACGCCTCGTTCTCGAACAGCGTGCCCATGATACGCCGGGCGCCCTCGAGGGCGCTCTCGGTCTCCAGCAGTGGCACCACGTCGAGGCCGCTGTACTCCGGGAGGTCGACCACGTCGGCCTGGTCCGCCAGGAACAGCACCTCGAGGACGTGACTCGGCTCCTCGGTCATGCTGATGCAGTAGGTGTCGATGGCGTCGGCGCCGTACTCCCGCTGCCAGCGCCGGAGCGCCTCGAACCGCCGGCAGACACGTTCGGTCGTGTCGCTCACGTCGCCCGGGTCGCCGAGGTCGACCACGTCGGCGTCCTGGAGGATGGCCTCGGTGAGCACCTCGACTCGGCCGTCCTCGTCGCGGTCGTGGTAGTCGATACCCTCGCCGGCAAGCAACTCGCCGACCGCCTCGGTGTGGTTCTGCTGGTGGTCGCGCAGATCCAGGCTCGCGAGCGAGAACCCGAAGGTGTCCACCTTCCGGATCAGCGGCGCGACGTAGGCGTCGGCGATGGATTCGGCGTCGTTCAGCCGTAGGCTCGCGTCGATGGCTTCGAGGTCGTCGACCAGTTCGTCGGCGTCGGCGTAGCCGCCGGGGCGCACGTCGCCGACGCGTTCGAGTCGCTCGCGCATCAGCTTCAGCTTCTGGCGGTAAAACTCGTGGGCGTACCGCTCCTCGGCTTCGGCGGCGACGGTCGGGAGCCGGTCGCGGTCGGCGACGAGCGACTCCTCGAACCGCTCGCCGGGCGTGATCCAGGCGGCGTCCTGGCTGAGAACCCCCGAGAGCCGCTTCAGCTCGTCGCGGTAATTCGAGAGGACGACGGAGCGCTGGCGGTCGAGCGTCTCGCTCGTCACGTCGACGGTCACCGAGGGGTTGCCGTCGCGGTCGCTCCCCGCCCACGACCGGAACTCGAAGAGTTTGGGCACGTCCACCTCCGGATACGACTCACCGAGGGTGTCCTCGAGTTCGGCGTACACGTCGCCGACGACGTCGAAGAGGGTGTTCTCGAGGTACCACTGGACGTTCCGTGCCTCGTCTTCGGGTTCGGGCGCCCGGTCGCGGACCTGCGGGGTCTGCCACAGGCTCGTCACTTCCGCCTCCAGCCGGTCCCAGGACTGTCGGCGCTCGGCGTCGGTCAGCCGGCGCTCGTCGAGTTCTTCGATCAGGGTCGTGATCGTCCGGAGTTTCGCCTTGATCGTCTTCCGGTGGGCCTCGGTCGGGTGTGCGGTGAAGGTGGGTTGGATGAGCACGTCGTCGAGCAGCCGCTGGACCGTCTCGGCGTCGGCCTCCGCTTCGACGAGCGCGGCGACCGTCGCGCGCTGGCTGTCCGTCAGTCCACCCTCCTGGGAACTGCGACGGATGGCGCGTACCCGTTCGCGCTCCTCCGCGAGGTTGATGAGCTCGAAATACGCCGTGAACGCCCGTGCGGCCGCCCCTTCGAGGTCGGAGTCGAGCGAGCCGAGCGTCGTCCGCAGCGGCTCGCGCGACGGCAGGCTCCCGTCGCGGTAGTCGATGGCCGCGGTGCGGAGCTCCTCGACCGCTTCGAACGCCTGCGTGGAGGACTGTGCCTCCAGCACGTCGCCGAGGAGTTCGCCCAGTTCCCGGACGTCCTGTCGGACGGTTCGGTGGTGGAGATCCATCGGCAGTTGGTTCCGTGACCACGTACATTAAACGCCGGGATAGTGCAGGGTTGACGGCGCTGTCGTCGTATCGTGGCGGTCGTTCGTGTCGGTGCTCGGGCTACGACGTCGCGTCGTCGGGCGGGCGACCGGTCGCCGGATCGAGCGCGACGAACTCCAGCCCGTCGCGTTCCAGTAGCGACGCCGCCCGATCGGTCACGGAGGGCGCGACGAGGACGCCGCGGATCGACGCCTCGTCGCCGAACTCGCGTTCGAGCGCGTCGACGTAGCGGCGGAGTTGACCGACGGCGTCCGGCCCCACCCGCCGGCGCTTCAACTCGACGGCCACCGGCCGCCCTGCCGCGTCTTCGCCGAAGACGTCGACGGGGCCGGCGTCGGTCTCGCGTTCCGTCGCCAGCGGCTCGAACCCGGGGTCGATCCGCTCGGGGTTGGCGACGACGTGTTCCTTGAGGTCGGCCTCGCTCCCCTGCAAGTCGAGTTCGTCGGGGTCGGTCACGTCGTAGGCGGCGAGGTGGTGGACCCGATCGAACCGGACGTCGAGGAGTTCCTCGGGCGATCGGCGGACGCTCCGCACGCGCAGTCCGCCGTCCCGAACGCTCGCGAAGTGGTCACAGCCCGGCGGTTGCCAGTTGACCGGCGTCCGCCCCTCGTCGGTGTGGACGAGCGCCGAGCCGTCGGGTTTGAGCAAGAGAAGTCGGTCACCGGAACCGAGGCTGCTCGACGCGCGGCCGTCGTATTCGACGGTACACCGCCCGAAGACGGTGATCAGGTCGCCGCGACGGAAGGCGTCCTCGAGGTGGGTGAGCGCGTCCCGGTGGGCGGGGCGGTGGAGCGTGGTGACCGTCATCCGTCGCCGGCCGTACGCCGTCGCCGTACAAAAGGAGCGCGTCGGGGGCACGGCCACGGATCGGTGTACGGGATAAAAGCACAAATAGCGCCCGCCCGTCTACGGGGACGAATGGGGCTGTTCGAACTCATCGCGGCGGTCGAAGCGGAGGAAAAGACGCTGACGGTGTTCAACCCGGAAGCGGGCGTAGCGACCGCGCTCCGCGAACACTTCGCCGACCGCAACCTCACCATCGAACGGACCGAGAGCGACGCGGGGCCCCACAACTACGCGGTGTTGAGCCGCGACGACGACTTCCTCGCCGCCATCGACGTGAGCGACGTCCTCGGGACGACGGGCGGTGTCACCCCGGAGTTCTCCCGGGAGACCTACGAGACGGTCCTCGACGAACTCGACGAGACGCTGTTTACCTCCTACGACACCGAGCGGATGGTGGCGGCCTCGAAGGAGATCGAGGACCGCGCCTGGCGTGGCGCGAGCGGCGAACTCCACGCCGGGTTCCAGACCTGCGCCCGATTCGCCTCGCAGGCCGACGTGTACACACACCTGGCCGAGCGGGGTGACCTCTCGATCCACGTCTACGCACATCCCGAGGGCCGCGAGGACGTAGGCGACGTCGGGGGGGCGAACCTCCATCTCTCGACGGCGACGGAGATCCACGACTCGTGGTTCGTCGCCTACGACGGCGGCGGCGTCGACGCCACGAAGTGTGCGCTCCTGGCCGAGGAACGGCTCCCGGGCTCGTTCTACGGCTTCTGGGCGTACGATCCGGAGACCGTCGACGCGATCATCGACCACCTCCGGGCCACCTACGTGGCTCCCGAAGCCGACGGCACCGCGCCCGACGGCGGGTGCGGCGGGACCTGAGGCCGACCGATCGACGGTCCCGGAAGCGGCGGGCTCCCGCCGCCGGGAGAAACACGATATCGTACGCCATGGCCGGTAAGTCGGCCGACGAACCGAAAACGCGGACGGTCGCCGCGGAAGGTTACGGGTCGAGGGAGTGGTCGTCCCGTCCGCCGTCGGCGAGCGCACGGTTCAGGTACGGGTCGTCCAGTGGGCGGTAGTCGATCCGCGAGGCGAGACGCGACAGTTCGGCTTCGAAGGCGCTGTAGATGGGATCGGCTTGGAGAACCGACTGCGACTCCGATTCGAGCAGGGCCACCCGCTTCGAGAGCTTCTCGACGTACCGGTCGACCGTCTCGGGGAGCGACTCGCGACGGAACAACGACTCGACCATGTCCCCGAACTCGTCGCGGGACACCGGCTTGGTGAGGTAGGCGTCGATGTCGAGGTCGACGATATCGACGTCCGGCGTCGCCGCCGTCACGAACGCGACCCGCGGACCCGCAGGGTCGTCACGGAGGGCGTCGAGCACCTCGTCGCCGGACACGCGGGGCATATGTCGGTCGAGGACCGCCACGTCGACGTCGCCCTCGTCGCAGTGGGCGAGCGCCGCCGCGCCGCAGCCCGCGCGGACGACCTCCGCGTCGATGTCGCCGAGCCACGTCGCATAGAGGTCCAACAGCGCGGGTTCGTCGTCAGCGATCAGCACGCACGGCGCGTCGGTCATCGGTTGCCCCCGGCGTTGCCGTTGCCGCCCGAGCCGCCCGAGCCGCCCGAGCCACCCGAACCGCCCGAGCCACCCGAGTCGCCCGAACCACCCGAGCCACCCGAACCGCCCGAGCCACCCGAACCGCCCGAACCGCCCGAGCCACCCGAGTCGCCCGAACCACCCGAGCCGCCCGAGCCGCCACCGGCACTGTCACCATCGTCGGATCCGCCCGAACCGCCACCGGCACTGTCACCATCGTCGGATCCGCCCGAACCGCCCGAGTTCCCGTTGCCACCGGCACTGTCATCGTCGTCGGAGCCGCCGGCATCACCGGAGCTGTCGTCGTCCGAGCCGTCCGAGTCGTCCGAGCTGTCCGAGTTGCCCGAACGGCCGTCACCGTTTCCCGAGTCGTCCGAGTTGCCCGAACGGCCGTCACCGTTTCCCGAGTCGTCCGAGTTGCCCGAACGGCCGTCACCGTTTCCCGAGTCGTCCTCCCGGCCGTTGCCGTTCCCGGCCTCGTCCGGGGGACCGGAGTCATCGTCGTTGCCCGCCTCGTCGGGAGAGCCTGCACCGTTGCCGTTGCCCTCGTCGTCTTCGTCGTCCTCGTCGTCCTCGTCGTCCTCGTCGTCCTCGTCGTCTTCGTCGTCCTCGTCGTCACCCTGTGCGGGCTCCGGCAACTCGCCCGGGCCGCGCTCGGGACCGACCCCCCGACCGGGGTTCTCGCCGGCGATGTCGCGGGCCATCTCGGCGACCTCCGGACCCTGCATTTCGTCGGCGTCCTCCCGCAGTCGGTCGAGTTCGGTCCGCTCCACGCCGGAGGATTCGAGCGCTTCGTCGGGAAGCTCGTTCGACACCTCGGAGTTCGCCTCGATCCGGGTCTGGAGCGAGCGCACCTGGGCACTGATCACGGCCATCCGGGAACGGAACTCACCGGTCGAAATCTCCCCGGATCGGTGCCGCTCGCGGAGGCGATCCTGGCGTTCGCGAAGGTCGGCGAGTCGGTCGCGGATCCGGTTGACGTCCGACGCGACCACCGCCGCCTTCGAGTCGTTGGATTCGGCTCGCGCGACGCGGGTCGCCAGCGACCGTTCGCCGATCTCTCCCTCGATTTCGGCGCCCTGAACGCCGATGACGCCGGCGAGTCGCTCCCCCGGCGCGACGGACGCGTTGTCGGTCCCCGCGGCTCCGCCGGTCGTCGTTTCGTTGTCGGTCCCCGCGTCGGTCGTCTGTGGCGACACCTCGTCGGTCGCCGTGTCGGGGGCTGCGGGCGAATCGGGCGCCCCCAGCGCCGACGCCGGCGCCGCCACCGCGCCGACGACGGCGACGAGGGCGAGTGCGAACACGACGACGTTCGGAACGTCCCTGCTCATCTTGTCCTTCGCTACGTGACTAGGGTGGATAAACTACGACGAACCTGAAGCACCGTTAACTCGGATTAAACCGTGTTTAGGTCGAGCCTGAACGGCGTCACGTCCCCCGGGGGATCCGTAGATCACTCCTCGTCCGGAAGTTTCAGGACGTTCTCGCGGCCGAGGCGGAAGCCTTCGAGCGATCCGTCGTCCCGCAGGTCGCGGACGATCTGGCTCGTCCGGGCCTCGGTCCAGTCGAACGCCTCGACGATTTCCTGTTGTTTGACCCGGCCACCCTGCTCTCTGACGAACTGGAGGACGCGCTCCTCGTTGCTCAGGAGGTCCTCCCGCTCCGACTCGGGGGCGGCTCCGGCGGCTCCGGCGGCGGCTCCGACGGCGTCGCTCCCATCGGCGGCGTCGACGTCAACCGCGGGGCCGGACGCACCGTCACGGAGCCGGTCGCGGTAGCGCCACGCGACCCCGCCGACGAGCGCGACCAACAGCCCGAGACCGAGCAAGGGGAGGGAGCCGGGGCCGCCGTCCGGCGCGGCGGTCGACGGGCCGCCGTCGCCGCCCGCCCCGTCGCCGCCCGCGGCGGTCGGGGTGGCCGTGGCGGCCGCCGATGTCTCCGGAGCGGGTTCGAGGACGATGATCGGCTCCCCGGAGACGAAGCTCGTCTCGGCGCCGCGCCAGACGACGGCGTTGGTCCGCCGCTCGTCGGGCTCCGGCGTCACCCGGGCGGTGGTGTACTCCGCGGGCCACTCCACGACGAGGCGGGTCCGCTCGTCCAGGAAGAGCCCCTCGATGGCGTCCCCGACCCGGAGGGTGTCGCCATCCACGGCGGCGAAGCCGTCCCACTGGAAGGTGTAGGCGACGACGCCGTACTGCGGAGGGGTCCGCGTCTCGGCGCTCACCGCGAAGCCGCTCGCGTTCATCTCGCGACCGGTCGAGTTCTCGGCCGCGGACACCGTCGAACGCATCCGCGACGCGAACCGGTCGGAGTAGTTCGCGGGGTTCGCCCGGATGTCCTCCTGGAGCGACTCGAAGGCGGCGGTCGTGTTCTCGTCGTCGAGGCGGGTCCAGTACTGGACGGTCCAGGTCGCGGAGCCGTTCGGCGCGACCCCGACGATCAGTCGGACCGAATCGGTGTCGACTCCCTGCTGGAAGGTCGGCCCCGGAGCCATCTGGGCCGGCGGCGTCGACCGTTCCGTGGACGCGAGTACACCGATCCCCGGAACGGCCGCGACGACGAGCAGCGCGACGGCGACGACGGTAATGACCCGACCGGACGAGCGCTCCCACATCTGCGTGTGCCTGCGTTTCCCCCGGGCATAGATAGGTCTTGTCGCTTCGGTCGAGAGCCACGGCGTCCATCATCGATAAATATCAGCTCGTAATAGTCGACACCATGGCACCGACACTCGGTACGGAGCCGCTTCGGGAGCATCCGGCGAGCACGCACGGAGGGAACCGATGACGCGCCGTCGCGCGCCCGTCTCGTCGCCGGTCGCGCTCACCGTCGCCGGGAGCGACTCGGGCGGCGGCGCGGGCATCCAGGCGGACCTGAAAACCATGGAGGCCCACGGCGTCTTCGCCACCTCGGTCGTCACCGCGGTGACGGCCCAGAACACCCTCGGCGTCGAGCGCTCGCACGTCCTGCCCGTCGCGGAGATCGACGCCCAGTACGACGCCGTCGCCACGGACTTCGACCTCGGGGCGGTGAAGACGGGGATGCTGGCGACCGAACCGGTGATCGACCTGGTGGCCGAGCGGGTGGCCGACGCCGACGCGCCGGCGGTCGTCGACCCGGTGATGGTCGCCGCGAGCGGCGACCGCCTGCTCGATCCGGACGCCGAGGCGGCCTACGAGTCGCTGATCGGCGAGGCGACACTCGTCACGCCGAACGCCGACGAGGCGGCGGTGCTGACGGGCGTCGAGCCGACGGATCGCGAGCGCGTCCGCGAGGCCGGCGAGGAACTGGTGTCGATGGGCGCCGACGCGGCGCTCGTGAAAGGCGGGCACGTCGGCGACGGCGGGACGGTGACGGACACGCTCGTCAGCACGCTCCCGGACGGGGAGCCGACGGTTCGGCGGTTCGAACACCCGCGGATCGACACCGACGCCACCCACGGCTCGGGCTGTACGCTGTCGAGTGCGGTCGCCGCGCACCTCGCCCACGGCGAGACGCTCGGCTACGCCGTCGAGGCGGCGACGGCGTTCATGGAGCGAGCGGTCCGGTACGGCCTCGACGTGGGCGAGGGACCGGGATCGGTCCACCACCTCGCCGCGCTCCGCGAGGCGGCCGACCGCCACCGGACGATGACGGACGTGGCGGAAGTCGTCGAGGCCTTCGTCGATCGGGACGTCTCGCGGCTCGTCCCGGAAGTGGGCATGAACGTCGTTGGGGCTACGGAGTACGCCGAGCGGGTCGGCGAGACGGCCGCCGTCGAGGGGCGGATCACGCGCACGCTCTCGGGCGCCGCGCCGAACCGCGGCGTCAGGCTCGGCGCGTCGAGTCACGTCGCCCGGTTCCTGCTGGCGGCCCGCGAGTTCGACCCCGATCTCCGCTTTGCCGTCAACTGCCGGTTCGACGACGAAATCGAGGCGGCGACGGGCGAGCTGGACGGGCCGGTGACTGAGTACGACCGCGACGCCGAACCCGCGGACGCGAGCGGGACGATGGGCTGGGGCGCCCGGCGGGCGTTCGGCACCGTCGACGCCGACGAACCGACACCGGTCGCCGTCCTCGACCGGGGTGCCGTCGGCAAGGAGGCCATCGTGAAGGTCGTCGCCGAGACGCCCGAACGGCTGGGCGAGCGCGTGTTCACGCTGCTGGACGCCGTCGACGCGTAGCGCCCCGGACCCACAGCGTTTTACACGACGACGGCCCGGGTGGGAGTATGACCGCCGATGGTATCGTCGGGGAGTTCCTCGCCCTGAAGGCGGAGACCGACGCCGACCTGCTGGCGATGCAGTGTGGCGACTTCTACGAGTTCTTCGCGGAGGACGCGGAGTTCGTCGGGGACGAACTCGACCTGAAAGTCTCGGAGAAGTCCTCGCACGGCTCGACGTATCCGATGGCGGGAGTGCCGGTCGACGACCTCACGCCCTACCTGAAGGCGCTCGTCGAGCGTGGCTACCGCGTCGCCGTCGCCGACCAGTACGAGACCGATGACGGCCACGCCCGCGAGATAACGCGGGTCGTCACCCCCGGAACGCTGCTGGAGACGACGGATCCCACCGCCCGGTTCCTGGCGGCCGTCGTCGCCGTCGACGGCCGCTACGGGCTCGCGCTCGCTGACGTGACGACGGGCGAGTTCCTCGTGACGACGACGGACGCGGCCGCGGAGGTGCGTGCCGAACTCCACCGGTTCGACCCCGCGGAGGTGTTGCCGGGGCCGACCGTCCGCGACGACGACTCCCTCCCGAACGGGGTGGGGACCGACGCCCCGGTGATCGAGTACGACGACGCGGCGTTCGCCCCGGGGCGGGCCGACCGGCGACTGCGCGAGCACTTCGGGGAGGGCGTCCTCGACAGCGTCGGCCTGACGGATCGGGCGGGCGTCGCCGCCGCGGGCGCCGTCCTCGCGTACGTCGACGAGACGGGGGTGGGCGTCCTCGACGCGCTGACGCGGCTGGGAACCTACGACACCGGCGACCACCTCGACCTGGACGCGACGACACAGCGCAACCTCGAACTCACGGAGACGATGCACGGGGAGCGCGAGGGGTCGCTCCTGGCGACGGTCGATCACACGGTCACGAGCGCCGGCGGGCGTCGCCTCCGGGAGTGGCTCACCCGGCCCCGGCGCGACCGGGACGTGATCGACAGACGGCTCGACAGCGTGGCGGCGTTCGCCGAGGCGGCGCTCGCCCGTGACCGGGTTCGGGAGGTGCTGGACGACGCCTACGACCTCGAACGCCTGGCGGCGCGGGCGACGAGCGGGAGCGCGGACGCGACGGACCTGCTCTCGATCCGGGACACCCTCGATACCCTCCCCGCGCTCGCCGACGCAGTCGCGGACTCCCGGCTCGCGGAGTCGCCGCTGCCGGGGATCGTCGATCGCCCGGATCGGGAGACTGCGGCGTCGCTCCGGGCGGAACTCGACGCCGCGCTCGCGCCCGACCCGCCGGGGACGGTCACCGAGGGCGGCCTCTTTCGCCGCGGCTACGACGACGAACTCGACGACCTGATCGACCGGTACGAGGAGGCCCGAGGATGGCTCGACGGTCTCGCCGACCGCGAGAAGGCCCGGACCGGGATCACCCACCTGCAGGTCGACCGCAACAAGACCGACGGCTACTACATCCAGGTGGGGAACTCGGAAACCGACGCCGTCCCCGAGGAGTATCGGGAGATCAAGACGCTGAAGAACTCGAAGCGGTACACCACCGACGAGTTGGCCGAGCGGGAACGCGAGGTGTTGCGACTGGAGGAGGCCCGCGGCGACCTGGAGTACGAACTCTTCGGCGAACTCCGCGACCGGGTGGCGGGCCACGCCGAACTCCTGCAGGACGTGGGGCGGATGCTGGCGACGGTGGACGCCCTCGCCTCGCTCGCGACCCACGCGGCGAGCCAGGACTGGACGCGCCCCGAGGTGGTCGAACCCGGGCCGCTCGTCGTCGAGGCCGGCCGCCACCCGGTCGTCGAGACGACGACCGACTTCGTCCCCAACGACCTCCACCTCGATTCGGACCGCGGGTTCCTGCTCGTCACCGGGCCGAACATGAGCGGCAAGTCGACGTACATGCGCCAGGCGGCGCTGATCGTCCTGCTGGCGCAGGCGGGGAGTTTCGTCCCCGCGCGGACCGCGACGGTGGGCGTCGTCGACGGCATCTACACCCGCGTCGGCGCCCTCGACGAACTCGCGGGCGGCCGGTCGACCTTCATGGTCGAGATGGAGGAGTTGAGCAACATCCTCCACTCGGCGACCGAGGAGTCGCTGGTCGTCCTCGACGAGGTGGGCCGCGGGACGGCGACCTACGACGGCATCTCCATCGCGTGGGCGACGACGGAGTATATCCACAACGAGGTGGGCTGTAAGTGCCTCTTCGCCACCCACTACCACGAACTGACGGCGCTCGCCGACCACCTCCCGCGGGTCGAGAACGTCCACGTCGCCGTCGCGGGCGACGACGACGAGGACGGCGACATCACGTTCCTCCGGACGGTCGAGGAGGGGCCGACCGACCGGAGCTACGGCGTCCACGTCGCGGAACTGGCGGGCGTGCCCGCTCCGGTCGTCGACCGATCCCGGGACGTGCTCGACCGCCTGCGCGAGGACCGGGCCATCGAGGCCCGCGGGGCCGGGACGGGCGACGGGGGGACCACGCAGGCCGTCTTCGACCTCGGATCCGGCGACTTCCGGACCGACGGGACGGCGGCGGCGGACGACGCGGCGACGCTCGATCCGACCACTGAGACGGTCCTCGCGGAACTGCGGGAGACGAGCGTCGCGGAGACGTCGCCGGTCGACCTCATGACGCGGGTCCGCGAGTGGCAGGACCGACTCGACGACGGCGACTGACGGGGCGGAACGGACGCCCGGCGGTGACGGCCGCCACGGGCCACTGCCCAGCCAGTTGTGACGGATTCTAGACGGCCTTTGGATTCATCTACGACGCACCTTGAAAAATCTACTTTCGATCCCCGGTCGGCGTGTCGGACGTGATGTCGAACCACGCGTCACGACGACGATTCCTCGCGGTCGCGGGAAGCACGACCATCGCGGCGCTCGCCGGGTGTAGCGGCGGCGACGGCGGTGGCGGGAGCACGGAAACCGAATCCATGGACGGCGAAACGACCGAGTCCATGGACGGCGAGACGACCGAGTCCGCGTCCGATCCCATGGACGGAGGGACGACGGAGACCGATTCGATGGACGAGGGGATGGAGTCGGTCACCGTCACCGTCCGGGTGGCGAACGTCGCCCCGACGGACGTCTACGGCGCGGAGACGCCGACGGGCGGGGCCGTCTGGCTCACGCCGGGGGTCTTCGCGGTCCACACGGGCGAGAACCCCGTCTTCACCCCAGGCGAACCGGCGTCGGTCGGCCTCGAAGCGCTGGCCGAGGCCGGGCCACCGACCGGCTTCGAGGGCGAGACCGGTCTCCTGGGCGAACTCCGGGAGCGAACGGGGAGCATGGGCGTCGTCGCCGCGGGGGCGTACACGCCGGACGACACCGTCGCGGACCCGAACGACCCCACCGGCGAGGTGCCCGGCGCGCCGCCGGTCGCACCCGGCGGTGCCTTCGAGTTCGACGTCGAGGCCCGGCCCGGACGCCGGCTCTCCCTGGCGAGCATGTTCGTGCCGTCGAACGACGTGTTCGTCGCGCCGGGAGCGTCGGGTATCGCGCTGTGGCCCGCCGACGGCACCCCGGTCGAGGGCGACGTGACCGCCGCCATCGACCTCTGGGACGCGGGGACCGAACCCAACGGCCCCCCGGGAGAGGGACCGGACCAGGCGCCCGCACAGGAGCGCCCGACGCAGGGCGCGGACGAGGACGGCGTCGTGCGCCGTCTCAGCGACGTAGACGACGGCCACGAGTACCCCGCGGCGAGCGAGGTGGTGCGCGTGACGCTCACGCCACACGGAGCGATGGACGACGGGGCGTAGCGCCGTCGCTTCGGTCGCCGGACGGGGCGGTTCGGACTCGGAGGCGAGTGCCAGTTGAGACATCTATTTCAGTCGGGGCGATGACATGGGAGGTATGGCGTCAGTCATCGTCGTCGGCGGCGGTCCCGCCGGCCTGAGTGCGGCACTGTTCACGGCGAAGAACGGCCTCGACACGACGGTGTTCGACACCGACGAGACCTGGATGCACAAGGCCCACCTGTTCAACTACCCCGGGATCGGTTCCATCGGTGGATCGGAGTTCATGGGCGTCGCGCGACAGCAGGCCGACGACTTCGGCGTCGACCGGCAGCAGGGCGCGGAAGTGACCGACGTCGAGGACGGCGACGGGGGCTTCACCGTGACGGCCGACGGGGAGGAACACGAGGCGGACTACCTCGTTCTGGCGACGGGAGCCGACCGGAGCCTCGCCGGGGACCTCGGCTGTGCGACGGACGACGACGGCGTGATCGAGGTCGGGGTGGAGATGGAGACGAGCGTCGCCGACGCCTACGCGACGGGCGCGATGGTCCGGGCCGAGGAGTGGCAGGCGGTCATCGCGGCGGGCGACGGCGCGGCGGCGGGGCTGAACATCCTGAGCAAGGAGAAGGGCGAACATTACCACGACTTCGACGTGCCCGCGGACGCGACGGAGACGTTCGGCGCGATGGCCGACGACGAGGCCTGATACGGATTATTGTAACTGTGTCCCGGTGGTTCGCCGGACTGTCCTGGCGAACCACCGGCAACGACGTACAGTGAACAGTGTGAGTCGGGGCGGAGCCGAACGTACAAACCATCGGCGCCCCTACGAACGTCCATGTCCTCACTCGCGGACGAGCCGTGTGAAGCCTGCACCAGCGACGACGAACCCCTGACGAGCGAGGAGTACGAGTCGTATCTGGACGACCTCCGGACGGACGTGTGGGAGGTCGTCGACGACCACCACCTACACGCCCACTACGAGTTCGAGGACTTCAGGGACGCCCTGGAGTTCACCTACGAGATCGGTGAACTCGCCGAGGAGGAGTGGCACCACCCCGACCTCGCGCTCGCGTGGGGCGAAGTCGAGGTGGAGATGTGGACCCACAAGATCGACGGCCTCCACAAGACGGACTTCGTGATGGCCGCACGGATGGACCGTATCTACGAGGGATACGAGCCCGCGGAGTGATACCAAGCCCTTATGGGTCCCACGCCACTGGATCGAGCATGACGATTTCTACCGGCGATTCGGTCACCATCGCGTACACCGGCCGTCTCGACGACGGGACGGTCTTCGACACCACCGACGAATCGGTCGCCGAGGAGGCCGGCCTCCTCGACGAGCAGCCCGACCGCGAGTTCGAACCGCTCACCGTCGAGGTCGGGGAGGGCAACCTCATCGAGGGGATGGAGCAGGGACTGCTCGGCCTCGAAGCGGGCGACTCCGAGACCATCACGGTCCCGCCGGAGGAGGCCTACGGCGAGGCCGACGGCGACAGCGTCCGCGAGTTCGAACCCGCGCAGTTCGAGGAGATGGTGGGCCAAGAGCCCGCCGAAGGACTCCAGGTTCGCGCACAGGGCGGCGCGGTCGGCACCGTCGTCGACGTGAGCGCCGACACCGTCAGCGTGGACTTCGAACATCCGCTGGCCGGCGAGACGCTGACCTTCGAGATCGACGTCCTCGACGTCGAATAGCGGCGTCGAACCGCCACGGGCGGCACCGTGGCGTTGATGATCCTTCCTCCCGAGCTATCGAGCGTGAGCGAGACGCCGACCATCCACGCACTGGACGACGCGACGGTCCGACGCATCGCCGCCGGCGAGGTGGTCGAGCGTCCGGCGAGCGTCGTGAAGGAACTGCTCGAGAACAGTCTCGACGCCGACGCCTCGCGCGTGACCGTCGCCGTCGAGGGCGGGGGCGTCGAGGGGATCCGCGTCCGCGACGACGGGGTCGGCATGACCGCCGCGGACTTGGAGCGGGCGGTCGAGGAGCACACGACCAGCAAGATCACGGGGGGCGACGACCTCGACCAAGTGGGCACGCTGGGGTTCCGCGGTGAGGCGCTCCACACCATCGGCGCGGTGTCGCGGCTGACGATCCGGTCGCGCCCCCGGTCGGGCGGGCGCGGGCACGAACTCACCGTCGAGGGCGGGACGGCCGGCGAGGTCACCCCCTCGGGCTGTCCGCCGGGAACGGTCGTCGAGGTCGCGGACCTGTTCTACAACACGCCGGCCCGGCGGAAGTTCCTCAAGACCGAGACGACGGAGTTCGACCACGTCAACCGCGTGGTGACCCAGTACGCCCTCGCCAACCCCGACGTGGCGACGACGCTCGAACACGACGGCCGCGAGGTGTTCGCCACCGAGGGTGCGGGCGACCTCGAATCGACCGTCCTCGCGGTCTACGGCCGCGAGGTGGCGTCGTCGATGATCGAGGTCGACGGGGGGCGACCGGAACCCGGCGCCGACCCGTCGGGCCCCGTCGAATCGGTGTCGGGGCTCGTGAGCCACCCCGAGACGACGCGGGCGGGCCGGGAGTACCTCTCGACGTTCGTCAACGGCCGCTACGTCACCGCGGGGACGCTCCGCGAGGCCGTCCTCGACGCCTACGGCGGCCAACTGGCGACCGACCGCTACCCCTTCGCCGTCCTCTTCGTCGAGGTGCCGCCCGACGCCGTTGACGTGAACGTCCACCCCCGCAAGATGGAGGTGCGGTTCGACGACGAGGCGGCCGTCCGCGAGGCGGTGACGGCGGCCGTCCGCGAGGCGCTGCTTGAGGAGGGGCTGGTCCGGACGGCGGCCCCGCGTGGGCGCTCGGCGCCCGCGGAGACCGAAATCGACCCGTCGTCGCCGGATCGGGAGGTGGCCGGGGGGGAGGCGGCCCCCGATTCCGATTCCGATTCCGATTCCGATTCCGATTCCGATTCCGATTCCGATTCCGATTCCGATTCCGATTCCGATTCCGATTCCGATTCCGATTCCGATTCCGATTCCGATTCCGATTCCGATTCCGATTCCGATTCCGATTCCGATTCCGATTCCCACGCCGGTGCCGGCTCGGACTCCGACGACGGATCCGACCGGGACACGAGCCCGACGCCCGACCGCGACGCGGGGACCGCCGCCGTCCCGACGGGGACCGAACCGGCGGACGAGCGCGGGTCCGACGACGTGGGGAGCGACACCCGCTCGGACGGGACGACCCGAGCGTCGACCCTCGACGAGGCGACGGCGGACGGCGCGGTCGGGACCGGCGGGAGCGAGGAGGTGACGCCGGAACCCGTCGGTGACGACGGTGTCGAGGGAACGGCCAGCGACCCCGCCGAGCCGGCGGCCGACCGCGACGCGGACGCCGACGGCCCGTGGCACGCCGGCGGGATCCGTCCGCCGAGCGAGCAGCGGACGCTCGACGGCGACCGGGCGGCGCCGGACCGCGACTTCGAGCGCCTGCCCGCAATGTGCGTCCTCGGACAGTACGACGACACGTACCTGGTCGCGGAGACGGCCGACGGCCTGGCCCTGATCGACCAGCACGCGGCCGACGAGCGGGTGAACTACGAGCGGCTTCGGGCACAGTTCGACGGCGACACGACCACCCAGGTGTTGGCGGAGCCGGTCGAAATCGAACTGACCGCCCGCGAAGCGGCGGTGTTCGACACCTACGAAGACGCCGTCGCTCAGTTGGGATTCCACGCCGACCGCGTCGACGACCGAACCGTCCGGGTGACGACCGTGCCCACCGTCGTCGCCGACTCGGTCGGCCCGACGCTGATCCGCGACGTTCTGACCAACTTCGTCGACGACGAGCGGGATGCCGAAGGGACGATCGACGAAGTGGCCGACGACCTGCTGGCGGATATGGCGTGTCACCCGTCGATCACGGGCAACACGTCGCTGACGGAGGGGTCGGTGTTCGACCTCCTGTCGGCGCTCGACGACTGTGACAACCCGTGGGCGTGCCCGCACGGCCGGCCGGTGGTGATCTCGTTCGACCACGACGAGATCAGCGACCGGTTCGAGCGGGACTACCCGGGACACGACTGATCACGGGAAGGTTCGGCAGTTGAGCAGTCACCGCGACATCGGTCCCCAGGATCGTCGTAGAAGGGATCGAGCCGCGAAGCGAGTGAGTTTCGCCGCCGGATCGGACGCCGTCGCAACGAACGGGGTCACGAGGGCGGTCCCGTTCGCCCGCGAACCACGCCGTCCGTGGGTGACGGCGAGACGGTCGGCTAGGAACCGAACCCGCGTACCATATTTATACATGTGGCTAACAAGTCACGATCGAAATGTGTGCGTGCTGGACTCGACGGGAGGCTCTGCGGATGGCGGGCTGTACGGCCGTAGGAGGGCTGTTGCTATCGCCGGGTACTGCGAGTGGACAGAGCGGTGAATCGTGGCCGGAATCGGGGTACGACGACGGGAATACGGACTACGCTCCCGAGAATACGGGCCCGGTGGCGAACGTGGAAGAAGCGTGGCGTCACGAACTGGATTCCACCCCCGGCGACATAACGGTCGCGAACGGGAACGTCTACGTGAGCAGTCTGCAACTCGACAACCCGCTATACTCGCTGGAAGCTACTTCCGGTGCCGAACGTTGGACTGCCCAGGGTAACGACGTTGAGATAGCGGACGGCTCCATCTACACACACGACGAGAGAAACGTGCTCGCGTTGAATCCGGGCGATGGGACCGAGCGATGGCGGTCGGAGCGTACGTTTTCGGACGTCGATATCGGTCCCCCGTCGATCGCGGACGACCAAATATTCGCCGTATCGTACGACACTGGAAACGAAACCAGTGGTGTACACGCATTAGGGATCGACAGTGGAGCCGAACGATGGCGTTTCGAGGGGAAGGGAAGAGTTATCGCCCATCCAGCGATAGGAGCCGATTCGGTGTTCGTAGGGACGAACAGCAATTATCTCTACGCGATCCGGAGGAGCGATGGGACCGAGCGGTGGCGGTTCCGTACCCAGAGCATGGTCCTATCAACGGTTCTATCCGACGGGGTCGTGTACTTCGGCGGCGACGAGTACGTGTATGCCGTCGATGCCGCCACCGGGAGCGAGCGCTGGCGGTTCCAAGCGGGAACGCCGTCTACGGGGTCAACACCGACGGCGTCGGTACCCACGATAGTCGCCGAGGATACCGTATACGCCCGAGGTGACGATACCATCTACGCGTTGAACACGACCGACGGTACGGAGCGATGGCGGATCGAAAGTGGGGGTACGGCAATTGCGATGGTCGGGGACGTGATCTATGCGTACGACGACCGTGGGCTCTATGCGCTGGATTCGGATGACAGAAGCGAACGATGGCGCGTTCAGCTGGACGATGGATTGGCAGGGTTCGCGGTGGCCAACGGAACGATCTATGCCGGAAGTCGGAACGATTCCGTATATGCCCTGAGCGGTGACACGCCGAATCAGGGTCAGATGGCGTCCACGACGACGAACACGCAGGCCGACAACGGCAGTGATCTCGGAGGAGGAACGGGGAAGCCATCCCAAGGTACCGAAGGCGGGGAGGGTGGTTCGGGGGTCATGGTCCCGCTCGCGGGTGCACTCGCTGCCGGGGCGGGGGGCGGCCTCTGGTACTGGCACCGCAGTGACGACGACGGGGAGCGGAGTCAGGGTGGAGTGACCGACGACGACCGTTCGACAGCTAGCGGATCGATGGGCGAGCGGGCACGGAGTTACGACGGCCCGGATCGGTCGTCCTCCTTAGGCGTCGCTACCCAGTTCGACCGCGCACCGGGCGAAATACCTCGCGCACCGGACGTCCCCATCGACTACGAGGACCTCGTCGAGCGGGGGACGATCGGAACGGGCGAAGAAGCCGAAGTCGTGCGAGCTACGTACCCGACAGCGGAGGGAGACGTTGACCTCGCAGTGAAACGGCCCCGTATGAGCGGAACACTACACCAGGAGAGAGTCGAGGAGATCATGGAAAGTGCCGAGACGTGGGACAAGTTGGACGACCACGATCACGTCGTCGGCGTCCTCGATTACGACGCGGACCCCGTTCCGTGGATCGCCATGGAGTACATGGACGGTGGGACGCTCTCCGAACGAGCGGGTGACCTCGACTTCGACCGCGCGTGCTGGGTCGCGGTGGCGATCGCCGACGGCGTCCACCACGCCCACCGAAGGGGGGTCGCTCACCTCGATCTCGTCCCCTCGAACGTACTCTTCCGATCGGTCGAGAACGCGTGGGACGTTCCAAAAGTCGGGGACTGGGGTATCGCGAAACGCCTGTTCGAACACTCGAAAAGCATCGAGACGATATCGCCACAGCACGCCGCACCCGAACAGTTCAGCGACGAGTACGGTGCGACGGACGATCTGACCGACGTATATCAACTCGGATCGATATTCTACGAGCTGTTCACGGGGAAGCCACCGTTTACCGGCAGACCAGCTACGGTCATGGATCGCGTTCTACACGAGGAGCCGACCCCACCGAGCGAGGTGGCGGAGGTCCCCACGGAACTCGACGACGTACTGTCGACCGCACTGTCCAAGCACAAAGACGAGCGGTACGAATCCGTTCTCCTACTGCAGCGGGCCATCCGTGACCTGTACGTCGACCGACACGGCCAGCAGTAGCTCCGTCGGGACAGGGGTTCAGTAGCGAACGATTTATTGAGAGACGAACACAGACGTCATGTCGATGGGTCGACACTGGACGCGAAGAAAGGCGATACGGGTCGCCGGAAGCGCAGCTATCGGAGGCGGGGCACTGCTGTCGGGGGGAACGAACGGGGCCGCCGGCCAGCGCGCAGAAACGTGGACGCAGTACGGATACGACGGCGCAAATACGGGACACGCACCGGACAACACGGGGTTCACCGAAAACGTGGGGGTAGACTGGCGGTTTCAGGCGGAGCGAAGCGTGATGTCGTCGCCCGCAGTCGTCAACAACGTTCTTTACGTGGCCACCGGACCGCATCAAAACCCGGGGAACGGACACGTCTACGCGCTGGATACGGGCGCTGGGACGGAGATCTGGCGTTTCGAAACCGAAGACGAGTTCGGTGCGTTTGGCCTCTCGTCGCCGACGATCGTGGACGACAAAATAATATTGAATAATGAAGGAAGAGTCCACGCACTCAGTCGGGACGATGGTAAGGCGCTGTGGAGCGAGTGGGTCAGTTCCAACGCACACACTTCCTCGACTGTCGTAGATGGGACCGTCTTCGTGGCGGGCGATTCCTCCGATGCGGGTCTGTACGCGCTATCGGCGAGCGATGGCACCGAGCAGTGGTTCTTCGGGACACAGGGGCGGGTGAGTACGACACCCGCAGTGGCAAACGGCACCGTGTACGTCGCGGCACGGGAGAGAGGGAGCGACGAAGCGACGGTGCATGCCATAGACACCGCGAACGGAACCGAACGCTGGCGATTCGACGGAGCCAGCGACGCGATTCACTCCTCGCCAGCGGTGGCCGGGGATACGGTCTATTTCGGCAGTCACGATACTACCGTATACGCCCTGAACACGGACGACGGAAGCGAACGCTGGCGATTCGAAGCAGAGCAAGAGATCTTTTCTTCGCCCGCGGTTGCGAACGGGACCGTCTACGTCGGGGCCGTCAGTCAACTCCATGCCCTGGATGCACAGGACGGAAGCGAACGCTGGCGCTTCGAGATGGGCACGTTCCGATCCTCACCGGTGGTGGTGAACGGAGTGGTGTATTTCGGCGGCACCAACGACTACGTGTACGCAGTAAACGCGAACGACGGGTCCCAACTGTGGCGGTTCGAGGCACTCAATTCGGTTTCGTCCTCTCCAGCGGTCGTGAACGGGACCGTCTACATCGGCAGCGAAGATAACAACGTGTACGCACTGACGGGCGACGCAACCTCACAGGTCGAGACGGAGAGCCGGATCCAAACACCGACCGCGACCCAACCAGCAACCGCTTCGAGTACCGGGACCGACGGCGATGAAACCGACGAGAACGGTGTCGGTGGTGACGGACGGACGTCGAGTCGAACGCCCGAGGGAGACGGTGGTAACGGGGACCTCATCGTGCCGCTAACGGGCGTACTCGCGGGGGCTGGAGGCGGAATCTGGTACTGGCGACACAACGGTGAGAACGGGGCCATCTGGACGCACGGTCCACTAGGGGGAACACAAAGTATGGGCCCCCCCGAACGAGTGCCGCAGGCCCCGGCAGTGGACGTTGTTTACGATGAGCTCACGGACGAGGAACCGATCGGGGCAGGAGGGAGCGCCGATGTGGTCAAAGTAACGCTACCGACATCCGAGGGCGACGTCCCCCTCGCGATCAAACGCCCACGGACGAGTAACACGCTGGAGGTTGACGAAGTCGAAACGTTGTTACGAGAGGCCGAGACGTGGGACAAACTCGACGATCACGACCACATCGTCGGCGTGGTGGACTATGGAGCGACTCCGCTTCCCTGGATCGCCATGGAGTACATGGACGGCGGTGATCTCTCCGAGCGAACCGGCGATCTCGAGTTCGATCAGGCGGTGTGGACTGCGGAGGCGATCGCGAGGGGCGTCCGCCACGCTCACCGTCGCGGCGTCGCTCACCTCGATCTCAAGCCCGCGAACGTCCTCTTCCGGTCGATCGAGGACGCCTGGGACGTGCCGAAGGTCGCCGACTGGGGCCTTTCGAAACATCTGATCGAACGTTCGGAAACGGTCGAGGGACTGTCACCACAGTACGCGGCACCCGAACAGTTCGATGACGACTTCGGAGTTCCCGACGACGTCACGGACGTGTACCAACTCGGAACGGTCCTGTACGAGTTGTTCACGGGGAAGCCGCCGTTCGAGGGCCAGCCGGCGAAGGCGATGCACAGAGTGTTGAACGAACGACCGACACCACCGAGCGAGATATCGGATGTGCCCCCTGCGTTGGACGACATCCTTCTTCCCGCATTGGCCAAGGAGAAAAAAGACCGCTACGAGTCGGTTTTGCTGTTACAGAAGGCACTGCAAGAGCTACGAGACGACTGAGATACCGCGTCGAATAGTCGAACCGTCGGAAAACGAATCCCCGTCACGACCATCCAACACCCCCGAAGTCAGTGGTCCTGGTACAGTTCTTGGAGATCGTTTCTGAGGAGGAGCGTCGACTGATATCGGTGGGATTTCTTTTTCGCCAAGGCCGTCAGTAGTACGTCGTCCAGCGCGGGAGGAACGTCGGCTATCTCGCTTGGCGGCGTTGGTGTCTCGTTCAGCACCTGGCCCATTATTTCGGTCGACGATCCTTCGAACGGTGGCCGCCCCGTGAACAGTTCATAGAGGACGGTTCCCAGCTGATACACGTCAGTAATGTCATCCGCTACACCGTATTCGTCGTCGAACTGTTCGGGAGCGGCGTACTGAGGTGAGAGGCCTTCGACGCTCTTGGAGTGCTCGAGCAGGTGTTTCGAGAGCCCCCAGTCGGCGACCTTCGGCGCGTCCCAGGCGCCATCGGTCGACCGGAAGAGGACGTTCGCGGGCTTGAGATCGAGGTGGGCGACCCCGCGGCGGTGAGCGTGGCGGACGCCGCGGACGGTTGCGATCGCGGTCCACACTGCTTGAGCGAAGTTCAGGCGACCAGCTCTATCACCGATATCGCCGCCGTCCATGTACTCCATGGCGATCCACGGGATCGGCTCGGCACCGTAATCAAGCACGCCGACGATATGGTCATGATCGTCGAGTTTGCTCCACGTCTCGGCCTCCCGAAGCAGCCGTTCAACCGTATCGGTGTGGAGCGTCCCGCGCATCCGAGGTTTCTTGATCGCTACTGTCACGTCCCCATCGGCGGTGGCGAGCGTCGCCTTCGTTACGTCGGCGTTACCTCCGCTGCCGATAGGTGGCCCCTCCGTCAACTCGTCGTAGGATACGGACAGGTCCGGTGCGCGGGGAACGGTATCGGGAGCGTCGGCTGGGACGTGAGTGTTCGGCGAAACCGCGTCGTCTTCGCTGTGAGTACTCGGAGGAGTAATCGTTCCAAGCACAGGGCCACTCTCAACCGAGCCACCCGATCCTGTTCCCGTTTCGGCATCGCTTCGCGCACTGCCGGCGGGACCCCCACCATCGCGGCGCCAGTACCAGAGGCCACCCCCCGCCCCGGCGGCGAGTGCACCCGCGAGCGGGACGACGAGATCCGAGTCGTCGGCGAACCCGTCGGCGTTCGATCCGCCACCAGCATCACCCCCTCCGTCACCGGCACCACCGTTAGTGGTGACCGGCGCGGTACGGGTACGTTCGGTCGTGGGACGTGTGTTCGTGGATCTTGTTTCTGTCGACACTTGTTCCGGAGTATCCCCGGTCAGGGCGTACAGGGCGTTGTCCGAGCCGACGTAGACAGAACCGTCCACGATCGCCGGTGAATTCACCCGACCGCCCGCTCGGAAACGCCATCGTTCGGTGCCCTCAGTCGCATCGAGTGCATAGAGATAGGTGTCTTGACTGCCGACGTACACGGTGTTGCCCGCGACGACGGGAGAGGCCACGCGGCCGCCGGTTTCGAAGCGCCACCGTTCGGCGCCACTCTCCGTATCAGCCGCGTACAGGGAGCCGCCGTCGCTCCCGAAATAAACGGTCCCGTCGGCTACCGCCGGCGATGAATAGAGACTGCCGTCGGTTTCGAAGCGCCACCGTTCGGTGCCGCCACCCGTGTCTACTGCAAAAAGAGTGTCCGCACTCCCGAAGTAGACGGTTTCCTCAACGACTGCTGGCGTGGAGCTGAACGTTAGCCCCGTCTCGAACCGCCAGATCCGGCTTCCATCCGCCGCATCCAATGCGTAAAAGTCGTCGTTCGAACCGGACTCCCCGTATGAGATATACAGGATGTCATCCGAAACCGTCGGGGCCGATCCGATGGGGCCGTCGGTTTCGAGACACCACCGTTCGGTCCCGTCACTCGTGTTCAGAGCACAGAGACGACTGCCGTTTGCGACGTAGATGGTGTCGTTCCATACCGTAAAGTTGCTCTGGGGCCGGTCGTCGACCTCAAAACGCCAGCGTTCGCTTCCGTCGTCCGTGTTCAGAGCGAACACGTTACTATCCCCATCCAAACCAAAGACCGTTCCGTCCACCACCGCTGGTGGGGGATAAAGCGTCGGATTTTCCAGCTCGAACTGCCATCGCTCGGCACCATCGTCGGCGTCCAGTGCGTGGAAATCGCCACTGCCAACGTAGACGCTCCCGTCGACTACCGCGGGAGAGGAAGACCCTGCCCCGAACTCCCACGCGACTGATATATTGGCGACCGGTGAGGTGTTTTCGCGTGCATATCCCGTGTTCGCGGCATCGTATCCGTGCTGTGGCCACGATTCGCCGCTCTGTCCGGTGGCGATGTCGGAATCCCCCACAATCAGCGCACCCCCGAACACAGCCCCGCTGGCCGCCCGCAACGCCCCCCGCCTCGTCCATCCCGCCGAATCGGTCATTGCCGACGTATGTGTCACCAGTGCATAATAAACGCTCCCCCGACGGCTCGGTGTCGCACCGTGGAGCCGTCCCCAGGAAGGCGAGCATCAAGGGGGCGACGATATTAGCGGCGCCCCACGGTCTGGGACACCGAACACCGTCACGAACCGGTCGTCAACGACGCGTGCGGCGCGGTCCACGTGACGGGGGCACAGCTTTTTGCGCCGGTCGGTCGAAACACGTCCGTGACGGATCTGGTCACCGTCGGCGACGCCACCCTTCGGTTCTCGCCGCCACGGGGCGAACGCATCGAGACGGCCGGCGACTTCGCCGCCCACGTCGGCGGCCCGGAGAGCAACGTCGCCGTCGCGGCGGCGACGCTCGGCCTCGACGCCGCGTGGCTGTCGAAGCTCCCGGACACCCCGCTCGGGCGGCGGATCGTCGGCGAACTGCGCCGCCACGGCGTCCGGACGGGCGTCGTCTGGGCGGAGTCGGGGCGGGCGTCGACGGCGTTCGTCGAGCGCGGCGGGGCGCCCGGCGCGCGGTCGGTGTCCGACCGCGAGGGCGCGGCCGTCGCCACGGCCACCGCCGAGGACCTCCCGCTCGGGGTGGTCCGGGAGGCCGACACCCTGTTCGTCAGCGGGGCCACGCCCGCCCGCTCGGAGGCGCTCTTGGAGACGACGGCGACGCTCCTCTCGGTCGCCGGCGAGGCGGACACGACGCGGGCCTTCGACACCCGCTTCGAGGCGACGGGACTGGAGGCCGACCGGGCCCGCGACCTGTACGACCACCTCCTCGACGCCGTGGACGTGCTGGTGATCGACGAGGCGGACGCCGAGGCGGTCTTCGGCCTCGACGGCGACGTCGTGCCCGCGGCCCACACTCTCCGGACGCGATACGACTGCACGACGGTTGTCGTCACCCGCGAGGAGGACCGTCACCCGACGGTCGGCCTCCACGGCGAGGAGATATACGAGGTGCCGCCGTTCGAGGGGGAGACCCGCGACCCGGCCGGCGTCCACGACGCGTTCGTCGGCGGGTTCCTCGCCGGGCGACGGCGCGGCGCGAACGTGAAAGAGGCGCTTCGCCAAGGGGCGGCGACGGCGGCACTCAAGCGAACCATCGTGGGGGACGTCGTCGTCGGATCGCCAGACGACGTGGCGGCGATCCGCGACGGTCGGGAGTGATATCAAAAAGTGGCAGCAGCCGCGACCGGCCGGGACCCCGGTCGGGGAACTCGGGGCGAGGCCGGCGCGAAGCGTCGGTCGGGTCGGGGAGACGCGTTGCGGGGACCGACGCCACCGGCACACGGGGAACGTCCGGAGGGCGTCGGCATCCCAACGTACCGCCGCTTGTAACATAAATCCATCAGAGGCTTAGATGCCGATTTCAGTCTCGGCAAGTGGGGTCCAACCAGCCAGTCCGCGGATCGGCGCCGACGACGGCATCCCGGCAGTGGCCCAACTTTATCGGCGGACAAGGCGAATACCCCGGGGCTTGACCCCGGGGATGAAGCCGACAACCCGTGACACAAACCATTAACTGAACACATCGCTAATCAAGAGACAGCGATGGAACACAGTCACCGCTACCACGCTTACCCAACACAAGAGGTAGCGGAGGGACTGGAACATCATCTCGATGTTCATCGCCAACTCTACAACCACGTTCGCTGGGACTACGAGAACAGTCCAGAAAACGACAAGCCGAGTGAGTACGCCCAGAACAACAAACTCCCCGAGTGGAAACAGCGGTGGCCTGTGTTCGGAGAACTGCACTCGAAAGCCGCGCAAGCCACCGTCGCCCGCTTCCACCGCAATCTCTCGAACCTTCGCAAGAAAAAAGAGAAGGGGTACAATGTTGGTCGGCTCAAGCGGCAAGCACCCACCAAGTATCGAAGCGTGACGTACAACCAGTCTGGTTTCGACCTCGATGAAAAGAGGGGCCGAGACAGGTTCGCTTACGTCCGTTTCAGCAAGATTGGGTGGATCAAGATACGGTATCACCGCCCGATTCCCGACCACGCTACCATCAAGGAGGTCACGTTCAAGAAGGAGACGACCGGCGAGTGGTTCGTCTCCTTCGGCCTCGAAACCGACGACGCCGACCTACCCGAGAAACCCGCCGTGGACTCGTTGGACGCGAGCAACAGCGTCGGGATTGACCTCGGCATCCAGAACTACATCCACATGTCTGACGGCAAGACTGTGGACTGGCTCGACCTCGAAGACGACTACGAGCGCCTTCGACGTGAGCAACGCAAACTCTCACGGAAAGAGAAAGGGTCGAGCAACTGGGAGAAACAACGCCAGGAAGTAGCTAACGTCAAGCGACACATCAGGCGGAAGGTGCTGGACTATCAGCACAAACTCACGACGTGGCTCGTCCGCGAGTACGACGCCGTATTCGTTGAGGACTTGAACGTGAAGGAGATGTTGGAGCAGTCGCATACTGCTCGGAACAAGCAGGAAGCGGCGTGGCGACAATTCATCACGCTCCTCGAATACAAATCCGACCTGTACGGCACTCACGTCAAGCAGGTCGAAGCACGAGGCACCACGAAAGAGTGCGCGTCGTGTGGCGTGGAGACAACGAAGCCTATCTGGGTGCGGGAACACTCCTGCCCGTCGTGTGGGTTTGAGACGGATAGGGATGCGAATGCGGCGATGAACGTGTTGCAGAGAGGCTTTTCTGAGTTAGGGCTGGGATGGCCCGAAGACACGCCCGTAGAGACTGTGACCGCTACGGACACGACTCACTTCGAGTCCGTGTCTGCAAGTCACGCCGTAGAAACGGGAAGCCTCGGGGCTTGACCCCGAGGCGATTCACGGGGAAACCGATCCCACGGGAAGTGAGATGCCGATCAGCGTCGCGTTGCAAGGAAGCGTCGGAATCGAGACGTCGGTGGCCGTCACCATCTGGGGGCTGATCGGCGTGTTGGGGCTGGTCACCGGATATCTGCTCGGCCTCACGGTCGGAGGGTAAACGGATGCGAACGCCGGTCACCGAGCCGGGCGTCGTCTCCCACGTGCCGGCTGTCCCGACCGTCGACGCCCCGCTACAGATGGCGCGCGTCGGCCCCGATCCCGAGACGGTCGCCCTCTACGCCGTCGTCGCCGTCGCGAGCCTCGGCCTCGGGTTCGGCGTCGGGGTCTACCGTGCGCGGCGCCGGGGGGGCGAGGACCCGTCGGCGTCGGGGCCCGAACGGGCCGGCAGCGGACCGCGAGGGTCGGCGTCGACCCCCGAACCGGGGCGCGACGCCGAATCGCAGGCGGGCGATCGGCTCGGGCAGTCACCGAGCGTGAGCGGCGGGAGAGAGGAAAGCGAGAGCGTGGCCGGAAGCGCGAACCAACCGCCCGACTCGGCCCCGCGGGCGCCCGACGTACGCGTCGATTACGACGCGTTGACCGACGAGGAGCCGATCGGCGGCGGGGGCAACGCCGACGTGACGAAGGCGACACTGCCAACGCCCGAGGGTAACGTGACGCTCGCGATCAAGCGCCCGCGGATGCAGGGGACGCTCCACGCCGACGCCGTCGAACGGATGCTCGACGAAGCGGAGACGTGGGACAAACTCGACGACCACGACTACGTCGTCGGCGTCGTCGACTACGGCGCCGAGCCACTGCCCTGGATCGCCATGGAGTATATGGACGCCGGTCACCTCGGGGGACGGGCGGGCTCCCTCGGTTTCGATCAGGCGCTCTGGACGGCCGTGGCGATCACGAAGGGCGTACGTCACGCCCACCGTCGGGGAGTCGCCCACCTCGATCTGAAGCCGGCGAACGTCCTCTTTCGCGAAGTGGCGGGCGCCTGGGACGTGCCGAAGGTCGCCGACTGGGGACTCTCGAAACACCTGCTCGAGCACTCCCAGAGCGTGGAGGGGCTCTCGCCGGGATACGCCGCACCCGAACAGTTCGACCGGTCCTACGGGACGACCGACGACATCACCGACATCTACCAACTCGGCGCCGTCTACTACGAACTCTTTACCGGCCGGCCGCCGTTCGAGGGCGAATCGACGCGCGTGATGCGTGCCGTCCTCGACGAGACGCCGACGCCACCGAGCGAGGTGGCGGACGTCCCCTCGGCGCTCGACGACGTCCTGCTGACCGCACTGGCCAAGGACAAAGCCGACCGCTACGACGACATCGTCTACCTCCGGGACGACCTACAGGCGCTGTTCGAGGGACGGCGAGCGTGAACCGCCTCGGGGTCAAGCCCCGAGGCACTCGCCTTGCTCATCTGTAGACTCGTCGGCGACGTGTCGATGCTGGACGTCCCCCTCGAACGGGACGGCCACTCCGAGCGGTTTCACTACTGGCGAACGGAGTGAGCCAGCAGGGGTTTTCCCCACGTTTTTGCAAGGCGTGGTTCCCGCAGCGAGCCGAAGGCTCGCGAGGAAACCCGACGCAGCGAAAAGTGGGAATATGCCGCCTCCCCGATTTGAACTCCGGAAGACGTGCTCGCTCCGCTGCACGCGGCTTCCGTGCTCAAATCGGCTCGGCGTCGTTTCTTCACCTGCTCGCTACGCTCACGGGTTCAGAATATGCCGCCTCCCCGATTTGAACGGGGGACAGCTCGATCTTCAGTCGAGTGCTCTCCCAGTCTGAGCTAAGGCGGCGCAGTTCCGACGAAGTGGATTACGGTCAAAAGGATTTCGAAACACCGCCGGCGGGCGGTCAGGCGACCGTCCGTCGTTCGGTGAACGTCCGGGTGGCGTTCGCCGTCCGGACCGTCGTCTCGATCCGGATGCGGCCGTCGTTGGCCTTGATCCGTACGGCGTCGGCGTAGCCGACCCGGACCGTCCGGGTCCGTGTGACCGTCTCCCCGGCGTCCAGTCGCCCGACGTCGGAGCTCCCCTCCCAGACGAGGCGGTCACCGGTGGTGATTCGGGTGGCAACGCGGACGTCGCGGGCCGTATCCGTCCCCTCGTTCGACAGCCCGATGGTGACCGTCCGACACCGCGACCCGCAGGACTCGACCGAGCGGACGCGCATGGTGACGTTCGGCGACGTCGAACCGGTCGACGAGGGCGTCGGCGTCGCGGTCACGGTCACGGCGGCAGCGCCACCGTCATCCGTGTCCGCGGTGGTCGTGTCGCCGCCCGGCGCGACGAAGAGGGCGGCCGTGCCGGCGACGGCGACGACGAGCAACACGGCGAAGACCATCTCGGTCCGGCTCCAGGAGCCGAGGACGCCCGCCTCGTCGGCGTCGGCGTCGCCGTCGCTCCCCCCGTCACTCCCCGCGTCGCCGTCGGTTCCGGTCCCCGCCGGGGCCGACGGCCCGCGCTCTCCCGACATGAGTGAACGATGGGGATCGGCGCGCATAGCTCTGGTGGCAGGGGGCGAGACGCGTTCGCTCACGCCCGAATACGGTTCCACACGGCCGAGACGGCCGTTCGTCCGGTCCGCGACCACGAGTACGACCCACAACTGCCTGCGCAAACACCTGCAGGACCGCCATCACGAGAGCGAAATCGTCGACCGGTACCCGTCGTCGCCGCCGGCGTGAGTGCCGTCACGCCGGGAGACGGTAGGTATCGACGTCGGTCCCGGTTCCGGGGTCGCGCTCGGCGGCGGCCGCGAGGGCGTCGCGGGCGAGCGCCGCAGCGTCGTCGAGCGACGCCTCGGGATCGTGACCGGCTTCGAGGACGCCGAGGGCGAGGGCCGCGCCGCTCCCCAGCGCCGCCAGCGACTCCTCGGTGACGCCGCCGTCGGGATCGATCGATCGGAGGCGCGGGACGCCCGCGTCGTCGGGGGCGGTGACGAGTACGGAGGCGTCGAACTCGGTGGCGACGTCGGCGACGAGGCGGGCGACGGCGTCGATCCGGAGGCGACCGCGCTCCGTGCGGTAGGATCGGATCTCGGCGTCGAGACGGTCGGCGACCGCGGGAACGTCCCCGCAGACCACGGCGGCGCCGACGCGGTCGAATTCGAGGACGTGCCGACGCGACCGACTCCGGATGCGGCCCCCGCTCGCGACGACGCGGTCACCGGCGAGGACGACTCCGGCGGGGCAGGCGACTCCGGCGACCGTGCTCATGGTCGTTCGTTCGCGGCGAACGGAGGTAGGCGTGTCGCTTACGCCCCGAGGAGGTCGTCGACCAGCGCTTCGGGATCGAACCGTTCGAGGTCGTCGTACCCCTGCCCGGTGCCGAGAAAGAGGACGGGCTTGCCGGTCACGTAGGCGACGGAGATGGCGGCCCCGCCCTGGGAGTCGGCGTCCGCCTTCGTCAGCACGGCGCCGTCGATTTCGGCCGCCTCGTCGAACTGCTGGGCGCGTTCGACGGCGTCCTGGCCGGCGACCGCCTCGTCGACGAACAGGGTGAGGTCGGGGTCGACGACGCGGTCGATCTTCTCCAACTGGGCCATCAGGTCGCTGGAGGTGTGGAGGCGCCCGGCGGTGTCGCCGAGGACGACGTCCACGTCGTTGGCCTCCGCGTACTCGACGCCGTCGTAGACGACGGCGGCGGGATCGCCGCCCTGTTCGTGGGTGATCAAGCGCTTGTCGAGCGCCTCGGCGTGTTCCCGGATCTGCTCGTTGGCCCCCGCACGGTACGTGTCGCCGTTCGCGAGCACCGTGGAGTACCCGCGCTCCTCCAGATAGCGAGCCAGTTTGGCGATGGTGGTGGTCTTGCCGACGCCGTTGACGCCGGTGAAGACGATGGTCACCGGCTTCTCCGCCTGCGCGATGCGCTCGTCGAAGTCGAACTGGCCGACGCTGATGACCTCGAGCAGGGCGTCCCGAAGGGCGTCCTCGACGAGGTCACCCGTGCTCGCCATCTGGGATTTGGTCTCGCCGATCAGGTTCGACCGGATCTGATCCAGGATGGCCTCCGCGACGCCCATCTCGACGTCGCTCTCCAGCAGCGCCATCTCGAGGTTCCAGAGGGGATCCTCCAGGTCCTCCTCCTCGAGGACGACCTTACCGGTGGCGAAGGCCTTGGCCCGCTGGAGGCGACCGGGCGAGTCGGCGTCGGCCTCGTCGGGCGCGTCCGTCTCGTCGGCGGTGTCGGCGTCGTCCGCCGAATCCGTCTCGGCCTCCCCGTCCGGTTCCGCCTCCGGATCGGCGTCCTCGGCACTCTCCTCGACGTCGCTCCGGAAGGTATCCAGCTTGTCTTTCAGTCCGTCGAACATCGGCCGCTACTCGTCGTCGCCCTGCTCTTGTTGGAGCTGCTGCATCTGCTGTTGTTGCATCTGCTGTTGCATCTGCTGGGCCTGCTGTTCGAGCTCCTGGCTCTCGGATTCGAGCTCCGAGATCTCGTCCTCGACGTCGTCGACGCGGTCGTCGAGCACGTCCCGCTTGCGTTCGAGGGCGTCGATGGCGTCGCCCTGGGGCTGTTCGGCCGCGTAACCGCCGCCGAGATCGACGATCACTTCGTCGATGTCCTGGACCTCGGCACGGAGGTAGGCGCCGCCGCCGAGGGGGACCTGCACCGTCGAGCCGGTGTCGAGGGTCTCGATGGCCTCGACCGCCTCGTCGATCTCGCTTTGGCGGGTGCGAAGCGATTCGATCTCGGCTTCCAGCTCCGCGATCTCCTCGTCGATGGCCTCGATCTCCTGGGTGAGCTGCTGGAGTTGCTGCTGACCGCCACCCATCATGCCGCGGTCACCCCCTCGATCTCGACCTGCGTGCGCTTGAGGCCGTGCTCGCTCCCGAGCTGGGCGAGGGTGTGCTCGCGCGCGACGTTCTCGTTGGTGGCCTCTACCGACTTCTCGAACTGTCGGTAGCCGGTTCGGTCCTGAAAGCGTCCGCTGACGACGAATTCGCTCATGTACCGAAGGGTCGTGAGGAAGCGGGAAGTATCTTCCTACTGGCGCTCGATGTAGCCGAGCGTCTCCTCGATGCGGCCGAGCTCCGGGCCCGTGGTGTCCGTGCCGACGACGTAGCCCGCGTCGGTGGCGACGAGTCCGGAGCCGACGAGGGGGGCGCCGTAGTTCACGGTGCCGATGTCGGCCCGCACGTCGAGACAGTCTTCGAGCGCCTCCAGTTCCGGCTCGCGCGATTTCGGGTGGCAGAGCACCCCCTCGTTGGTCGCGACGGCGGCGGTACCGACGGTGCGGACGTCCGCCAGGTCGCCGCGCTCGACGGGCACGTCGAGGGCGTCCTTGACCGTCCGGATGGCCTCCCGGCTCAGGTCCGGGTGGACGTACGCGCCGTAGTCGTTCGCGAGAACGACGTTGCCGGCGGCGTTGATGCGTCCCGGAAGTTCGGTCACGTCGAGTCCGGTCTCGTCCTCGATGGTCGAAATCTCGCGGTCCGTCGCCCGACCGGAGACGAGGAGCCCGTGCTCGTTGCCGACGGCGAGGGCGCCGACGGTTCCGGAGCCGCCGACCGTGGTCGACACGGGATCGACGTCGAGTTCGGCCGCGATGTCGGCCACGGTGTCCGCGTCGGCGTCCGGACGCACCAGCAGACAGTCGTTGGTCGCGCGGGCGAACACCCCGACGTACGACGATCCGGCGAAGGAGGCGCGTAACACGTTATTCTGCGGTCTCTGCTTCGACGATCGGTTCGCCGTCCTCGACGAAGCGAGCGGCGCGAACGCGGAGCTTGCTGGGCGGGTTGTTCCGGCCCTGGGCCCAGATCGCCTCGTTGATGTCCGGATCGAGACGGACCTCGCTCTCGTCGACCTTGAAGTGCGTAGCGAGGTGTTCGCGGACGATGGTCATCGCCCGGTCGGCACGCTCGTTCGACGGCTCCGCCCGTGCGTCGCGGAGCGGGACGGTGACGACGCGCTCCTCGAAGTCGTTGGCGCTCATCTATTCGTCCGTATCGTTCCGGCGCCAGTTGCGGCGCTTCGGGTTGCGGGTGACCTGCCGGTCCGTCTTGAGCATGACCCACGCGGGGACGCGGCTGTTCTGGTTCTCCAGTTTGGCGAGTCGCTTCTTCTTCGCCTTCGATTTCTTACCCATAGTGCCCCTGTCTACCCCGTCGCCGCATAAAATCTTGTTCTTTCGGGCGTTGGTCGGGGCACACCGTGGGACCGTTCGATATCGCGATATGCGATTGATGGACGGTGCGACCGTGACCCCATCCCCCGAACGGGCCTTCGGCGACCGAGCGGCGCGAAAACAGAGGGGGCGCGTGCAGCACCGGGAAATCGCCGTGCTCGCCGGCGTTTCACGTCGAACGGTAGTTCGAATCCACCCGATCCCACGCCGACGAGCGCGCCGGTGAAGTGGCTGGCGTGGATTCGAATCAGGGAGTGAAACGACCGTGGTTCGAATCCATCCGCGAACGACAGCGAGCGGATGGGAGGTTCGAGCCCAGAGGACGGAAGTCCTCGTGGTTCGAATCCATCCGCGAACGACAGCGAGCGGATGGGAGGTTCGAGCCCAGAGGACGGAAGTCCTCGTGGTTCGAATCCATCCGCGAACGACAGCGGTGCCGTCCACCCGGGACGCTCGCCCCGGAGACACCGGTGAGCGGGGAAAGGAATCCCGTGGGCGACCCGGGGACGAGGTAGCTTCGGGGCGACTCCGGACGTCGCGCATGCGGTCGTTCTCCCACGGCCCGCGAGGGATCGAACGAAAGGAGCGTGGTCGGCGTGCGCCGGTATCGAGTCCGATCGGCCGGGGTGTGGGTCGGGCGAAGAACGGGTGGCCCCGGACGGGATCTACCGGAGCCGACAGTTCCTGATAAATCTCATATCGCGATACGGAATCGATCGGGCGCGGCTACAGCGGGTACCGACCGACCGTCTCGTAGACGGGGCCGTCGTCGGTGAGCGTACTCTCCGTGAGACGGACCTCGCACACCTCGACGGAGCCGACGTCCGGGTTGGCGTCCGCGACGACCCGCTGGACGGCTGCCTTCCCGCGGGCGTCGTCCATCCGGGCGAGGGTGACGTGGGGCGTGAAGTCGTGGTCGGCGGGATCGAACCCCAGGGCCGTCGTCTCGCGTTCGACCGCCTCGTGGAGGCGGGTGAGTTCCGGGCCGCCCCGGCGGACGCCGGTCCAGACGACGCTGATGTAATCGAGCGAGGGGAAGACGCCGTAGCCGCCGAGGGTCAGTTCGAAGGGGTCCACGGCCGCGTCGTCGACGGCGGTGGCGAGGGCGGATTCGAGGGCGTCCCGGCGGTCGGGGGTAACCTCGCCGAGGAACTCGAGGGTCACGTGGGCGTTCTCGGGGTCGACGAAGCGGAGACTCCCGGCGTCGGGCAGGCGATCCTGGGCGTTCGCGATCCCGTCGGCCAGCGGGGCCACGTCGACGCTGACGAACAGTCGCATACGCACGGCTCGCCGCGCCGAGGACGTAAGTGCTGGCCCGTGACGCAGGCCTTAACCGCCCCGACGTCCAATTCCAGGGCATGGACGACGAGCAACCCCATCGCTTCTCGGAGGGGCAGGGGTTCGACGAGGAGTACGAGGAGTTCTCGCTCGATCCGCCGGAGCTGTCGGTCGATCCGACGGAGGTCGATCCGGTGGACTCGCGGGTACTGACGGACATGCTCGACGAACGCAACGTCGGGAGCGACCAGGTCGACGCCGAACAGCTGGTCGACGTCGGGCTCTCCTACATGGGTATCAACCGGTTCGAGGAGGCGACCGGGGCGTTCGAACGTGCGGCGCAGTTCGCGGCGGACGACCGGATCGAACAGGAGGCGTGGGTGAACAAGGGTGCGGCACACGCCGAACTCGAGGAGTACGACGAGGCCATCGGCGCCTACGAGGAGGCCCTCGACATCGACGGCGAGTCCGACCACGCCGCCACGGCCCACACGAACCTGGCGTACGCCCTCTGGGAGTGGGGGCGGACCGAGCAGGCGCTCGAACACGCCGAGCGCGCCGTGGAGGTCGACCCTCGGTTCGGACAAGCGTGGTACAACCGCGGTTTCTTCCTCTCGGAGCGAGGCCTCCACGAGAGCGCGGTCGACTGTTTCGACAACGCGATCCGACTGGGGATGCGCAACGCCTCGGTGCTGGAGGAGAAAGCGCGGGCCCTAGAGGAACTCGGCCAAGACGAGGAGGCCGAGCGCGTCCAAGAGCAGGCGGCGGAACTCCGCGAGGAGGCCGAGCGCGAACTCGTCGAGGATCGGTAGATGCTGATCCGCGAGCGCGACACGCCCGAGGGACTCCTCGTCGCGGTCTGTGACCGGGAGTGTCTCGGCGAGACCTACGCGGACGGCGAGGTGTCGCTGACGGTGACCGAGGAGTTCTACGGCGGGGACCCCGGCGACGCCGAGGACGTGGTGGACGCGCTACGGCGGGCCTCGGTCGCGAACCTCGTCGGCGAGCGCTGTGTCGACGTCGCCGTCGAGGCCGGACTCGTCGACGCGGAGAACGTCCTCGAACTCGAGGGCACGCGCCACGCCCAACTGCTCTGGCTCTAGCCGACCATCGAACTCTCGAGCATCTGTATCTCCGAGACGGGACCGATCTCGACGTAGTGGGTCTCGCCCGCGTCGCCGGTCGGGCGGATCTCGAGCCAGTAGGAACGGTCCGGGTCGAGGTCGAACACCACCGCACCCGCCGCCGACTGGCCCGCCGAGAGCGTCGTGGCGGCGACCGACTGGGCGTCGATCCGGTCGTCGTCGCCGATGCTCGTCGTCCCCCGGTCGTCGAAATACCGGATCTGATCCTCGTTAGTGGCGAGGAACGAGTTCTGGGGGAAGGTAGTGGAGTCGTCCTGCGGGTTCTCGAACTCCAGAAGCACGATCAGGAAGGTCCCGTCCGCGGTGGCGGGGTTGGCGCTGCTACCGACGCTGTCGGCGCGGAAGAAGTCGATAATGCGGTAACGGATCCGGTTGCCCTCGGTGCCGACGACGAACGACTCCTCGAGGGCGTGTGTGGGGCCACCGGGGCCGGATGCCGCCGTCTCGGTCGGCTCCGCCGTCGCCGTCGCCGTCGCCGTCTCGGTCGGCTCCGCCGTCGCCGTCGCCGTCGCCGTCTCGGTGTCGGTCGCCGTCCCCGTCGGCGTACTCTCCGAGCCACCGCCGCCACACCCCGCGAGCAGTCCTGCCGTGAGCGTTCCACAGATTCCCAAGACCCGTCGACGTTGCATGGTTGCATGTAAGCGGTCGGATACCTGAAGAAAGTGGTGGGTCGGGGACGTAACCGGTCGGGGTTTCGTCGGGTGTGAGACACCGAAGGGGTGTTATTCCTCCGGATCCTACAACTGGGCGATGGGAGTCCAGGAATCGTATCCGATCGACGTGGAGGCCATCCGGGCCGATTTCCCGATCCTCGACCGCCTGGTCGGGGGCGACGTGGAGACGTCCGGACAGGGTCCCGACGACGACACGCCCCTCTACTATCTGGACAACGCCGCGACGAGCCACACGCCCGAGCAGGTAGTCGAGACGATCAGCGACTACTACCGCGGCTACAACGCGAACGTCCACCGGGGCATCCACCAGTTGAGTCAGGAGGCGAGCGTGGCCTACGAGGAGGCCCACGACACCGTCGCCGACTTCGTCGGCGCGGCGGGTCGCGAGGAGATCGTCTTCACCAAGAACACCACCGAGGCGGAGAACCTCGTCGCCTACGCCTGGGGACTGGCCGAACTCGGTCCGGATGACTCGGTCGTCCTCTCGGAGATGGAACACCACGCGTCGCTCGTGACGTGGCAACAGATCGCCAAGCGGACCGGCGCCGAGGTGCGCTACATCCGCGTCGACGACGACGGCTACCTCGATATGGACCACGCCGCCGAGTTGATCGACGACTCCACGGCGATGGTGTCGGTCGTCCACGTCTCGAACACGCTGGGGACGGTGAACCCCGTATCCGACCTGGCCGACATGGCCCACGACCACGACGCGCTGATCTTCGTCGACGGCGCACAGTCGGCGCCGACCCGCCCGGTCGACGTGAAAGCCATGGACGCCGACTTCTTCGCGTTCTCCGGACACAAGATGTGTGGCCCGACCGGCATCGGGGCGCTCTACGGCAAGGAAGCGATCCTCGAATCGATGCAGCCGTACCTCTACGGCGGCGACATGATCCGTCGGGTCAGCTTCGACGACTCGACGTGGGAGGACTTGCCCTGGAAGTTCGAGGCCGGTACTCCCTCCATCTCGCAGGGCATCGCCTTCGCCGCCGCCGTCGACTACATGGAGGATATCGGCATGGAGGCCGTCCAGGCCCACGAGGAACTGCTCGCGGAGTACGCCCACGACCGCCTCGACGAGTTCGACGACGTGACGATCTACGGCCCGCCGGGCGACGACCGCGGCGGCCTCGTCGCGTTCAACGTCGAGGGCGTCCACGCCCACGACCTCTCCAGTATCGTCAACGACCACGGCGTGGCCATCCGGGCCGGCGACCACTGCACCCAGCCGCTCCACGACAAGCTCGGCATCGCGGCCTCCGCGCGGGCCTCCTTCTACGTCTACAACACCCGCGAGGAGATCGATCGGCTGATCGACGCCATCGCCGAAGCCCGAGAGCTGTTCGCGTAGCCGCGTTCGCGGCGTTTTCGACGGTGTCCACCGGTAGCCGTCGGCTCCACGCGTAGCGTCGAAAGAAAAACGGGATCGTTCGGTCGGGCGATGCGGTGCGGCGATGGATCGAGAGGGATGGGGCGCGCGCCTATCTCACATCGCGCCGCCCATGCCACCCATGCCGCCCATGCCGCCGCCCATGCCGCCGCCCATGCCGCCGGCGCCGCCGGGGCCGCCTTCGTCGCCGCCGTCGTCGCTGCCGCCGCCCTTGAGGTCGCCGGCCGCGATGACGTCGTCGATGCGGAGGATCATGACGGCCGCCTCGGTGGCGGACTCGATGGCCTGAGTCTTGACGCGGAGGGGTTCGACGACGCCCTCCTCCTCCATGTCGATGATGTCGCCCGTGTAGGCGTCCAGGCCGGCCGAGAGGTCGCCCCCGTCGTGCTGGGCGCGCAGGTCGACCAGCGAGTCGATGGGGTCGAGACCCGCGTTCTCGGCGAGCGTGCGCGGGATGACGTCGAGGGCCTCGGCGAAGGCCTCGACGGCGAGCTGTTCGCGCCCACCGACGGAGTCGGCGTAGTCACGCAGGGCGAGGGCGAGCTCCGCCTCGGGCGCACCGCCGCCGGGCAGGACCTTGCCGTCCTCCAGCGTGGTGCGCACGACGCCGAGGGAGTCCTCGACGGCGCGCTCGACCTCGTCGACGACGTGTTCGGTCCCACCGCGGAGGACGAGCGTCACGGACTTGGCGTCGGGGGTGTCCTCGACGAAGATGCGCTCGTCGCCGCCGATGTCCTTCTGGGCGACCGAGCCGGCGAAGCCGAGGTCGTCCTCGGTGATGTCGTCGACGGAGCCGACGACCGTGCCGCCCGTCGAGCGGGCGAGCCGGGAGAGGTCGCTGTCCTTCGCACGGCGGACGGCGAGGATACCCTCCTGTGCGAGGTAGTGCTGGGCCATGTCGTCGATGCCGCTGCCGACGACGACGGCGTCGGCGCCGACGTCGACCAGCTTGTCGACCATCTCGCGCAGCTGTTCCTCCTCCTGGTCGAGGAACTGCTGGAGCTGGTCGGGGTCGGTGACGTTGACCTCGGCGTCGATCTCGGTCTCCTTGACTTCGAGGTCGCCGTCGATCAGGGCGACGTTCGCGTCCTCGACGGCGTAGGGCATGCTGTCGCTGACGCGTTCCTTGTCGACGATGACGCCCTCGATGAGCTCGGAGTTGTCGATGGCGCCGCCGACGACCTTCTCGATGGAGACGTTGTCCGTGTCGACGCTACCGTCCTCGTCGCGCACGGCGAGCACGGCGTCGACCAGCAGGTCCGCGAGGTCGTCCTTGGCGCTCTCGGCGCCCTTGCCCGTCATCGCCGTGGAGGCGATCTTGACGAGGGTCTCGCGGTCGTCCGGCGACACGTCGATGGCGTTGTCCTCGAGGACCTCCTTGGCCTTCTCCGCGGCCTGGCGGTACCCCTGGGCCAGCGTCGTCGGGTGAATGTCCTGATCGATGAGCTCCTCGGCCTCGTCGAGGAGTTCGCCCGCGATGACGACGGCCGTCGTCGTGCCGTCGCCGACCTCGTCCTCCTGGGTCTCGGACACCTCGACGATCATGTTCGCCGCGGGGTGGTCGATGTCCATCTCTTTCAGGATCGTGACGCCGTCGTTCGTGACGACGACGCTCCCGCCGGAGTCGACCAGCATCTTGTCCATTCCTTTCGGACCGAGTGTGGTCCGTACGGATTCCGCGACGGCCTTCCCGGCCGTGATGTTCATCGACTGAGCGTCCTTCCCTTGGGTTCGCTGGGAGTCCTCGCCGAGAATGATCATCGGCTGACCCTGCTGCATTCGCTGAGACATAATCAACCTTTGATTGATTGTGATTCTATAAAAACGTTTCGTTTCGGCGTATGGTACGTCGTACCGCAGTCAGGTGATTAGCGGTCACGGCAACGGCTGTCACACCGGGGGGATATCGTCACTCGAAACCACGGATCGAGGAGGAGTTACAGTTCGACGCCGCGGGTGAGTTCGTTGTGTTTGCGCTCGAGGAAGCCGTAGACGGCGCCGTGGGGCGCGCCGTCGAGGATCATCTCGGCGGCCCGGCGGACGGCCTGGACCTCCTCGGGTTGGCCGATGATCCCGAGAGTGGTCCCGTAGATGACCACCTCGGCACCGGTAAGTTCCTCCATCAGTTCCCGGGTGCGACCGTTCTCGCCGATGAGCCGTCCCTTCTGTCGCTGGAGGTCGTTCCTGTTTCGGGTGGCGTCCTCGATGTCGATCAACTCGAACATCCGCATCTCGTCGTCGAGGAGGGAGAGGGCCGCGTCGGGCTTGAACCCGCGACCGATAGCGCGGACGATGTCGGGGGCGACCATCGCGGTGACGGGGTCGCCGGTGGCGTCGATGGCGACGCTCCCGCTCTCGGAGTCGATGTCGAGGCGAACCTCGGCACGCCGCTCGATCTCGCGCATGGTCTCGCCGCCCTCGCCGATGAGGACGCCGAGGCGGTCCTGCGGAACCTTCACGTGCTGCATACCGCGGACTACCGGGCGGAGCCGTTTAAGCGTTCTCGCTCGGGGATTACGTCTCCGCGCCCGTCACGAACGCACGCAGGTCCGTGGGGTCGACGTCGATCCCCTGTCGCGTGAAAAAGGCCGCCACGTTCCGGCAGTCCCGGTCGAGGAAGTCGTCGGCGTTCGGATGGTGGACCGTCACCGCCTGCCCCAGGTCGATGACGACCAGTTCCCCGTCGTGGATGATCAGGTTGTACTCGGAGAGGTCGCCGTGGACGAGTCCGGCGTCGTAGAGCCGGCGCATGTACTCCCGGACCACCTCGAAGGCCGTCTCGGGGTTCTCGACGTTCACCTCCGCGAGCCGCCGGGCGCGCTCCTCGACCAGCCCCACCAGCTCCATCACCAGGACGTTGCGCTCGACGGCGATGGGTTCGGGCACCCGGACGCCCGCGCTCCGCGCCCGCCGCAGGTTGGCGAACTCCTTTTTGGTCCACGCGAGGACGACTTTCTTCTTGTCCGAGCCGATCCCCTCGAACCGCGGATCGCCCTCCAGATACGCCCGCATCTCCTGGAAGTTCGAAGCGTTGATGCGGTAGATCTTCACCGCCACGTCCCGGTCGTCGGCGCCGAGTGCCTCGTAGACGTTCGCCTCCTTGCCCGTCGAGATGGGGCCGCCGAAGGCGTCGATGTGGCCGTCTTGGACCAGCTTGTAGATGGCCGCGAAGGTGGCGTCGTCGAACACCGACTGTGCGACCTTGAACTGGTCGGCGTCCTTCAGGCGCTTGCGGAACTCGGCGAACTCGCGGTCCCGCTTTCTGGCGATGCGGTCCGCGTCGGTGTCGGAAACGTCGATCTCCTCCCACTCGTCGCCGAAGTCCTCGCCTTCCCCCTCCTCGGGGTCGAGCAGGCCGTACTCCTCGCGGTCACTCATTCGTTCCCGTTACGTCGTCACGCCTCAAAAGTCCCGCCGCTACTCGATGTGGCCTTCGCGCCGCAGCTGGTCCGCCTCCGACTTCTCGTAGCGCCACGAGATGTCGGCCTTCTCGTCCTGCCAGTCCCACGGCTCGACGAGGACCACGTCGTCCTCCCGGATCCAGATGCGCTTTTGCATCCGCCCGGGGATGCGGGCGGTGCGCTCCTGGCCGTCCGCACACCGTACCTGTACCCGGTTGGCCCCGAGCATGTCCGTTACGACGGCGAACACCTCGTCGTCGTCGGGCATTCGAAGGTCCTTGCGCCCGCCGTTTTCGTTCTCGCTCATGGCTGACCGTTCGCGGTCGCGAGTTTTAAAACCGCCGACGTATCGTCGCGCCCTCAGGCGTCGGACGTGGCGTCACGCAGTTTCGCCCGTCCGGGCGCGATGAGTTCGTCGAGGTACGTTGCCAGCGCCCCCTTCGCGTCCGCCGGGTGCAACTCGCCCGACTCCAGATCCGCCGCCAGCGACTCGTAGTCGCCGTAGGTCAGGTCGCCGCCGTACTCGTCGGGCCGTTCGACGACCACGGTGTCGTACCGCGGGAAGACGTGGTACTCGAAGATCTGGAGGACGGGGTTCTCCCGCTCGCGGCCCGCGTCGTCCGGCTCCGGATCGCGAGTCGGCGGACAGAAGGCGCCGTTGACCTTCCCCTCGATGTCCGCCGTCGAGTCCTCCATCGAGATGGAGACGCCCTCGCTCGCGGACATCTTCCCCACGCCCGTATCGAGGTCGGCGATCAGCGGCGTGTGGAGGCAGGTCGGGGCGTCCTCGCCGATCTTCGGCAGGACGTCGCGGGCGAGCATGTGGACCTTGCGCTGTTCCATCCCGCCGATCGCGAGGTCGACGTCGAGATAGACGATGTCGAGCGCCTGCATCAGGGGGTAGACCGCCTGCGAGACGGTGACCGAGTCGCCGCTCTTGATCTCCGCCATCGCCCGCTCGGCCCGGGAGAGGGTCGTCTCCAGTTCGAGGGCGTGCAGGTCGAGGACGTACTCGCGGTCGAACTGGAACTCGGAGCCGTAGACGAACTCGGTGCGCTCCTCGTCGAGACCGTACGCGAGGAACTGCGCCTTCATACGTTCGGCCGTCTCCCTGATCTCCTCGAAGGTGCCCTTGTCGTTGAGGTAGGCGTGGACGTCCGCGAGCAGGACCGTCACCTCGAAGCCGGCCTCCTGGAGGTCCATCAGCTTCGTCGCGGTGAGCATGTGGCCGATGTGCAGGACGCCCGACGGCTCGTAGCCGACGTACGCGCGCTTGCCCTCGGGGTCTTCGGCCAGTTCCCGTCCCTCCGCCTCGGTGACCACCTCGGTCGCGTTCCGGGTGATCCGCTCGTAGACGTCCATACCGTATACCGCGGGAGCGGGAAAATATGACTTCCCCTTACGATCCCGGGAGGATGTCGCCCAGCGCCGCCCCGACGCTCATCGGGACGAACGCCACGACGACGTTGGCGAAGGCGAGCGTCGGCGCCGCCCAGTCGACCCGTCCCCACCCGGTCAGCAGGACGAACGCCATCGTCAAGGAGACGCCGACGACGCCGGCCAGTCGACGCGGGATCACCCCGAGGATGGGTTTGTGGACGCGGACGTCCTGGAAGTCGGCGACGTAGATGATCCCGACGACGAGCCCGACGCCGAAGACGATGGTCGCACCGAGGTGGAGCGGCCGGGCAGCGAGGAACTCGCCGACCTCCTGGGTGCCGCCCTCGACGGCCATCGGAATTCCGAACAGGAAGCTCCCGAGCAACGCCTCCGCGAGGTCGCCGCGGTCGTACCCCCGGATCACGCGTCCGAACGGGCTCGCCGCGGTGCTCGCGCTCGCCGCCATCGCCACGCGCATCGTCTCGCGGACCTGTCTGCGGCCCGCCGGCGTGTCGACGATGCCCTCTAGCTCTTCGAGTTCGTCGAAGAGGTCCCCCATGTCGGTCGGCTCGTCGCCGTCGCGGGTTGGGTCGGTCGTCGTCCCGGACGCGTCCTCGCTCATACCCCCACGTCGCGGGCGGGGATCAAAATCGTAGGGGCCGCGATCAGTCGCCGCTCTCGGCCCGGTGTTCGCTGATGATCTGGTCCACCATCTCCGATTTCCGCTCCTTGGAGCGCTCCTCGGCGCGTCGCTCCCAGTCCTCGACTGCGGCCACGACCTCGCTCTCGCGGGCGACCGCGAGTTCGTCCACCTCCTGGACGGTCACGTCGTCGGCTGGCGCGACGGGGACCTCGGCCTCGAACAGGACCTCGTCGGCGGCGTTCGAGAGGTTCCCCGACCGGAGGACGAGACGTGGCTCCGTCGCCGCCAGGCGCTCGGCGGTCGACCGGCCGGCGCCGCTGGCGTCCCGGAGGTAGACCACGTCGCCCGCCGCCAGCCCGTAGGCCGCGTCGGCGTCGTCGATGGCGTCCCGGGTGAACTGCTCGATCACCTTCACGGGGACGAGGTCACGCCCCTCCGAGACGTCGGCGAAGTCGGAGTGATCCAACTTCCAGAGGGTCTTCAGCCGCTCCAGCTTCGATTCGAGTTCGTCCGCGCGCTCGCGCTCCCGGTCGCACTCCCGCTCCAGCCGCTCGGTCTCGCGTTCCAGCCGGTTGACCTCGCGGCGCTCGCGGACCTCGCGGCGCTCCTCGCGGCGGGCCTCGGAGAGTTCCTCCTCGTACTCCGCGATGCGCTCGTCCCGCTCCGCCAACTGTCCCTCCAAGTCGTCGACCTGTGACTCCAGCCGCTCGACCTGGCGTTCGAGGCGCTTGATGCGACGCTCCTCCGGCGAGAGTTCCCGGGGTTCGTGGGTCGACTCCGCCTCCTCGTCGCCGTCGTCGTCGGCCAGGTCGTGGAGGACGGCCTCGACGGAGGCGTCGCCGGTGACGACCCGCTCGATCACCTCCCCGCGGTCGAACTGCGGCGGCACCTTCCGGGTGATCCGCTCGAACCGGTCGGCGTAGGCGTCGAAGGCGAAGAGCGCGGCCGCCATCGCGTCGCGTTCGTGGTCGTTGTCGTAGGACTGCTCGCGGGTGCGGTGGAGCTTCTCGTCGATCGGCAGGTCGGCGTCGGGGGCCCAGCCCGCGGCGTCGAAGCTCCGGCGGAACTTCTCGACGGTTTCGGGCATCGGCTCCACGTCGGCGGCGACGACGACCGGCCGCCCGCGCTCGATCAGCCACTCGATGACACCCGCCGTGTCCGCGGTGCGCGTCGAGAACACGTCGAGCACCTCGCCGTCGAGCGAGACGACGGCCGCGGCGGTGGTCGTCCCGGGGTCGATGCCGACGAGGACGCGGTCACGCCGTTTCACCAGCGGTTCGAACTCGATACCGTCGCGGCGCTCGCGCTCGATTTCGACGCGCGTGTCGCCGGCGCGGGACTTGCCAACCGGGAGATCCTCGGGCGCCGCCTCGACGGTGAAGGTGGCGTTGGCGTAGCCGCCGTACTTCTCGGTCACTTCGCGCTCGTAGTCGAGGTTCGCCGAATCGAGCGCGTCGGCCACCTCGCGGGTGCGCTTCTTGACGTTCCCGTGGATGCGGCGGGTGTAGCGGTCCTGGCTCCACCCGCCCGACCCCGTCGAGCGCCCGCGGGACACCTTCACCGTCGTCGTGTCGGTGAAGGCCGTCACCTCGTGGCCGACGTTGGCGGCGGCGAGGCGGGCCGCGGCCTCCGCCTCCTCCATCGGCTGCTTGCCGTAGGGGACGCCGTGACGCGAGGCGACCCGCGAGAGGGGTTCCGGTCGCTCGGCGCCGGTCACCTGGACGAGCCGCGTCCCGCCGGGCAGCCACCGGAGGAACCGCACGAGGTCGTCGTGGTCGGTCGCGAGTTCGTAGACGTTGTCCGTGGCGACGATGGCCGGCTCCTCGCGTTCGATCAGGCGCCGGAGCTTGCGAAAGGAGACGACGTCCCGGTCGAAGTTCTCGCCGTCGTAGGCGACCACCGCGTAGGAGGGGGCGTCCCCGCGGACGTCGCCGCTCTGTACGTCGACGCCGAACACCAGCGCGTCGAGCGCACTCGTCCGGGCGTTCACGACCGGCGGTAGGGAGCCGCGGAATAAATACTCCACGCCGGGGGTTACAGCACGGCGACGACCAGCGCCGTCGCCACCGCGGCCAAGGCGACGCTGATCACGCTGATGCGGAAGGCGTGGCGCCGGTCACGCCGGCGGTGTTCCGGATCCGAGACCCCGCCGGTCGCCTTCGCGTCGTTGCCGGCGCCGGAGAAGTCGTACCGACCGAGGAGCGCGAGACGCACGCAGAACCCCTCGTAGGCCTGAATCCCCCACTCGAAGGCCACGGCGAAGGGGACGAAGACGCCGGCGAGTAGCAGTTCGGGGAGGTGGCCGGCGAGGTGTGCGACGACGATGGCACCCGCGGCGACCAGTCCACCCACGGAGAGCGCGGCCCGGCGGCGGCGTTGCTGGGGACCGATGTTGCACTGGGCGGGGCGGTAGTCCACGTCGGATCGACGGACTGGAGGCAGTTGACGGTTCCGTTTCCGGTCACTCGGGGTAGGGAACCTCGACGGTCTGGCCGTCGCTCGCGACGAAGCACTCGCCGTCGAAGACCTCCCGTGCGTCCCGTTCGAGCCGCTCCCACTCCCCGGCGTACCGCGAGGAGATGTGGGTCAGGGCGAGTCGCTTGGCGCCGGCGCGGGCGGCCACCTCGGCGGCCTCGCGCGCGGTCGAGTGGCCGGTCCGGCGGGCCCGCGCGGCCGCGTCGGCCGCGAACGTCGCGTCGTGGATCAGGAGGTCGGCGTCCGCGGCCGCCTCGACGACCGCCTCGACCGGACGGGTGTCGCCGGTGTACACCAGCCGCCGACCGGGGCGTGGCTCGCCGACCACCTGTTCGGGGTCGATCACGCGCCCGTCGTCGAGTTCGACCGACTCGCCCTCGTGGAGACGGCCGAACTTCGGCCCGACCGGCACGCCGAGTTCCTCGGCCCGCTCCCGGTCGAAGCGCCCGGGGCGGTCGTCCTCGACCAGCGCGTACCCCATCGAGCGGGTGCGGTGTTCGGTCTCGACGGTGCGGACCGCGAACGCCTCGGCGTCGTAGGCGACCGACCCCGGCGCGACCTCGTGGATCCGGACCGGGTAGCCGGGACGGTGACCGCCGGCGTGGACCAGACTCTCGATCTCCCCGCGGGCGCCCGGGGGGACGTGGATCGCCAGCGGGTCGGTGCGGTCGTTGAAGTCGAGCGACTGGATCAGCCCCGGAATCCCGAGGATGTGATCGCCGTGGAGGTGCGTGACGAAGATGTGAGAGACGTCGAAGCCGGTTCCGAACCGCATCATCTGCCGCTGGGTCCCCTCGCCGCAGTCGAAGAGGAACCGCTCCCCTTCGCGGTTGACGAGGAGGGCACTCGGCGCCCGCTGTGTCGTCGGAACGGCCCCGCTGGTGCCCAGAAACGTCACGCGCATCGACATACGATCCGATCCGGGCGGCGACCGTAAACCCGTATCGGTGTCGACGGCGACGCCCGACACGGGATTTATGTCGGCCTCGGGCGAAGCCACGCGCGTGCCTGGGGACGATGCCGACCCGGTCGTCGCGACCGTCTCCCTCGCCGTCCTCGCCCTCGGGTTCGTGGCGATGGCGGTCGACCTGCCGGCGTTCTGGATCGTCTGGGCCGTCGGCTTCGGCGCCGTCGTCCCCGCGCTCGCGTATCTCCGGCGGGACGGCGGGGAGACGGACGCAGACGCCGCGTCGCGAAACGACCGCGACGTCGACGACGCGCTGTCGACCCTCCGCGAGCGGTACGCGCGCGGCGAACTCTCGGAGGCGGCGTTCGAGTCGAAGCTGACGGCGTTGCTGGAGACGGAGACGCCGGAGAGAGCGAGGGAGCGGCTCCGACGGGAGGGCGGGGACCGGGACGGTCCGCCGACCCCGGAGCGGGAGCCGAACCGGCGGTCCGACGCCGACGCCGACGCCGAGACATAGGGATTCTTACCCGTCGGTCGACTAGGGAGCGGCGATGGACGCCCCGCTCTGGACGGACGAACACTCGCCGAGCCTCGACGACCTACCGCAGTCGTCGGTCCGCGACCGACTCCGGCGGGCGGTCGACGAACCGATGAACCTCGTCGTCCAGGGGCCGCCGGGGGCCGGCAAGACGGCGGCCGTCCGCGCCCTGGCCGAGACCGCCCACGCGGACCCCGCGAACGACCTCGTGGAGATCAACGTCGCGGACTTCTTCGGCCGCACGAAGAAGGAACTCCGCGAGGACCCCCGGTTCGAGCAGTTCCTCGCCGGGCGGTCCCGGATGGCGAAACGCGACATGATCAACCGCGTCCTGAAGGAGTCCGCGAGCTACGCCCCGGTGTCGGGCGAGTACAAGACCATCGTCCTCGACAACGCCGAGGCGATCCGGGAGGACTTCCAGCAGGCCCTCCGGCGGGTGATGGAGCAGTACCACCGAACCACCCAGTTCGTGATCGTCACCCGCCAGCCCTCGACGCTCATCGCCCCCATCCGATCCCGGTGTTTCCCGGTGCCGGTCCGAGCCCCGACGACCGACGAGATCGAGGCCGTCGTCGAGGGGATCCTGGAGGCCGAGGACGTCCCCTACGACGACGACGGGTTGGAGTTCGTGGCCGGCTACGCCGAGGGCGACCTCAGGCGAGCGATCCTCGGCGCGCAGACGACGGCCGAGCAGGCCGACGAGGTGACGATGTCGACGGTTCACGAGACGCTGCGGGACGTGGGGCACGACGACGACCTGGAGTCCATCCTCGCGGCCGCGGAGTCGGGGGACCTGACCGACGCCCGGAAGACCGTCGGGACGCTCCTCGACGACGAGGGGTACGACGGCCAGTCCCTGCTCGCGGACCTGCTCTCCGTGGCCCGCAAGCGCTACGACGGCGAGGAACTCGCCCGCCTCCACCGGCTGGCCGGCGACGTCGACCACGACCTGGTGACCGGAACCGACGACCGACTCCACCTCGCGCACCTCCTGGCGACGTGGGGGGCGCGGGGCGAGGGGCGGCCGTGAGGCTGGCTCCCGGTGCCCGGCGGTACGCCCTCCCGCCGCTCGTCGCCGCGGTGGCGCTCGCGTTCGTCTCACCGCCCCTGGCCGCCCTGGCGCTCGCCCTCGGCGGGTTCGTCGTCCACTTCTTCCGCGACCCGGACCGGTCGCCGCCGCCGCGGGGCGTGGTCGCGCCCGCGGACGGCCGCGTCTCCGTCGTTCGCGAGGAGGACGGCCGCCTCCGCGTCGGCGTGTTCATGAACGTCACCGACGTCCACGTCCTCCGGGCGCCGCGGACGGGCGTCGTCGAGTCGCTAACCCACCGACCGGGCGCCCACCGCCCGGCCTTCAGCAAGGACTCGGACCGCAACGAGCGCGTGGACGTGACCCTCGACACCTGCGAGTGCTCGATGATCGCCGGCTGGTTCGCCCGCCGCATCCACCCCTACGTCTCGACGGGCGAGGAGGTGACCCGCGGCGACCGGATCGGCCACATCGCCTTCGGCAGTCGGGCCGACGTGCTCCTGCCGCCGGCCTACGACCGTGGGGACCTGCTCGTCGCCGAGGGCGACGCCGTGCGCGCCGGGGAGACGGTCGTGGCGCTCCGCGCGGCGGACGACTGAGCCGTTCACCGGAGCAGGTGGACGTGGCGCACGAGCGATCCGTGGACCCGTCGCTCGAAGGTCGCCTCGACGGTCCACCCGGCCGCGCGCGCCGCCTCGCTCCAGGATCGGTCGCCGACGACGACCGCCCGGGGTGCGACCCGGCGTGCCGCCGTCAGCGCACCGCCCACGAGGTCGGCGAGCGTGTGGCGTTCGATCTTCGACTGCCGACCGTAGGGCGCGTCGAAGACGACGGCAGAGACGGCATCGTCGCCGAGGGGGAGACGGGTGGCGTCCCCACGGACGATCGACGGCTCGGTGTCGAGGTACGCTCGACAGTTCTCGCGGGCGCCACGCACCATCTTCCGCTGGGCGTCGATCCCGACGGGCCGGGCGCCGACCAGTCCCGCCTCGATCAGGACGCCGCCGGTGCCACACATCGGATCGAGGAGGCGGTCCCCGGGGTCGACGCCCGCGAGGTTGACGAGCGCACGGGCGTCGAGGGGCGCCATGCTCCCCGGCTGGAAGAAGGGGCGGTCGGTGGGGCGGCGGTCGCCGTAGTCGCGGACGCTCTCGGCGACGAGCCAGCCGACGAGACAGGTGTCGCCCGCGAAACACGCCCGGAGTTCGTGATCGGGGGTGTCGAGGTCGACGGTGAAGCCGCGGTCGACGAGGGCCGAACCCAGGGCTCGCTCGGCGCGGCGGGTGTCGACCCCCGCGGTGCCCCGCACGTCGCGGGCGCGGACGGCGACGCTGCCCGTCCGGTCCATCGTCGCCGCCTCGACCAGCGCCCGGGCGTCCGCGACGCTCGCGGCGGCGTGTCCGAGCAGGTGGCTGGCGCGGTGGGTGTAGGCGAGCGACCGGAGGCGGTCGGCGTCGACGCCGCGGGCCGTCGCGAGGCCGGGCGCGACCACCTCGACCCCCGTCGCCGCACACGCGGCTTCCCGGGCGGCGAAGGCGTCGTCCTCGCCGGCGAGTTCGAGACCGTACACGCGTCGTCGTCCGTGGCCCGGCGCCATGAGGATACCGGACCGGCGCCGACCGCTCGCGGCGTTGACTTATCAGTTGCTCGCACCAACCTTTTTGAACCTTAAATACGACACTTAAGTCGACACATGACCGATCCCAAGGAGACGATAAACATCGAGAACGTGGTGGCTTCTACCGGCATCGGACAGGAACTCGACCTCCAGAGCGTCGCCATGGACCTAGAGGGGGCGGATTACGACCCCGAACAGTTTCCCGGCCTCGTCTATCGGACACAGAACCCGAAGTCGGCGGCGCTGATCTTCCGCTCGGGCAAGATCGTCTGCACGGGCGCGAAGTCGACGGCCGACGTCCACGAGAGCCTGCACATCGTCTTCGACAAGCTCCGCGACCTGCGGATCGACGTCGACGAGGAACCCGACATCGTCGTCCAGAACATCGTCACGAGCGCGGACCTGGGGCGCAACCTCAACCTGAACGCCATCGCCATCGGGCTGGGTCTGGAGAACATCGAGTACGAACCCGAGCAGTTCCCGGGACTGGTCTACCGGCTCGACGACCCCGACGTGGTCGCGCTCCTCTTCGGCTCCGGCAAACTCGTCATCACGGGTGGCAAACAGCCCGAGGACGCCGAGGAAGCCGTCGACGTCATCGTCTCCCGACTCGAAGACCTCGGTCTCCTGGAGTAGTCCGTCGCAGATGGGTCCCCTGCAGACGGGCGTCGGATCGGCGCCGCCGCTCGCCGTCGCCGGCACCGTCGCCCTCTTTGCCCTGTTTCTCTCCGTGACCGCCCACATCGCCGCCAGAAACGTCCTCGGCGACGTCCCGATCAAGAACGCGTTCCTGATCGGCCCCGTCCCCGCCGCCGTCGCCGTCGTCGCTGCGGCACTCGAACTGCCCTCCATCCCCGCCGTCCTGGTGGCGCTCGGCCTCGACGCCGTCCTCGTCCACTACGTCTACGACCTCGACCGTCGGCTCACCGCCGGCGTCACGGCTATCCACGCCGTCGTCAGCGTCATCCTGGGCAGTGTCGTCTTCAGCCTCTACGTGCTCGTCCGCTCGGCGCCGGGGTGATCACAGCGCGTCGACGGCCGTCCGGGCGCTCCGCGCCCCCAGCGCCCCGAACACGGAGACGACGCCGAGTCCGACGCCGGTCGTCGCCGCCCCGACGTCGCCCACCAGGAGCCCGACCCCGTAGGTGACGATACCGAGCGCGGCCCCGACCGAGCAGAGCGAGTCGACCGCGTCGACGGGCGATTCGACCGATGGCAACAGGTCGTGGTCGGTGGTGGCGGAGCTCATGGCGTGTCCTTCGTTCCCTACCCACACATAAATTGTGTATATATTCATTATGGATTCTCGTTGAACTTTCTGCGGGCGAGTCGACGGCAACTCCTATGCGTGCACGCCACCCAGATGCGGGCGATGGGGCCACGGACGCTGCTGTGGAACGACGGCGAACGTCGGCCGCGGGCGCTCCTGCGGGTCGCGTTGCTGGTCGTCGTCACGGCCTCGCTGGTCGTCGGGACGAGCCTGGGAGTCGGGAGCGTCGGGGGCGTCGGCGCGTTCCGGGCGGCGCTGGCGGCGTCGGTCGGCGAGGCCGTCGCCGCGGCCGCCGGCGCCGCCGCGGGCATCGTGCTCGTGGGCGGCGTCGTCTCCCTGTCGATCCTGATCGCCGGGCGGTACGTCGACCGGCGTCGCCTGCGGGACTTCGGGTTCCGGACGGACCGGGGGTGGTGGCTCGACTTCGGGTTCGGCCTCGCGCTCGGCGCGGGGCTGATGACGCTGATCTTCGCCCTCTCGCTCGCCGCCGGGTGGGTCCGGATCACGGGAACCCTCCGCCCGCGCGACGGCTTCGCCGCCCGGTTTCTCGGCCTCGTCGTCGTCTTCGTCGTCGTCGGCGTCTACGAGGAACTGCTCGCGCGGGGCTACCTCCTGACGAACGCCGCGGAGGGGCTGGTCGGGTGGACCGGGGAGCGGGGCGCCGTCGTCGGGGCCGTCTGCCTCTCGTCGCTCGTGTTCGGCCTCGCACACGCCAACAACCCGAACGCGACGGCGCTGAGCACCGTCGCCATCGTGCTCGCGGGGGGAATGCTCGCGGCGGGGTACGTCCTGACGGGCGAACTCGCCGCGCCGATCGGCCTGCATATCACCTGGAACCTGTTTCAGGGCGGCGTCTACGGCTTCCCCGTCTCCGGCCTCGGCGTCGACGCGAGCGTCCTCGTCGTCGTGGTGTCGGGGCCACGGCTCCTCACCGGCGGCGACTTCGGGCCCGAGGCGGGGCTGCTCGGAGTCGGCGCGATGGTCGTCGGCACGGCCGTCATCGCCCTGTGGACACGGTGGCGGACGGGCGCCCTGCGCATCGACCCGTCGGTGACGACCCCGGACCTGCGCGAGACGGGTCCCGAGGACGACGTCGACCCGAACCGATGGGAGCCACGGCCCGAGGAGTGACGGGCGTCACTCCACCAGCCGCTCGATTTCGGTGACGAGGATGTCGCTCGCGCCCATCGCCTTCAGGTCGTTGATGACGCCGAAGACGGCCCGTTCCTCGACGACGGCGTGGACCGCCACGTCGTCGGTGCCCGCCACGTCCATGACGGTCGGGCCGCCCATGCCGGGCAACACGTCGCGCACGTCGTCGAGGCGTTCCTCCGGAACGTTCAACATCAGGTACCGTCGGTCCTCGGCGGCGAGGACGGACTCGAAGGCCGTCACGAGCTGCCTGACTTTCTCGTCGTCGACGGCGTCGGGGTGGGCGAACAGGCGGACGGAGCTCGACAGGACCTCCGCGATCTCGGTCAGGCGGTTCACCCGCAGGGTCGTCCCCGTCGACGTGATGTCGACGATGGCGTCGGCCATGTCGACGTGGGGAGTGAGTTCGGTCGCGCCCGTCACCTCGACCACCTCGGCGTCGACACCCTGCTCGGCGAAGAAGTCGCGGGTGATCCGGGGGAACTCGGTGGCGACGGTGCCGCCGTCGAGGTCGGCGACCGCCCCGATCCGGCCGTCCTCGGGCGCCGCGACGACGAGTCGGCATCGGCCAAAGCCCAGGTCGAGCAGGTCCACCAGATCGTGACCCGACTCGCGGACCTGATCGAGGCCGGTGATGCCGACGGCGGCCGCGCCGTCCGCGACGTACTCGGGGATGTCGGCGGCGCGGGCGAAGAGCGCGGTCACGTCGGGGTCGACCGTGTCCGCGTACAGTTTCCGGTCCGCGCCGCCCTGGAGGTGCAGGCCGGCGCGTTCGAGCAGGTCGATCGACGGGTCGTGCAGGCGGCCCTTGTTGGGGACGGCGATGCGCATTGTCGGACTGTGGCGGGCAGGGGGGAACTGCTTTTCGGGGGCGAGGTCGCGTGACCGAAGGGAACCGCGACCTCGAACCGGAACGGCGAGCGTTGCGAGCCGTGGAGCGCGAACCGCGGAGCGGGGCGGGAAACCGCGGGGAGCGTCGCTCCGAAACGGCCCGCCTACCCCGTCCGCAACGCCTCGGCGACCCGTCGGCTCGCCGCCGGCGTCGCCCGCGCCCGTGCCTCGACGGTCAGGAACGTCGCGGCGTCGTTGCGGAGCCAGGCCGCCCGGACGCTCCCCTCCTGGGTCAGCAGTTCCTCGTCGGCCCACGCCAACTGATCGGCGAGTTCGGTCGTGGAGTGTCGCGTCAACGCCGGTTCCCCCGGCGACTCCTCGGCGGCGCGAAGCGCCTCGACGGCGGCCGTCCGCACGGCACCCACGTCGGCGGCCGACTCGATGGCGAACGTCTCGCCCTCGCGCACCCGCTCGCGGAGGGCGAGGAAGGCCTCCAGCGTGACGAAGGAGGCGTGAGCCCACGTCAGCGCCTCGGCGGGCGTCCCGTCGGCCCAGCCGTCGTCGTCGTCCGCGGGATCGACCGGCCGAAAGAGTTCCTCCAGCGCCTCGGCGGCCGGCGTGTCCGCGACGTCGACCCCCTCGACCCGCCAGGGCTCCCGCGGATCGACCGACGACAGGGCGTCCTGTTCGTCCTCGAACGCCTCGTGCAGTCGCCGCCGGGCGTCGTCCAGCCGCGGGCGCAGGTCGACGGGATCGTCGAGCGACGCGGTCAGCCGGTCGTAGCAGTGGGCGGCGTCCTCGACGGCGACGCGGGCGCGCTCGACCGCCTCGGCGACTTCGCCGACCCCGAGCGGGTTGCCGGGGCGGTAGCGGTGCGGTTGGTCGACGACGACGTCGTGTCGTCCGGACGCGATCCGATCCTCGATGGCGGCGTGGACGAGCGTCGCCTCGACGGGATCGGCACCGACGTAGCGCCACCGCTCCCGGAGTGTCCGCCGGTCCGCGCGGACCGTCTCGGCCTCGGCCGCGAGGTCCTCGCGGGTCAGTCCCTCGTCGATGGCGCGCCACGCGCCGGCGGCGAAGCGGGCGTCGGCCCGGGCGTCCGCGAAGGCCACCAGCCGCTCGAACGGGGTCGGGGCCTCGGTCGCCGCCGAGAGCCGCTCGGCGGCGTGGCTGCGCGCGTCGCGAACCCGCTCGCGGATGGCGCCGTTCGGAACCTCGTCGGGACCGAGGCTCGCGGGCACCGCATCGAGGAGCGACCGCGCCCGGCGTTCGGTCGCGGCGAGGTGGTCGGCTCCGATATCGATCGGGAGCCGGGCGGGAACCGTCGGCGCCGAACCGTCGACGGCGGCACGGATCGCGGCGGCGTCGAGTTCTGGGGACTCCGACCCCGAATCGAGGGGGTTCGCGTCGCTACAGCCGGCGAGGGTTCCGAGGAGGGCGAGCGCGCCCCGTCGGGTGAGACGGCTCATCGGGCCCCTCCGTCGTCGCTCCGGTTCCGTCGGCGTCGCAGGTGCTCGTTGCTCCGCTCGCAGGTCCCCGAGCCGCGGCTCGACCCGTAGCTGTTCACGCCGCCGGGGTCGAACGCCTCGGGGATGCGGATCAGCGTCACGAGCACGTCGCGGGCGTCGGTCTCGCAGGCGACGTCCGCGTCGCGGTAGTGGCGGGCGTAGTCGGTGTCGACCTCCGTCTCCGACCAGCGGACGTGACAGAGTTCCTGCGTGAAACACTCGCGGATGCCGATCTGCTCGACGTACACCGTGGCGGCGTCGTAGTCGGTCGAATCGAGGAACTCGCGGGCGCCCGCGGCGCCGTCGACGTCGGCGATGGACACGGCGGCCGCGTCGTCGGCGTCGGCGACGAAGCGGTGATCGGCCAAGTGCCGGATCCGCGCGTCGTCGTCCGTGCCGGGCTCGGTCGTCGGCCGGTCGCCGGACCAGAGGATCGGCTCGAGGTCGGCGTTGCGGAGGCTGTACGACTCGGGGTCGAAGGCGACGTTGCCGGTGGCCTCGGCCGGGTGGGTCGACGTCGACGACGACTCGCCGGAGCAGCCGGCGAGGCCGACCCCCGCGAGCAGCGTCGCTACGCCGTGGAGGGTGCGTCTTCGCGTGGTGGAGGGCATCTCCCGCACACTCCCGGAGCGACGCCTAAAGCTCTTTCCGCCGATCCCCGGCGCTTAACCCGCCCGGGGGTCCAGAGGGGATATGGGGACGCTCCTGATCCGCGACGGTCGCGTCCTGCGCCCGGACATGACCGTCGTCGACGCGGACGTACTGGTGGACGGCTCGGCGGGCGAGATCGTCGAGGTCGGTCCGGATCTGTCGGGCGAGGAGACCCTCGACGCCGACGGCGGGCTGGTGATTCCGGGGCTGGTGAACGCACACACCCACGTCGCCATGACGCTCCTGCGGGGCCACGCCGACGACAAGCCCCTGGATCGGTGGCTCCGCGAGGACGTCTGGCCGGTCGAGGCGGCGCTCGAACCGGCCGACATCGAGGCCGGGGCCGAACTCGGCGTCCTGGAGATGATCCGCTCGGGGACCACCACCTTCGCCGACATGTACTTCGAGATCGATCGCACGGCGGCCGTCGTCGAGCGGGCGGGCCTGCGGGCCGTCCTCGGGCACGGCGCCATCTCGGCCGGGAAGGACGACGATGCGGCCCGGGCCGACATCGAGGAGAGCATCGAGACGGCACGGACGTTCGACGGCGCCGCCGACGGCCGGATCTCGACGGCGGTGATGCCCCACAGCCTCACGACCGTCACGCCGGACCTGCTCTCGTTCGCCGCCGAGGAGGCCGCCGAGGCCGGCGTGCCGGTTCACTACCACGCCAACGAGACCGCCGCCGAGGTCGACCCGATCGTCGAGGAGCGGGGACGCCGGCCCCTGGAGTGGGCCCGGGACCTCGGCCTCTGTCGGGAGGCGGACTTCCTGGCACACGGCGTCCACCTCGACGGGGACGAGATCGACCTCCTGGCGGAGACGGGGACGGGCGTCGTCCACTGCCCGGCCTCGAACATGAAACTCGCCTCGGGGATGGCGCCGGTCCAGCGCCTGCTCGACGCGGGCGTCGCGGTGGGACTGGGCACCGACGGCGCCGCCTCGAACAACGACCTCGACCTCTTCGACGAGCTGCGCGACGCGGCCATGCTCGGCAAGCTCGCGGCCGACGACGCGAGCGCGGTCGCCGCCCCCGACGCCGTCCGCATGGCGACCGCGGGCGGGGCCGCGGTGCTCGGCATCGACGCCGGGCGGATCGAACCGGGCGCCGCGGCCGACCTCGCCGTCGTCGACCTCGACGCCCCGCACCTGACGCCCGATCACGACCTCGTGAGCCACCTCGCCTACGCCGTCCGGGGGTCCGACGTTCGCCACACGGTCTGTGACGGAACGGTACTCATGCGCGACCGCGAGGTGTTGCCGCTGGACGAACGGGCGGTGATGGCGCGGGCCGAGCGGCGCGCCCGCGATCTGCTGGCGCGGGCGGGTTAGTCGGCGGCCGGCAGCCGGATCGTCACGGCGGTGCCGCCCTCGTCCGGGCGCTCGATGTCGACCGTCCCCCCCGAGCGCTCGGCGATCCACGCGACGAGCCACAGGCCCAGACCGTCGCTGTGGTCGAGCGACGTCTCCTCGGCCGCGCGGTGGACGGCCACCTCCGCGGGCGGGATCCCCGCCCCGTCGTCGCGGACGGTCAGGGCGACGACCCCGTCACGGCGGGTGGCCCCGACCTCGATCCGCGGGGCGTCGTTGTGCCGGGCGGCGTTGTCGAGGAGCTCCTCGACGGCACGACCGACGAGCGGCGACGCCCGGACCGGCAGCGTCTCGGGGAGGGTCGTGACGACCGTCGCGTCGGGGAACGTGGCACCGACGGTGGCGACGGCCGCGTCGACGGCCGCCACGAGGTCCATCCGCCGGGGATCCATCACGGCGTCGGTCCGGAGCCGCTCCAGTTCGCGGAACTCCTCCGTGATCCGCCCGAGTGCCGTGCCGGCGTCCTGGATCGTCCGCGCCCGCGTGCGAACCGTCTCGGCGTCGACGGCGTCGGCCCCGTCGGCGTCGGTACGGAGGCGGTCCGCGGTCCCGACGATCAGGTTGAGCTTGTTGCGGAAGTCGTGACGGTGGACGCGGCTCAGGACGCTGAGTCGCTGGCGGAAGTCGTCGGCGCGACGGTGTTCGTCGGTGAGCTGTCGCCGGAGGCGGCGCTGCCGGGCGTCGTAGAGGCCGACCAGCAGACCGAGGACGGCCCCGCCGGCCGCGACGTTGAGCAGGACGACCGGGAACGCGGCGGGATCGACGGGGTCGGGGCCGAGCGCGAACAGGGCGCCGCCGATGACGGCGGCGAAGGCGAGCGTCCCGAAGAGGGTCCAGCCGCTGATCCGGAGCGCCGACTCGGCCAGGCCGTAGCGGTAGACGCAGATGGCGCCGACGAAGAGGGTGGCCGCGAGGCCGAGCGGGACGACCAGCCCGAAGATCGAGCCAAGGCGGCCGGTCGAGTCGAGGGCGGTCGCGGTGTGGACGGCGACGAAGGCCCACCCGAGGGCGACGAGGATGCCACCGCCGGCGACGGCGCGGGGGTCGGCGCCGCGGACGGCGTGCTCCCGGAGCGGCCACTGGTCCATCGTGTGGGCCTCGGCGACCACGATGAAATAACTTCCCGCCGTGGGGAGACGGTAGGGTTTTGCCACCGCTCGCGCAACGGGGCGTATGACACGCACGATAGCCGAGCGCCTCGACGACCCCGCGAGCGCACGGGCCGCGGGGCGACGGAAGATGGACTGGGCGGAGGCCCACATGCCCATCCTCGCCGAACTTCGGGAGTCGTTCGCCGCCGGGAAGCCGCTCGCCGGCGAGCGGATCGCCATGGCGATGCACGTCGAGGCCAAGACCGCCGTTCTGGTCGAACTCCTCGCGGTCGGCGGCGCGGAGGTGGCCATCACCGGCTGTAACCCGCTGTCGACACAGGACGGCGTGAGCGCGGCGCTCCACGCCGTCGACGGCGTCACCTCCTACGCCGCCCACGGGGTCGACACCGACGAGTATTACGACGCCATCGAGGCCGTCGTCGGCGTCGATCCGACGATCACCGTCGACGACGGCGCCGACATGGTCACCCACATCCACGACGAACACCCCGACCTGATCCCCCAGCTCAAGGGCGGCTGCGAGGAGACCACCACGGGCGTCCATCGCCTGCGGTCGATGGCCGACGACGGCGCGCTGGAGTATCCGATGTTCGCGGTCAACGACACGCCGATGAAGACGCTGTTCGACAACGTCCACGGCACCGGCGAGTCCGCGCTCGCCAACATCGCGATGACGACGAACCTCGCCATCGCGGGCAAGACGATCGTCGTCGCGGGCTACGGCTACTGCGGCCGCGGCGTCGCCAAGAAGGCCGCGGGCATGAACGCCGACGTGATCGTCACGGAAGTCGACCCCCGGCGGGCGCTAGAGGCCCATATGGAGGGGTACGACGTGATGCCGATGCACGAGGCCGCGGGCGAGGGCGACCTCTTCGTGACGACGACCGGCAACCGCGACGTGATCACGCGCGAGGATTTCGAGCGGATGGAAGACGGCGCCCTGCTGGCGAACGCCGGCCACTTCGACGTGGAGATCAACCTCGAAGAACTGGACGAGATGGCCGTCTCGACCCGCGAGGTCCGCGACGGCGTCGAGGAGTACGAACTCCCGGACGGTCGCCGACTGAACGTGCTCGCGGAGGGCCGGCTGGTGAACCTCGCGGGCCCGCTGTCGATGGGTCACCCTGTCGAGGTGATGGACCAGAGCTTCGGCGTCCAGGCCGTCTGCGTCCGCGAACTCGCCGTCAATCCCGACGCGTACGAGGCCGGCGTCCACGAGGTGCCCGACCGGCTGGACCGCGAGATCGCGGAGGTGAAACTCGACGCCGAGGGCATCGCCATCGACGCCCTCAGCGACGAGCAACGCGAGTACATGGACTCCTGGGACCACGGGACGTAGGGCTCACTCGGCCCGGTCGCGAAGCCGGCAGAGCCAGGCGTATCCGCCGCCGAAGACGACCCCCCAGATGAGATGGGCGATCAGCGACGGCACTTGCAGGTTCGGCACGGGCGCGGAGAGACCGACCGCGCGGAGCCAGAGCGGCATCACGACCCCCGCGGCGACCAGCCAGAGGGCGACCCCGTAGCCCACGGCGAGGGCGGAGAGCCGCCGGCCGTCCCCGTCGCGGACCCACGGCGCCGTCGCGGTCACGAACAGGAGCGCGAAGAAGACGCTGTGATACAGGTGGCTGATCCAGCCGACCGCGACGTTCTCGACGCCGTAGAGGGCACCGATGATCCCGAATTGTCCGGCGCCGAACTGGGTCACCAGCCCCATCGTGAGGCCGGCGATCAGGCCCGCGACCGCCCCACGTTCGAGCCGGTCCGGCGTGACGCCGAACCGTCGTTCGGCGGGCGCCCCCCGACGGAGCGCGACGGTCAGGGCGGTCCCGCGACCGTCGGCGACGGGCGTCTCCACGGTCAGGTCGCCGTCGACGTCGTCGAGCATGAGTCGCGCGAGCGCGAGCCCGAACCCCGACCGGGGGTCGTCCGCCTCGGGAGTCACCCGGTCGCGGACGAGGCGCTGCTGGGCGGCGGGCAGCCCCGGCCCGTCGTCGACGATGCGGACCCGGACCGGCCGGTCGGGGCCGGCGGCCTCGACGCGCACCCGTGCCGAGCCGTCGCCGTGGACGACGGCGTTCTCGATCAGGTGTTCGAACATGACAGCGAGGTGGTCGAAGCCGCACACGTCGACGTCCGGCACGTCGTCGACCTCGACGGTCGCCGACGGGTGGTCACGCCGCACCGTCTCGACGGCCGCCTCGACGTGCCGGCGCAGGGAGACCGGATACGGGTCGCCGGACTCGGTCAGCAGGCCGACCACGTCGATGGTGTCGTCGATGGCGTCGGCGTGCCGGTCGACGACGGCCCAGTCGTCGGCTCCCTCGTCGTCGGCGCCGCGGCCGCCGACCGAGGCGTACCCCCCGATGACGTTCACCTTGTTGAGCACTTCGTGACGCAGGAGGCGGTTGAGGACGGTCAGCCGGTCGGCCTGTCGGCTCACGTCCCGGCGGTGGCGCCGGAGGCCGACGGAGCGAACGCCGGTGAGCGTTCCCCCGACCGCGCCGGCGACGAGGGCGTTCGCGACCAGCCGCGCCTCGGTCGTCGAGGGCGAGACGGGCCAGACGGCCGCGTAGGTCAGTCCGACGACGGCCGCCATCGAACCGGTGCCGAGCAGACACCAGCGGGCCACGACGGCGGCCTCCGCGGCGTCGCGGGAACTCATCGCCAGCCCGAAACCGAAGGCCGTGAGGCCGAACCCGGCGACCAGGACCGGCGCCTCGCTGAGGAGGAATCCGACCGTGGACGCGTCCGGCCGGAGGGACTCGATGACCGTATATCGGGTCAGGACGTAGCCGACCGCCGCGATCACCAGCCCGCCGACGCTGAGCCGGGTCGGAGATCCGATCGAGGGCGTCATCGAACCCCTTGTTTACCGACGAGCGGGAGAAAGGTACCGTTCGAAATATCACGCGTGCGAGTCGGGCCGGCGGACGGGTGATTTAACTCGGGCCATCGCCCAGAACGGGTATGTCCGCGAACCGCAAGGGTGACCGCCGGGAGCGCGAACTCGTCAACGAACTCGACGCGGCGGGGTTCGCGGTGATGCGCGCGCCCGCGAGCGGGAGCGCCACCGAGCGTGACCTCCCCGACGTGCTGGCCGGCGACGGCAAGCGCTTTTTTGCCATCGAGGCGAAATCCAGCGCCGGCGACCCCATCTACCTCTCCGGCGAGGAGGTGGAGTCGCTGATCTACTTCGCGCGCAACTTCGGCGCCAACGCCCGGATCGCCGTCCGCTTCGACCGCGAGGACTGGTACTTCTTCCACCCCGGCGACTGCCACGTCACCGACGGCGGCAACTACCGGGTGAAAAAGGAGACGGCGCTCGCCGACGGCGAGGACCTGGCGGGGCTCGTCGGCCACTCGACGCAGGCGCGTCTCGACGACGCCTAGGCGGGGGTCGTCCGGGCACCGGCGTCGGCCCGGGGGTTCGGTCGGGACTCGGCGTCGGCGGTCCGGGGCGAGCGCAGCCGCGAGGCCGGGAAGGCGTAGGCGCGTACCGGCCCGTCGCGCTCGACGGCGTCGACGTAGACGGCCTCGAAGACGGGTTCGTGACGGCCGTAGTCGGCGTTCGAGGGGTAGTCGGCGACGAGCCGCCCCTCGTCGGTCTCGACGCGGTCGGCGCGTGCGCCCGTGGCGGCGACGACGAGGAGCCGGTCGCCCGTCTCCCGGTCGACGACGCGGTGGCCCGGGCGGCGGGCGTGACGCGCACAGAGCGACGGGCCACGGGTTGCGACGGGGACGAACGTCCGTCCGCCACAGACCGCACAGACGGCGGTCCGGCGTCCGGGCGGCGGGACCAGGCGGGCGGTGACTTCGAGGGCGACCCGGCGGAGGTGTTTACAGCGGGCGCCCCGGACCTCGTGGTCCGGGCAGGTGCAGGTCGTGGCGTCGAGGTCGACGACGTACGTCTCGCCCTCGCCGTCGGTCTCGACGGCGTACCGGCCGTCGCGGAGCGGCCGGACGGCCATGGCTTCGACGCGGGCGCGCCGGGCCCGACCGGTCGTGCCGGCGGCCGGGAGCGTGGTCTTGGAACGGGTGGCTGGCAGTGACGCGGGTGTGTGTGCTGGGTGCGTCATGGTGTGGGTGGAGTCGCCGTGATCGCAGGACTGCGGGGCGATCGGGAGCGTCGCGATCCCGGCGTGAAACCGGATCGCTCCGTCGGCGACACTAGGGGCTCGATACACCTAAACCTTCGTCTCACGCGTTCTCTGAGGGAAATCACGGCGAATCGCTGACGGCGCGAGCATCGAAGCTCTTTTGCCGGGGCCGACGGATGCCCGAACATGGAACTCGAAGAGGGGATGGTCCGGAAAATCGCCATCTCCGTCGGCGCAGTGGGCGTTTTCGTCGCGCTCGTCGTCGGCATCGGCACCGCCTACAACGACGGCGGCCTCGGATCGACCGGCGGCCTGGCGCTCGTGGTCACCATCGCCGTGTTCATCCTCGCGATGGCCGGGGTCGGCCTCTTTCTCGCGGACTGACGGGTCCGGACGGACCGTCGCGGGTCGTTCGCCCCGCCCTCATACGGATTATTGTAACTGGTTGCCGGTGGTTCGCCGGACCGTCTCGGCGAACCACCGGTAATGACTTACAATAAACAGTATCAGTCGTCGCTCTCGGACCGGTCGGCGTCGGCCACGGCCGCCGCGTAGTACCGACGCGGGTGGTCGATGGTCTCGCAGCGCTCGTCGGGGTTCACGCAGTCCCCGAACGTCGCCATCGTCGCACACGAGGGGGCCGGATACTGGCTGCCACCCCCGCCGTCGTCGGCGAGCACGGTCGCGCGGTAGGAGAGGTCGCCGTCGTCGAGGCCGGGCCACCGCTCGGCGATGGTGTCGGCGTCGAGGCCGAGCGAGACGAGGAAGGCCGTGGCGGCGAAGGCGGAGTGGGGTGGCAGGTCGCCGTCGGCCCGGTCGAGCAACGCCCGCATGCAGGGTGGGAACCGCTCGGGGGCGACGGTGTCGACGGACGGCAGGCGTTCGCGCTCGGCGAGGCGGTCCCGGAGCGCGGTCACGTCGTCGTCGAGGGCGGCCGCGAGGGCGTCGCCGCCGGCGCTCCCGCGAACCTCGAAGGGCAAGCCCGACGCCACCCGGCGGCGGACGGCCTCCCGGAGCAGTCGGTGGAGCTCCTCGCTCGCCACGGGCACCTCGCCGTCGGCCAGGTCGCGGTTGACCAGTCGCCAGTCCGCACCCCAGTCCGGATCGGTCAGGCGGAGGTAGGCCGTCACGTCGATGCGAAACGTATCGCGTCCGGGGTCGCCGCTCCCGTCCGCAACCCGCCGCACCGCCCCGTCGAGGTCGAACTCGTCGAGGAACGTCGGGAGGTCGGCCCGCGGCGTCGCGACGCTGCGCAGTTCCGCGTCGTCGGCCGCGAGGTCCGCCCGCAGGCGCTCGAAGGCCGTCTCGGCCTCCGCGTCGGCGTACTTCTCGACGGCCGCGCGGACGTCGACCAGCGAGACGAGGATGCGGGCGATGGGATACGAGAGGAGTTCGTCCCGGTCGCTCCAGCGTTCGGGCGTCTCGGAGGCGACGGTACCCGACATGAGCGCGCGTTCGACCCGTTCGCGGGCACGGTCGACGGCGGGGTCGCCCTCCGTGACCAGTCGGGGCGGGGAGATGTCCGCCTCCTGAACCGCCGCCCGCGCCGCGTCGAGGAAGGGATACCGGGCGTAGAGCGGGTCGGGACGCATCGCCGAACGGTTGTGTAGCGGGGTGGATAAGCGCGACGGTCGGGGCAGCCGGGACCACACGACCTAAGTTCGCGCCCGCACTGGAAGCGGTCGTGCCGACGTTCGACTACCCCTGTCCCGACTGCCGGGCGACAAACAGCCTCCACGATACGGATTGCCGGTTCGAGGGGACGCCGTGGGCGACGGTCGAGGCCGCCTACGTCGACGTGGTGGCGGTGCTCTCGGGGGGCGTAACCGACGCCGACGACCTCCCCGAACTGGTCGAGGAGTGGGGCCCGCTCCGGCAGGCGGCAGTCGAGCGACTCCGCCGCGACGGCCGGGTCGACGACGCCAACGACCGACTCCGCCTCCTGCCGGCCGACGAGTACCGCGAGGCGGTGTCGGTCCCCACCCGCGAGCCGATCAAGACGGTCTACGAGCGCGGGAGCGTCCCCGGCTGTCACGACAACGCCGTCTTCGCCATGATCGCGTGGTACGAGATGGTCGGGCTCTCGTGGCCGGAGACGAAGGAAAACGTCGTCGAGTGGCTCCGCGAGAGCGGGGCGTGGGACCGCGGCGGCTTCGAGGAGGCGAGCCCGGAGGCGCTGGTCGAGAAGAAACGCCACGTCTACGCGTCGGGCTACGGGTGGAAGGAGAAGGCCACGGCGGCGAAACGCGTCATCGAGCGGAGTCTGTAACGCCCCCGTTCTCGGCGCGTGGGAACCCCGCCGAACACGTCGCACGTAGACATACTCCGTAACCCCGCACAGGTTGCCGTATGGTATCGGGCGAGACGAGCGACCAGTCGGGAGAACCGTGACCCCAGCAACTGCTCGAGAGCCCGTGGTTACTCGCGGGGGCGGGGCTGCTGTATTTCACCCTCTCGTACATCGTCTGGGGGCTGATCGACCTGATGTCCGTCCAACCGGGATGATGAAGTCACCGATCGAACCGCCGGAAGGCGATTGGTGGAACGAGACGGTGAACAGACGCGAGACCATCTGGCTCGGCCTGTCGGGTGTCTGGGCCGTGACGCTGTTCGGCTGGATGGCCGGGTGGATGCAGTTCGGCGAGCAGAACCAGGTGGGCGAGACGCTGAAACTCTCCACCGCGGCCTACCGCGGGAAGGTGAACGCCTACAAGGGGTCGGCCGGTTCGGTCGCCGCCTCCCCACCGCCGGCCTCGCGCCGTTTCTCGTCGCCGTCGTCGTCCTCGGCACCGCCCCGACGGGACCCGTCGTCTTCGACTTCCAGTCGTCGCTGGCGGGGACGAGTGCGGACATCGACCCCGACCTGCTCTGTACGAAGTCGACCGATGGCGGGGAGGCGGTGGTCCACTGTCACCCGACCGAATCCGAGGGCATCGATCACGTCGTCGTGATGAGCGGCGGCGAACCGGTCACCGTCGACCGCGATCCGCCGTTCGACTTCGACGTCCGCGAGGGCCAACTGACGACCGTCACCGGACAGAAGCAGTTCCAGGTCGTCCTCGAGGACGCCGACGGCAACACCGTCCGCCGCTACACCCGGACGCTGTCGATGGTGCCCGAGTCGTGACGGCCGAAAGTATTTGTCTCGTCCCGCACGTCCTGAGCGCATGGTCTCCGATTCCACCCTCCACGCACTGCTCGGTGCCGTCGTAACGGTCGTCCTCTCGTTTATCCCCTTCTCGCCCGTCCTCGGGGGCGGCGTGGCCGCCTACCTGAACGAGGCCGACGCCTCGCAAGGACTCCGGGTGGGGGCGCTCTCGGGAATCATCGCGACGGTGCCGCTCGTCCTCTTCGGTCTGCTTCTCGTCTCCTTCCTCGGCTTTTTCGCCCTCGGCCTCCGGGGCGGTGCGGCCCTGGGGATCGGTGGCCTCCTCGTCGTCACCGTCTTCGGGCTGATCGCCGCCGTCTACACCGTCGGCCTGAGTGCGCTCGGCGGCTATCTCGGCGCGTATCTGGTCGACGAGCTGTGAACGGGGCGGGCTGGACGCCCGTCAGTCGTCGGCGAAGGCCCCGACGCCGCCGGAGACGGAGACGGCCGCCTCGTTGGCGGCGACCCACCGCAACAGCAGGAACGAGAACACGTACTTCGCCAGGACGTCGAGCGCGGAGTAGCCCCACGAGGTGAGCCCGACGGACTGCACGAGCGCGAAGCCCTCGACGCCGACGGCCCAGATGATCGGATAGCCGAGCCACAGCACGACCGTGAGCGCCCGGAGCGTCCCGAAGATATCGCCCGTGCCGGCCGACGCCGCCGACCGCGGCCACTCGACCAGCAGGGCGTACAGGACGACGGCGAAGAAGGCACAGCTGATCGCGTAGAACAGCCACCGGGACAGGTACGACGAGGTGACCAAGGCCGCGGCGAGGCCGGTCAGGCACATCCCGACGTCCGCCGCGATGACCGCAAAGAGGCTCCCGACGTCGACGTCGGCGAGCAGTCCCAGCGCGAGCAGTATCAGCGGCGTCGACAGGGCCCACGTGAGATACCGACCCCACTGGCTCATCACCTCTTCCCCGGCCAATGCGTGCCCCGCCGGCATCTCGATGAAACCGACGGTCAACCCCGACAGCAGGCCGAGGTAGCTCGAAATCGAGACGAGCGGGATCATGAGCGTCGCGGCCCAGATGAGCCGGGGACGACCCCCGGAGACGTTCCGGCCCATGTACACGAACAGCAGCGTGGCGAACCCCGCCAGGGCGACGTTGACCCACAGCGAGGAACTGAGCAACACGTCGTTCTGTATCTGCGAGACCGCTTCCCCCTGTGTCTGGAGCAAGACGCCGAGTGAGCCGATCGGATCGAGCATCGTACCCGGCGTACGTCCCGTACCCACAAATACCTGAAGACGATCCGACGATTTTACTCCGATCGTGTACTCGATGCGTCATCGACCGGACGGGTCGGCGGGTCTCCCGGGTTCGGTGCTCGTCCCGCGTGATTCGAATCCCGCGAGGCGAACTCACACCGCGTTCTACGACGTACTCGAAGCGGACGGGGAAGTCCGCGTGATCGGGATCGTGGACGTCGACGAGGCACACAAGCGCTACGGGTTCGATTGAACGGGTACGTGACTGCGTTGGTCGGTTTCCCGAAAGAGATGGCTCCGTTCCGAAATACGGGATCCGAGTCCGACGGCCCTCGTATTCGAAACTTCGAAATAGCCCCTCTCTGCGGCCAAATTCTGACGTTCTGGTACTGCCACGGGCACGATGGGAGTCCCGCGAGCGACCGAAGGGAGCGAGAGGGACTACATCGTGGCGTTCACACACGCCTCGCTGACGCTCGGCGGTGTTCACGGGCACGATGGGATCCGGTTCGCTGGCGATATGTAACCCCGATGGTAGCGAACGCAGTTCGTCCACCCAAACCTTTTGCCTGTAAGCGTTGTAAGGATTGAACAGAGGTGTCGGCACGTATGTCCAACGCCAGCAAACGAATCCCGGTCACTGAGGAGCGGTGGAAGGAACTGAACGAGCTCAAGGGGGCGGGCGAGACGTACGACGACCTGCTGAGAGAACTGATCCAGGAACACCAGCGTCGACAACTCGTCGAACGAGCGAAGGAGGTCCGTGAAGCAGACACTGACGAACTGACGGCGCTCGATGAGTTATGAGGTCCTCCTCGCGGAGGAAGCCCGTGAGTACGTCGCCGCGTTAGACGAGAAGAGCACACGCATCGTGAAGGACAATCTCCGGAAATTGGCGGACGATCCGTATCCGAGACCGGATTCGGGATCCGGTGACAAAGAGAAGCTGGTGATCGAGGGCGAGGAGCTGTATCGTCTGCATATCGGGCGAACTCACACCGCGTTCTACGACGTACTCGAAGCGAACGGGGAAGTCCGCGTGATCGAGATCGTGGACATCGACGAGGCACACAAGCGCTACGGGTTCGATTGAACGGGTACGTGACTGCGTTGGTCGGTTTCCCGAAAGAGATGGCTCCGTTCGGAAATACGGGATCCGAGTCCGACGGCTCTCGTATTCGAAACTTCGAAATAAACCCTCTCTGCGGCCAAATTCTGACGTTCTAGTACTGCCACGAGCACGATGGGAGTCCCGCGAGCGAACGCAGTGAGCGAGAGGGACTACATCGTGGCCGCGAACGACCGAAGGGAGTGAGCGGGCACGATGGGATTTGAACCACGGTCGCGGCGGAGCCGCTCCCTGATTCAAATCCCACGAGGAGTTCGGCGGGCCTCGCTGTCGCTCGGCCACGCCGTCACGGGCACGATGGGATTTGAACCCACGACCGTCGGATGGCTTCCCCCGCGGGCCGTCGGGGTTAGAAGTCCGACGCTCTATCCGGACTGAGCTACGTGCCCCCGTCGGCGAGAAGGCGGGGGGAGTCAAAAAACGGTTCGGCTCGGCGCCCAGCGGGCGGACACGACAGAGTATAAGGCCACGAGGCGGGTACGGGAGGTCGATGAAGGTACTCGGCACCGTGGGGCTCCCCGGGAGCGGCAAGGGAGAGGCCGCCACGGTCGCACGCGAGGCGGGCGTGCCGGTCGTGACGATGGGCGACGTGATCCGGGAGGCGTGTCGCGACCGGGGGCTCGATCCGGACGAACACCACGGCACGGTGGCGACGGCGCTCCGCGAGGAGGAGGGCGAGGCGGCCATCGCCGAGCGGTCGCTCCCGCGGATCGAGGCGGCGCTTTCGGACGCGGAGACGGTCGTCGTCGACGGCCTCCGGTCGCCCGCGGAGGTGGACCGCTTCGAGGCGGCGTTCGGCGACGCGTTCGTCCTCGTGAGCGTCGAGGCGCCGTTCGAGACCCGGGCGTCGCGGCTGGCCGACCGCGGACGCGACGCCTCCGACGCCGACCGGGAGGCCCTCCGCGAGCGCGAGGAGCGCGAACTCGGCTTCGGGATGGGCGAGGTCATGGATCGGGCGGACGTGACCGTCGAGAACACGGGATCGCTGGCGGCGTTCCACGACCGGATCCGCGACCTGTTGGCCGTGGAGGTCGAACGATGATCCACCGGATCGACGTACGGGTGGTCGCACCCGTTCGCGACACGGAGGTGACCGACCGAGTGGCCGACGCGGTCCGCAACCTGTTCCCGAACGCCGAAATCGACGAGGAGCCGGGACGGCTGGTGGCCGAGGCCCACTCGATGGAGGGGTTCTCCGAGCGCCTGCACGAACAGGAGATCCTCGACACCGCCCGGACGGAGTTCTTCCGGCGGGCCGACGACGACGGCTTCGCGTTCGCGCTGAAAAAGCAGGCGGCGTTCGAGGGCGTGATCAACTTCGCCGTCGGCAACCCGGACGAACTCGGCGACATCGAGGTACAGGTGACCGTCCACGAACCCGACGTGGAGGCGTTCGTCGACCACGTCGCACCGCCGACCGAGGAGGGGCGGCCGGTCGAACGCGACGACGGGTGAGGGCGGCGCGGGGCTTTTTCGGCGTGCCGACCGAGAGCGGATCCATGGAGTTCACCGTCTCGACCGACGCCCGCCTCGACGTGGTGGACGTGACCGACCGGGTGGCCGCGGCGATCCCCGACGACGCCGACGGCACCGTCACCGTCTTCGTCGAACACACCACCGCGGGCGTCGTCGTCAACGAGGCCGAACCGAACCTGCTCGACGACGTGGAGGCGTTCCTCTCGGATCTGGTGCCCGACGAGGGGTGGGCACACGACCGGCTGGACGACAACGCCGACGCACACCTGCGGGCGTTGGTGCTGGGCCCGGGGGAGACGGTTCCGGTGGTCGACGGCACCCCAGCGCTCGGCCGCTGGCAGTCCGTCCTGTTCGTCGAGTGCGACGGCCCCCGGGAGCGGACGGTCCGGGTCGTCTAGACGAACCACAGGACCGCGAGGTAGAGCAGGACGACGCCGAGGACGTCACAGACGTTGGTGACGACGGGGATCACCACGTCGTCGGGATCGAGTTCGAACCGGTAGGCCGCGTAGGTGGCGACGACGGTGACGAGGACGGCGAGGACGGCGAGCGAGAGGCCGCTGGTGATCGAGACGGCGAGGACGGTCGGGAGCGGCAGGTTCGTCGACCCGGCGAGCGCGGTCAGCCCCCACGCACCGAGGCCGACGAGCGGGAAGATGGAGGCCGCGAGCGCGACGGTAGCGACGGCGTTACCCGCGAACGTCTCGTCGTCGGCCGCGAAGGAGAGCGTCCCGAGGTGGAAGGCCGTCGAGAGCCGGGCCGCGAGGATGCTCCCGAGGTTGCCGGCGGTGCCGATGGTGACGGGCACGAGGACGAGCAGGGAGGGATAGCGCAGGAGCGTCGACTCGAAGCGCCCGAGGACGAGGCCGCTCCCGAGTTCGACGAGGGTCAAAATCAGGAGGACGGGAAGCATCGCACGCGTGATGGCGCGGACGGACCACGTCGTCGACATTCAGGCGGCCCCCAGGAGGAGCGCGACGGTTCGGACCGCGATCAGGAGAAAGAGGACGCCGAAGACGTCGCCGGTCGTCGTGACGAGGGGGCCGACGAGCGTGTCGGGGTTGTGACCGCGGCGGTAGCCGGCGAAGACGACGGCGACGACGACGGCGGTGAGCGTGACTCCCGAGAGGAGGCCGGCGACGAGGGCGATGCCGAGGAGTCGGCCGAGGCCGGCGACGGGCAGCCCGAGCGTCGAGAGGATGGCGACGGCCGCGGCGGCGGCGAACAGCGAGGTGGCGACCCCGTTGGCGAGGGCTGCGGCCGCCGCGGCGCGGAGGCGGCGGTCGCCGGCGCGGACCCGCGGCTCGATCAGTCCCTGGTGGAGGCCGGTCGCCAGCCGCGCCCCGAACGAGCCGTAGACGTTGCCGCGGGTGGCGAGCAGGGCGGGCACGAGGACGAGCAGGCCCTCGACGGTCTGGAGGTCCGAACGCATCCCGCCGAGGACGAGGCCGGCCAGCAGGCCGCCGACGAGGCTGGCACCGAGCGCCGGGAGTGCCTCGCGGTAGGCCTCGACGGCAACCTCCTGGACGCTCATCGTCGGAAGCAATGCGGGCCGGGATGAAAAGTCGGGGGGCCGGTCGACGACTACCGCGCGAGCGCGAGGCCGAGCACGATGACCGCCGCGAGGCCGAAGGCCACCGCGAGGACGCCGAAGGCGACGTCGAACGTCGACACGTCGGAGAGGTAGCCGACGACCGCGGGCGAGACGGCGCTCATGCCCAGCATCGACGTCCGCACGATGCCGAGCGTCCCGCCGACCACGTCGTCCGGGATGATCGCCATGAGGTGGGCGTCGCGGCCGGGTCGAATCCCGTGGATCCCGACCCCGAGCGCGAGCGTCGCCGTCCCGACGGTGACGAGCCCGGTGCCCGCGACGAGCAGCGTGAGCAGCGCCGTGATCGCGAGCAGGAGGAGGGCCGCGATCACACGCAGGCGACCGAGTCGGTCGGCGACGTCGCCGGTGATCGGCTGGACACCCGAGACGAGGAAGAAGCCGCTGTACAGCAGACCGGCCGCGCTGGCGTCGACGCCGGGTCGACTCTCCAGGAACAGCGGGAGGAAGGCGGTGACGCCGCTGACCGAGAACGCGATACAGACGGCAGCGACGGCGAACGCCGTCAGGGACGGGACGGTGAAGGCGTCGAGATAGGTCCGGAAGCCGGTGTCGTCACCGGTTTCGGGGATCGCACCCGCGTCGGGGAGACGGGCGGGCACGCGGAGGGCGAAAGCGCCCGCGAGGACGAGGCCGCCGAGGGCGGCTCCCAGGAAGAGCGACTGCCACCGGAGCGCGGCCGCGAGGACGGTGACCACGAGAACGGGGGCGAGTGCCCCGCCGAATTCGCCGACGGTGCCCATCACGCCGAGCGCCCGGCCGGTCCGGTCGGGGTACACCGCCGAGAGGAGTGTGATAGCGACCGTCTTGTGGGCGCCGGTGCCGAGGCCGATACCGACGACGGCGACCGTCAGCAGGGCGTACTGCGTCGAGACGAACAGCGCGAAGGACGCCCCCGACGCCACGAGCGCGCCCGCGACGATGACGCGGACGACACCGATTCGGTCGGCCAGCGCACCGGAGGGGAACTGCATCACGGCGTAGCCGGCCATCAGCGCCGAAAAGAGCGTCCCGAGTTCGGTGTTGGAGACGCCGTAGAGTTCCCGGAACGTCCCGAACAGCGGCGGAAAGGCGTACCGGAGGAACTTGGCCAGAAACCACAACAGCGCGGTCAGCGCGAGGACGTCGAGCGTCCGGAGGCGGGCAACCCACGGGTGATCGGCGTTCGGCACGGCGCGTGTCTACGGACGGTCCCGACCAAAAATCCCGGGCCGTCGATCAGCCGAACGGCCCCATGCCGCCCATGCCGCCCATGCCGCCGCCACCGTCGCCCTGCTGGAGTTTCTTCATCATCCGCTGCATGTCGCCGTCGCCCATCCCCTGGAACTGCTTGATCGTGCGTTCCATCATCCGGTGCTGTTCGAGGAGTTCGCGGATCGATTCCTCGTCGACGCCGGCGCCACGGGCGATGCGCTCGACGCGTTCCTGCCCGACGATGCGGGGGTTCTCGAGCTCCTCGTCGGTCATCGAGTCCATCGCCACGTCGAAGGTCCGCATCCGCTCTTGGGTGACGTCCATGGCGTCGTCGGGGAGCTGGTCCATCAGCCCGCCGCCCATGCCGGGGATCATGTCCATCACCTGGTCCAGCGGCCCCATGTTGTTCATCGCCTCCATCTGCTTTTGCATATCCTTGAGGGTGAACGAGCCCTCCATGATGTCCTGCGGGTCCCAGTCGTCCTCCTCCTCGCCCGTCTCGGCCATCGCCCGCTCGACGCGCTCCGAGAGCTGTTTGAGGTCGCCCATCCCCAGCAGCCGGGAGATGAAGCCGTCGGGCTCGAAGCGCTCGATGTCCTGGACCGTCTCGCCGGTGCCGAGGAAGGCGATGGAGGAGTCGGTCTCGTTGACCGCCGTCAGCGCGCCGCCGCCCTTCGCGGTGCCGTCGAGTTTCGTGATGACGACGCCGTCGATGCCGATGGAGTCGTCGAACTGGCGGGCCTGCTCCTTGGCGCCCTGGCCGATGGCGGCGTCGAGGACGAGCAGGGAG